>CACWLF010000009.1 GCA_902761645.1 uncultured Aeromonadales bacterium | reverse complement strand
ATATATTAAAGCGATCCGAATTATTGTACCAATAGTGCTAATTTTCACACTATACGGCAAAGTAATCAAACTAAAATTTAATAAATATGCAAATAAAAAACTTCCGAACCATCATATCCGGAAGTTTCATAAACCAACCAAAAGGTCAAATATAACTAGCCAGCCACTATGTCGCGGTATTTCTGTGCAATACCATCCGCTTCTTTATCAATTTCAACAATATTCTCATTCATATTGGATACTTTTTCTGTAATACCCTGAATGGTACTTGACATTTCGGACGATGTCGCAGTCTGCTGTTCGGTAGCCGTAGCAATCTGAATAATTTCCTGGTTCACATCCAGAATCATGGCGGTGATATTATTTAATGTATCCTGCAGTTTTTCCGCCGATGCTGCAACCTCATCCATCTGACCTACTGTTGATTCTATGGATAAACTTGCAGTCTTTGCATCTTCCTGCACATTTGAAATCATTTCACTGATTTCCGTTGTGGACTGAGCGGTTCTTGCAGCCAACGCTCTAACTTCATCCGCAACCACAGCAAATCCGCGTCCATGTTCGCCGGCGCGCGCAGCCTCAATTGCCGCATTCAAAGCCAGAAGATTAGTCTGGGCTGCAATTTCCTGAATGGTGGAAATAATCGAATCGATTTTCTGAGTCTGTTCACTCAGTTTTACGATTATCTGGGCATCTTCCTTGGTCTTTTTGCTATGACCTCTGATATTTGCAACAGTTGACTGCACCACATTCATACCTTCATTGGCAAGATTTCTGGCTTCATCGGAATTTAACGCGGCCTTGTTGCAGTTTTTGGAAATTTCCCCTGAAGTTGAGGACATTTCCTCAGCGGCGGCGGCCGCTGCAATCACCTGAGACAGGACCTCCTCGGAGGATTTAATCAGATGTTCATTTGATCTTTTCTGAAAATCAAATGATTCGTTAATTACAGCGAAAGTTTCATCCTTTCGATCCTGATAGGATGATTTGATTTTATTAAGAATTTTAAACAGTTTATAACCAAGTTCAGAATCCTCAGACAGATAGTCAGAATCATCCTCTTCTATTTTACGTTCAATTCGCGACAGCGATTTGGATGAACATACGAACGAGTTCCAGAATCTGAGTCCGAAAAATCCCACGCAAGCCAGCAGTATCAGCGATACTATCAGCAGAATAACAACAGCGGTCTTTGCACCGCCCATTACCGCCCATAAAGATACTGCTACCGAAATCACAGCCAGGACACACAACAGGGAAATGAAATTTTTCAAAACAACCTCACTATAATCTCAACCAATATTGATCCACAACAACCATAAAGAAACCGATAAAACAATAAAACCTCTGCTTTCACTTATCCTGCTTGTGCGTATCAGAACACCCTTAACAAACGCAGCCAAATAGAACACACTTAAACGCAGCAAAGATCTTTGAAAACAGAAGATCTACAGTTTCATAACAGATCTGCTTTAATATAGAGTATATTGAAATAAAAAAGATAATAATGTGATAGGTTCAAAAATTCTATAAAAAGAATATAAAAAAATTTATAGATATTTCAATATGATAATTTAAAAAAAGTACGCTGAACATCTATGCAAACAATAACAACCGTCAAGTGTGATGTTCAGCGCAATACATAAATTCAGGTTAAATACATCATTCAGTACAATGCTGAAATCCATACTTAACCGGCAGAATTACAGTTTCTTATGTATTTCCCCGATTTTGTTTTTCACCTCGGGATTGGAATAGGAATCAGAGCTTATACCGTATATCACATACTGAGAATCCTTCAAATCCCTTACTTCATAAACCTTAAATGTCGAGCACCTGCTCATTACATATATACCGTCTGTCAGTTCGGTATCCTCACATAACAGTGTTTTGGCCAGTTCGGATATATATTTGTCCTTGCTGAAATTCTCTTCATGAGGATACTCCGACAGATTAACAGTTATGACTGTTTTTAAAGACTGATTTTCCACCAGCATTGCGGAAGGTTCACTGGAAACCTTGTTGACAATCCAGTCCTGATACGGATTGTCAATATAATTTTTGTCCAGGAATGCCAGGGCTTCCTTTTCATAACTCAGATCCGACAGTTCATCTCCCACTAAATAAACCTGAACATATCTTAATAGTTTTGCATCAGTATTCATCTCATCGCTGCCGGAAGCATCTATTCTGGCATAGACATTTTGTTTTATATTTCCGATTTTACAGTTCCGCACAATAAAAGATTCATTTTTATCGGCAAAAACCGGTTTGTCGCATTTGTTGATTTCAGACATATGTGTTACATCCTGCACAACATCTTTATAATCAACCTTGCCAATGCTCAGCACAAGCCCCTTATCGGAATTAATTTCTGCATAATGATCATCAATTTTGAGCAATTCCCAGTCGGCAGCCATGCAATTCACGCAAATCAGCGCCGACAAACCAGCAGCAAACAATCTATTCATAAATCACCCGTATATAATCAAAAATATAAATATCTTGAACCCGTAACAACACAGTTTTTTAACCTAATGCACTGTGCAGCATTTTCAACCCGGTAATAATCATCATTATGCCGAACAGTCTCTTTAAAAGAACAGGATTGATCCTCCTGTTGATTTTTACTCCTAAAGGTGCACATAAAGCAGAAAACGGCACAATGCAGAAAACGGCCAGAAAACTGATTTTTCCAACAAAAAGGAGATCTGCCGGAATACCGGGGTGCTCGGAAAAAATCAGCGTGCTTATTGCACCCGGTAAACAAATAATCAATCCTATGGATGATGCTGTTCCTATTGCTTTGCGGGCAGGAACATTAAAAGCCGTCAGTAACGGAACAGAAAGAGTTCCGCCACCTATACCAAGCATTACCGAAAAAAATGATACAAAAACAGCAATAAGGCTCTGTCCTGCCATCCCGGGCAATGACTCTCTTAGAGGAGGAGCCTTTGCTCTTAACAGCATGTTCAGACTTGCCGTTATAATTATAAATCCGAACAAAATTGTAAGCCAGGTTCCGCCGTATCTGGCTGATACAAGAGTTCCGGCAATCACACCGGCAATCAAAATCGGAAACCAGCGTTTTAAAATTGATAATTCAATATTATCCTTCCGGTAGTGTGACAGACATGATGACAGAGATGTAGGAATCATACACATCAGTGATGTTGCTGTCGCAATGGTGATTGCGATATCGGGCTCGATGTGAAAATAATTCTCTAGCAGAAAAAATATTACCGGAACAAATATTATTCCTCCGCCGACACCCAGAAGCCCTGCCAGAAATCCGGCAAAACACCCGCTGACAGCTAAAATTGCAATTATAGTAACTATCTGGTACATAACTACTCTCCATGCTGTATTCCGGCTTTGAACCGGAAATTCATTGAACAAATCACTGTTTTAAACATTACCGACGGCATACTAAAGCTTCTTCACTTCAACATTCGCCGCCATCTTGTTTTTGTCTGAAATATTCTGTGCCGCAACTTCCTGCTTTTCCTCCTCATGATTTGAAAACAAGTCCAGAAACATAAAATATCCGGAGTACAGCATAAAGCAGCTGCTTACGGCATCCTTCAAATCCTCCAGCAATATTCTTACCGGCATATTTGAAACGGAATTTATAACTTCCACCAGAAGGAAATTGTACAGAACTATGATTACACACAAAGAAATGCCGAAACTGAACAAAGGCAAAATATTTTTTAAACTGAAAGCGGCTTTAAACGATAAGGCATACATATTGATTCTTTTGTATTTAAGATCTTCATAGCACAATGTGCAGAAATACGGAACCAGCCAGAAATAACAGAATACAATTAAGAAGATAATCAGAAAAATCTCTATGGCAATAACCAGCTGCTGTGTAAGCATTGCGATCTTTCCCAGATCGACGTTCGGGAAAATTTCCCTGAAAGCTCCGAAATCAAACTGTTTTGCCCCCATATTGGATATAACTTCCTCCAGCTGTTTAAGCGCTGCAGGAGATGACAGTCTTTCAGTCACCATCTGGAGCTGCTCTATATTTTCCTGATTGAAAAAACCTTTATAGTAAAGGAAAATCATGGAAACAATAAGAGTAACAATAAAACCGATGCAGAACAGAATACCTGAAGTCATCAGTCTGCGCACGTACGGAGGTCTGAATCCGGCAAAAAGGCTTATCAGGTGGTCCTGTCGGTTTCTTGAATTATACAGATTCAGGATTACTGTCCCCAGAATGCAGAAGTACATTACGTACAGTACGTTTAACACAGGCATCCTGGCAGAAAACAGATCTATGCAGGAGGTTATTACAAAAACACTCATGACATTTAATCCGAACAACCGGTAATTTTTTACAATTTCCTTAAAACCTTTTGTCACCCATTGAATGGACTGATCAAGTGTCACTTTATTCATATTGGGATTAAAAATCATATAAATTCCTTATTTTTCTAATGTTATACCTGCACTGACAAATTAGTACTGCATTCTGTCTGCAACTGCCTATCTCAGACCGCTCGGTATTTCAAAATTCCGGTTTTCTATTTCACCTTCAGTTTCCACAACCTCAGCATGGTAATTTTCCTTAATATATCCGACAACCTGATCTATCAGAACATCTGGCGCGGAAGCTCCGGCTGTAATACCTATATTTTCTGTCTGCTCATCAAACCAGCTGTCCTGTATCTGGGAAATATCATCTATCAGATAGGCTCTGCATCCGTGTGAAGAAGCAAGTTCCCTCAGACGGTTTGAATTCGATGAATTAACCGAACCGACCACAATGAACAAATCAACCTTCTCGGCAAGATTGTTTACGGCATTCTGTCGTGCCTGGGTCGCATAGCAGATATCATCCTTCCGAGGACCCTGAATGAGAGGGTATCTCTGTTTGAGTGACGCAATGATCTTTTTGCTTTCATCTATGCTCAAAGTGGTTTGCGTTACGTATGAAAGGCGCGAAGGATCCTTAACCTCCAGTGAATCAATATCCGTTTCCCTTTCTATCAGATATATTCCCTTGTCCTCATTGGTATACTGTCCAAGTGTTGCTACAACCTCAGGATGTCCGCGGTGCCCAATCATGATCACCTCTTCAGCCTTTTTGGAAAGTATTCTTACCTCTATGTGAACCTTACTAACCAGAGGGCACGTTGCATCAAAAACTGTCAAAGGTCTGCTTTTTGCCTCATTTTCCACCGAAAGAGCAACGCCGTGAGCAGAGAAGATCAGAATGGAGTTATCAGGAACTTCATCAAGCGATTCAATAAAGATAGCACCTCTCTGCCTTAAATCATCAACCACATAGCGGTTATGAACAACCTCGTGATGAACATATATCGGAGCTCCGAATTTCTCTATGGCAGCTTCCACAATTGAAATGGCACGGGAAACACCGGCACAGAAACCGCGTGGGTTTGCAAGATATACTGTTCTTTCCATCAGGACTTATCAACCTCTATTTTCGGATCTTTGGCAAAAATTGAAATTACAACCAGTAAAAAAGCACCGACACAAATGGCACTGTCTGCAATATTAAAGGCCGGATAATTAAACACATCTTTAACATAAACAGAAATAAAATCAACTACATGAGAATGGAATACGCGATCTATCGCATTTCCGATGGCTCCGCCAAGAACCAGATTAAGACTGACAGCTGTAGCTTTGGACTGCATAGGTATCTTTGCAAGATACGCAATGATTCCTATAGAGACAACCGCAGCAATTGCCAGAAACAAATAACTCTGCCATCCTGACTGAGAAGCCAGAAAACTAAACGCGGCACCAGTGTTGTACACATGGGTAAGAGAAAACCAAGAAAATATTTCTATATTTCCGTGGTAGGGAATATTTCTGACTACAATATCCTTGGATATCTGATCCACAATTATCGTAAGCAGTGCAACCCAGCTGTAAAACAATCCAGACGAAGACAGTTTCACTACAAAACTCCATAAAATTAATACAAAAAAGGATCTGTAGAACTTCTGCCAACAGATCCCGAAAAATAAACTACTTATGCAAACTTGCGGATTTCGCCGTCTTCATCAATATTCTTTGCACAGCGATCGCAGATCCCCGGTCTGGTATGACCCACGGATTCAACATAGTGCCAGCATCTTTCACATTTCTGGAATTGTGAAGGAACAACACTGATGGAAAGGCCGTCCATTTCCGACTTAACTGCATCTGATGAATTCTGTCCGCGCACCACCTGCGCCTTTGAGGTAATCAGAACAAATCTCAGTTCATCCTCCAGTTTCTCCAGAGCATCAGCAATTTCATCGGAACAGTAGAGGGTCACCTCAGCCTGCAGTGAACCGCCGATTTCCTTGTCATTACGTTTGTTTTCAAGCTGTTTGTTAACCTCATCCCGGATCAGTTTAATCTTTTCCCAGTAATCATTGTTCATGGTTTCATCGGCATCAAGTTCAAACAGATTCTGATACCATTCCTCGGTAAACACGAATTCCGCACGTTTTCCAGGCATCTGCTTCCAGATTTCATCTGCAGTGAAACTCATGATCGGAGCCATCCATCTAACCATTGCCTCGCAAATCAGATACAGGGCAGTCTGACATGAGCGGCGGGCAATACTGTTGCTTTTAGCTGTATACTGACGGTCCTTGATAATATCCAGGTAGAAGGAACCCATATCAATAGAGCAGAACTTCATTAATTTCTGAACCACCTGATGGAAATCATAATTGTCATATGCAGCCAGGATTTCCTTCTGACACTGACAGGCGCAGTCAACAGCCCACTTGTCCAGTACAACCATCTTGTCTTTGGCAATCATATCCTTTTCAGGATCAAAACCATTCAGATTGGCAAGCAGGAAACGGGCTGTGTTTCTGATACGACGATATGCATCAGCCGATCTCTTGAGAATCTCATCAGATACAGTCATTTCACCGCTGTAATCGGTTGAAGCCACCCATAAACGCAAAATATCAGCTCCGAGTTTCTTCAGTACATCCTGCGGACTAACCACATTACCCAGTGATTTACTCATCTTGCGGCCCTGACCGTCCACGGTGAAACCGTGAGTCAGAACTTCCCTGTAAGGAGATTTATGGTTAATGGCCTGAGAAAGCATCAGAGAAGACATGAACCAGCCGCGGTGCTGATCCGAACCTTCAAGATACATATCAATTTGCTGACCGTTAAATTCCTCTCTGTTCGCAACCACGGATGTATGGGTTGAACCTGAATCAAACCATACGTCAAGTGTATCAGGAACCTTAACATACTGTTCGGCATCCGCTCCGAGCAAATCCTTAGGATCCAGATCCCACCAAGCCTGAATACCTTCCTTCTCTACGCGCTTTGCTATTTCCTCTATCAGTTCCTGTGTTCTAGGATGTAATTCCTGAGTTTCCCTATGGACAAACAGAGCGATAGGAACACCCCAGGTTCTCTGACGAGAAATACACCAGTCAGGACGATTGGCAACCATTGCTTCAATTCTGTTCTGACCCCATGACGGAATCCATTTAACATCCTTGATGGCATCAAGGGCCTGCTGTCTCAGTCCTGCACCGTCCATGGTGATAAACCACTGAGGAGTAGCTCTGAAGATAATAGGGGTCTTATGGCGCCAGCAATGCGGATAAGAGTGGGTTATGGTCTTTGCTTTAACCAGAGCGCCCTTCTCCGCCAGCAGAGTAACAACCTTAGGGTTTGCATCAAAAACATTCTGTCCTCCGAAAAATTCGGTATCAGGATAGAATACACCGTTGGAATCAACAGGATTTGCAACCTCCAGACGGTACTTGGAGCCTACAACATAGTCATCCATACCGTGACCTGGAGCAGTGTGCACCGCACCGGTACCGGAATCGGTAGTTACATGAGATCCCAGTACAATAGGCACATCAAAATTCAGGAAAGGATGTTTGAAACGCTGAAGTTCCAGTTCACTTCCCCTGCATCGGCCGATAATCTGATAATCGGTTATTCCGGCTCTTGCCAGCGCTTCCTCATGAAGAACTTCGGCATAAATCAGCTGTTCAGGATTTTCACCGTTAACCTGAACCAGTACATATTCAAAGTCAGGATTAAGACAAACAGCTCTGTTTGCAGGAAGAGTCCAAGGAGTTGTTGTCCAGATTACTATTGAAATACCGCCCTGACCGTTTGCCTTGAAGATTTCACTGATTTTTGCAGCATCCACAGCAGCGAAGCGAACATCAATGGATATTGATTTCTTGTCATAATATTCAACTTCCGCTTCAGCAAGAGCGGAACCGCACTCGCAGCACCAGTGAACAGGCTTGAAGCCTTTTACAAAATGACCGTTTTCGATAACCTTGCCGAGACATCTGATGATTTCAGCTTCGGTTTTGTAATTCATTGTTAGATACGGATTATCCCAGTCGCCCAGTACACCGAGACGTTTAAAATCCTCACGCTGTGCATTCACCTGCGACATTGCATATTTACGGCATTCCTTTCTGAATTCGGCGGCTGAAACCTTCTGTCCCGGTTTTCCAACCAGACCTTCAACCTTCAATTCAATAGGAAGTCCATGACAATCCCATCCCGGCACATAAGGCGCATCAAATCCTGACAGTGTCTTGGATTTAATGATGATATCCTTTAAAATTTTATTAACAGAGTGACCTATATGAATATTACCGTTTGCATATGGGGGACCATCGTGAAGAATAAAGGATTTTCTTCCTCTTCTGGACTCGCGAATCTTTTGATATAACCCAGCTTCATACCAAGCCTTTAACATTGCAGGCTCTCTCTTTGCCAAATCTCCCCTCATAGGAAATGCAGTATCAGGCAGATTTAATGTGTTCTTATAATCACTCATTTTTCTTGATCAATTCCATATTTTTTAAATAAAATTCTATGAGTGTAAATTATAATGTTTTCAAGGTCGATCCGCAATATTGCATATATGCGGATACAGCAAACACTTTAAATTATTCATGACTTTTGCAACCGTATTTCGGAACGTGCGGCGATTCCTCTTTACCGCACCGTATGCTGAAAGAAACCACGGAAATACCGGCAAGCATTATCTGCCAAGGAGTCCCATCAGACAATAAAATTCCGGCATTCATTTTTTCAAATCAGGCAACACACTTCGATACCAGCCGGCAGAAGCAATCATCCGGTTAGTGTCCGGAATGTTTCAAAACAAAAAAGGCACCCTGATGTTCAAGGTGCCTGTTCAAAATTACAGATTACTTAATAAAGATCTTATGCCAATGCTTTGATCTTTGCAGATAAGTTTGACTTATGACGTGCTGCATTCTTCTTATGGATCAAGCCGTGACCAGCCATACGATCTAAAACCTTCTGAGCGGTAATGAAAGCGCCCTTTGCAGCTTCCTTATCGCCAGATGCTATAGCAGCAAGAACCTTCTTCATATAAGTGCGCATCATTGAACGAGCACTTGCATTTGCTTTACGTGCTTTTTCTGAAGTGATAACACGCTTCTTTGCAGATTTAATATTAGCCAAAGTATACTCCTAACGTTCCTTAGCAACTGTTGATTAAAAAATCAACACCTCTATAAATAATTAAAAACAAATAATTTTTGCAAAAATAGTTTGAATTCATTATGAATTTAGCTGAATGCTAAAAATATAAATACATTCCAACTTATAGGTTGTGAATTATACAGATCATTATTTAATAAATCAAATTTTTAAAGTATTTAAATTTGTTTTACTTTATAAATAATCATTTAATGTACTATTTTGGAGTTTTTTCTCCATATTCAGCTCGGCAGTAAAAAATTTCAACAGTTTTATTCGGCAGTCCTTAATGCAGACGGATTCTATTTGCATAAAACCTGTTCAAAATGTTGTTTTGCGATTAAAGACATGTGAAATATTCTTAATCACGGTAACGGCTGCATTTTTATCAATCCTGTTAAAGCAAAGATGGCAGAGCCGATAACAACGGATTCTGCAGAACAAAAACCATGTCTGTTTGTATACTGACGAAAAGCTTGTTGCTGTATCCGTTCTCATCAGATTCGGGGAACCCGCGAAAGGAAAACAAATAAATTTTAAACCTTGCAATCAATGGTATAATAGGCGCCGGGAGTATTTATGAACAAATCGACAGAACCAAAGAAAAAAAATTTATTGAAATCGGGAATGATAGTTTCAGCGTCAACATTTCTGTCAAGAATTCTAGGACTTATCAGGGATGTTATAATTGCTGATTTACTCGGGGCGTCCCTGGCTGCGGATGTATTCTTCTTTGCCAACCGCATACCGAACTTTTTCCGCCGTCTTTTTGCGGATGGAGCATTCAATCAGGCATTTGTGCCTATACTTGCGGAATACAACGCGAAGGATCATAAAACCTGCAGGGATTTCATAGGTCTTGTAACCGGAACAATGGGACTTGTGATAACCGTTATAACAGTAATCGGCGTACTTGGTTCTTCAATAGTGGCGGCAGTTTTCGGCTGGGGCTGGTATATGGATTCATTCAAATCCGATGCCGGAGCAGAAAAATTCGCGCTTGCCAGTCTGCTGTTGAAAATAACATTCCCTTACCTGTGGTTTGTAACCATTACCGCAATCTTCGGCGCTGTATTAAATACCAATAAAAAATTTGCAATTCCGGCACTGTCACCGTGTCTGCTGAACATATCCGTAATTTCATGCGCTCTGCTGCTCAGCCCTCATCTTCAGCAGCCTGCTGTAGGTCTGGCTGTAGGTATATTTTTAGGCGGTCTCACCCAGCTGCTGTTTCAGATACCTTTCATCATTAATCTTAAATTGCTGGGAATTCCTAAATTCAACTGGCACCATGAAGGCATAGTAAAAATCAGAAAGTTAATGCTTCCCGCCATTTTCGGTATTTCAGTAGATCAGATCAATCTTCTGATCACCACTACCCTGGCTTCGTTTCTGGCAACCGGTGCACTTAGCTACCTCTATTATTCAGAACGTATAATAGAATTTCCGCTTGGAATGTTTGCCGTTGCCATCAGCACTGTAATTCTTCCGTCTCTTTCCAGGGGAAACGTATCCAACGATCTTAATAAATTCAACAGAACAATGGACTGGGGTGTAAGAATGGTCCTGCTGCTGGGTATTCCTGCCGTTTTCGGAATAATTGTTCTGAGACATCTGATAATTGCAACCATATTCATGCGCGGTGAATTCTCCCCTGATGACGTAGTAAAATCAGCAGCCAGTCTGTTTGCATGCTCAATAGGACTTTTATCCTATATGCTTGTAAAAGTTTTTGCTCCTGCCTTTTATGCAAAACAGGATACAAAAACTCCTGTAAAATGCGCCGTAATTGCCGTGCTGTCCAATATCTTTTTCAATCTGGCACTTGTTTATCCTTTGGACTACATTGGTCTGGCATTATCAACCACACTGTCTGGAACCATTAACATGCTGCTGCTGGCAAGAGGTTTATACCGCCGTAACATCTATCATATTCCAAGAGAAACGTATGTTTATGCATTCAAGCTGTTAATCGGTTCAATAGCAATGAGCGCCGCAATACTTCTTCTGCAGCCTGACATTGAGACCATAACGGCATATTCAAATATGCAGCGCTGCATCTGGCTGGGCGGATTAATTGCTCTGGGCGGAGCTGTATATTTTGCTGTAAGCATGATATGCGGTATCAGAAAGACAGATTTGAGGGTAAACGAGGAATTGTAATGAAATTCATACGCGGTATAAAAAACATTCCTCCAATGCCACAGGGAACGGTACTGACAATCGGAAACTTTGACGGTGTTCATCTCGGTCACCAGTCAATAATCAGCCGCGTCAGGGAAAAATCATGTGAACTCGGACTGCCGTCCTGTGTGGTTTTCTTTGAACCGCAACCGAAGGAGTTCTTCACAAAAGGCAGCCGTCCTCCTCGCCTGACTAGTCTCCATCAGAAATATTATCAGTTTAACAAACTCAACATTGATTACCTTTTCTGCCTCAGGTTTTCAGAAAAAATTGCCACATTGTCGCCAAGGGAGTTTATAGAGCAGATACTTGTTAATAAACTGAATGTCAAATATCTGATTATCGGGGATGATTTTCAATTCGGCAGTCAGCGCAGCGGAAATTATGATTATCTTGCAAGTTATGCCTCCGAATCAGGTCTGTTTTCAGTGGAAAAAACAGAAAGTTTCATCATTAACGGAGTGCGCGTAAGCAGTACTGCAATCCGGGAGGCTCTGGCTGAAGATCGTCTTGATCTGGCTTCCTCTTATCTTGGCAGACCATACGGAATCTGGGGTAAAGTCATGCATGGAAAACAGCTTGGAAGAACACTTGGATTTCCTACTGCCAATATCAACTTCAATCAGTATGTCACACCGGTCACCGGAGTTTATGCTGTACATATTACAGTAAACGAACGGAAATATTGCGGAATTGCCAATATAGGCTTTAATCCGACCGTCAACGGAAACATGCCTCGCCTTGAAGTTTTTATTTTTGATTTCAGCCGGGATATATACGGCGAATGGATTTTCGTTGAACTGATCAGCAAAATCAGAGCGGAAAAAAAATTTGCCGGTATTGACGAACTTAAAAAGCAGATAGATCAGGATCGCGAGACGGCACTGGACTTTTTCCGCCGTGACAAAACATTCCCTGAACAGAAATCATGAAATCTTCCGTTTTCCGCTGTTCCAGCATACAATCGCCAGTTCCGCATTGCGCAGACCTGATAAAAATCCAATCGTATTTTTGCATTAACCAGACTTCTTTAAATAAAAACCGTTAGCGCTTATAATTACAAAAAATGATCAAGAGGATTGCAAAATGAATTTTTCAATTTTAAAAGACGATTACCGGACAAAAAAAGCTGACTGTCTGATCCTGGGCATCAACAGCAACTATAAGCCTTCAGCTGCCGACAGTTTTCCGGAAGAAATAAAAAAAATAATAAAACAGGCATTTGATGAAAAAACGTTTACCGGCGAATTCAAGTCAGTCAGACATTTCACCATTTCCGAACGGCCTTATTTCTGCAGCAGCATTCTGCTGGTGGGTCTCGGCGATTCGAACGAACAAATCAGTTCCGTTAGATATAAAAAAATGATTGATGCAGTATATCAGCAGATTAAAATGCAGGCATACAGCAGCATAACAATCCTGCTGGACGGTTTTATACAGAACCGCAGCTGCAGTTCCTGCATCAAATCATTTGTAGGAGAATTAAGTTTCCAGAATTATCGGTATACTGAATACAAATCAAAACCGGAAACCCCGTATAATCCGGATATTGCATTTGCTACCGTAGAAGATGATGCGGAAGAGGCTCTGGCCTACAGCACTGTATTAAAAGATGCCATCGATGAAGCAAGAGATTTGCAGCACACTCCTGGCAACGTGGGAAATTCCGTATATTTTGCCGGGAAAGCAAAGGAACTCGAAAACAAATACTCCTCTGTTTCGGTAAAAATTCTCGGCAGATCAGAGCTGAAACAGGAAAAAATGAGTGCATATCTTGCAGTATGCAGCGGTTCATCAAATCCGCCGCAAATGTGCATTATCAACTACCGCGGAGCGGGTGAACAGGTTGCTCCTGTCGCAATTGTAGGAAAAGGACTTACATTTGATTCAGGCGGTTTATCACTGAAACCGGCTTCCGGCATGGATGAAATGAAATATGACAAGTGCGGAGCATGCGTAGTGATTGCATTAATGGACGCAATCGCCAGACTTGGCTTAAAAATCAACGTTGTCGGTGTAGCGGCATTCGCAGAAAACATGCCTGATGCGGATTCATATCGTCCCGGAGATCTGATTACAGCCAGAAACGGATTAAATATTGAAGTAGCGAACACCGATGCCGAAGGAAGAATGGTTCTTTGTGATGCGATCTCTTATACTGTAGATACATATAATCCGGAAATAATTCTGGACCTGGCAACACTTACCGGCGGATGCATTGTGGCACTTGGTCATATCGCAACCGGTCTGATTGCCAATGACGACAATCTTGCAAAGGAATTGATCGCGGCAGGAGAAAAATCGAATGATAAGGTGTGGCGACTGCCTTTGGATGAGGAATATCAGGAACTGATTGACAGCAAACTGGCAGATATTACCAACAGCGCAGGACGCGAGGCCAGCCCAGTAACCGCAGGTGCATTTTTAAGCCGCTTTACCGGTAATATCCCATGGGCGCATCTGGACATCGCCGGTACCGCATGGAATTCAAACGGTTATAAACACCCTACAGGAAGACCTCTGGCACTGCTTCTGGAATATGTAGTTTCTAAGGCGGGAAAATAACAAGTGGTTTTAAAAGCGGATTTTTATCAGATTACCCAGGGTGACTGCGAAAATTTATACAACCTTGCAGTCAGCGAATGCATTCGTTTTTACAGAAGTGACAGATTCAAGGGTAAAATTTCAATTTTAACCTGTTCTGCAGAGGAAGCAAAACGTATCTCCATGTTGCTTTGGCGGGCTGACGGTTTTTTCCCGAACACCATGTCAGGTGCACCGGATCAGATTCTCAGCCCGATTGTTATAGGCCCGCAGGCAGCTGATAAATGTTCGCTTCTGATTAATCTGCAGCTTAATAAAAAAGCATTCACCGAAAATGAATTAAACAGTGAGATGATTATTGATTTCATTGCTGATTTTCACACCGAATCCATCGAAGCATGCAGATTGCGATATAAGCAGTTGAAAAAATCCGCATCCGATTTTGAGTTTCACAGGACGTAACATACATCTCAGTAAATTCAATGCCGACTGCCGTTATTATGATTATTTTTCGTAAACATTCCGTAACCGTACAGCCGGTCTGTCGGCAGCCTTGCAGGTTATTCATCAAAGTGTTGCAGCACTGAGCCAAGGATAATCCGAGCGGCAGCACGGTTATTCCGATTGCACTTCAAAGAGTGGCTGCAGATTATTCTTTTATGATAAAAAAGCAGGACGATTTAATCAGACAAATCGAACCTGCCTTTTACAGAAAAACAATTCTGATGGAAGTTATTCGCTTTTTTCCGCAGCCGCGGAACCCTCATCATTATCATGAACTATCGGAATAATCTCTGTTACACCTTCCTGATCGTTGAGAACCTTCACCCTGGCATCCAGTTCCGCAATCTTGGCAACATACTTTTCTCTCAGTTCATTGGTCTGTTTCTTTATTTCCTTAACATCTTCACGTTTCTTCAGATCATATTCAGGATATTCAACAGGCTCAAGATATTCAATAATCAGATGACCGTTGTTCCAGCGGTTCATATCAAAATTGTTTATGTAGCTGGAGGATACAATTGGAATCAGAGGAACCTGAGCCTGGGCAGCTGTCAGTATAGGACCGTTTTTAAATTTACCAAGTCCCTTGCCTTTTGATCGAGTTCCTTCCGGAAATATCCAGATTGAATAACGGTTATTGTGCAGATCCTGAGAAACCTTGTTCATTGTAGCCATGGCCTTGGTTTTGTTTTCGCGATCCAGACGGACACATCCCGACCACACATACACAATACCAAACAAAGGCACCCAGGCAAGACTTTTCTTTCCGATGGCAACAGTACCAGGCAGAATACAGTGCGCCAGAGCAACTATATCCCAGTTACTCTGATGATTGCCGGTGTAAACCACACCTCGTTCCCTGTATTTCTTGAGAAATTCGGGATATTCAATATGAACTTTTATCCCTACTATTTTTGCAACCGGTGCCAGAAAATATTTGGTAATAACATATGTGTTCTTCGGATTAAAAGGTCTCCACATTATAATCAGAAACGCAACCAAAAAACCTATAATCGAACAGAGCACCAATAAAATAATTCTTGTATACTTTAACATCTCATTTATTCACTTGTAAGTTGAAAATTATCCATATCCATAATATCAATATTTGCGTCTTCGCTGCTATCGATTTCTATGTAATCAATCTTGTTGTAGCCCTTCGGCAGTTTCACACCGCGTCTTCCGCGCTCGCCACGATACTGTTCCAGTTCGGCGGCGGATATCTGTTTACGATGCTTGCCGCAGTAGACAACAATACCTACATTCTTAGGCAATACTTTTATATGGGTAATATAATCGGAACGATCCCGAGCATCATCTGCGGAAATACCGATAATCTTATTACCCTTTCCCTTGCTCAGCTCAGGAAGTTCACTCACAGGAAATACCAGTATCCGTCCCTGCAGAGTTGCCGCCAGAATATCGGCATTGCTAATCCCGATTTTGACTGGCTCTTTCACCAAACTTCCTTCAGGAACCGCAATAACGGCCTTGCCCTGTTTCTTATTGCTTATCAGATTTTCATAAGCGGTTATAAAACCGTAGCCTGCATCTGTGTAAAGAATATATTTGGTCTGTTCATTGCTGATCAGCATTCCCACTGCGGTTTCATTTTCAGCGGTTGACAGGTCGAAAATACTGGTCAAAGGTTCACCCTTGCCTCTGGCAGATGACAGAGCACTCACATCCATACTGTAGGATCGTCCTAGACTGGTCAGAATAACCAGCTGCTGATTTGAACGTCCGGTAGCCTTGAAGGCAAAACGGTCACCTGTCATGTAGGTCAGGTTTTCAACGTCAATATCCGTACCCTTGGCTCCGCGTATCCATCCTTTATCAGACAGAACGGCAGTAATTGTTTCCGTAGGCAGAAGATCCTTTTCAGCAATGGCCCTTGCTTCCTCTCTTGCAACAACTTTACAGCGTCGATCATCTCCGTATGCGTCAGCACATTCCCTGATTTCCTTAATCAGCAGATATTTCAGAGATTCCTCCGAGCCCAGATAACCGTTCAGAATACTCTGTTCATCCAGCAGCCTGGACTGTTCTGCTCTTAACTGCATCTCCTCAAGTCTGGCAAGACGGCGAAGTTTTGTTTCCAGAATGTATTCCGCCTGTGCATCAGTCAGTGCGAATCTTGCAATCAGAACCGGTTTCGGATCTTCTTCGGTTCTGACGATTCTGATAACCTCATCAAGATTAAGCAGTGCAATAAACACGCCTTCAAGTAAATGAAGACGGTTTTCAATTTTGCTCAGTCGAGCCCTTATGCGCCGGATTACCGTTAATTTTCTAAAATCCAACCACTCCTGTATAACACCTTTCAATGACAGAATCTTCGGTTTGTTATCCAGGGCAATCATATTCATCATAACCGGATATTTTTCCTCCAGCTGGGTTTTTGCACAGAGATGCAACATCAGCTGGTGAATATCAATCCTGTTTGACTTCGGTTCAATCACAATTCTGCATGGATGTTCCTCATCAGGTTTATTTTTAACATCCTTCACCATAGGAAGTTTTTTGGCAATCATCAGATCTGCAATCTGTTTGGTAACAGCTGACGGAGAAACCTTGTAAGGAAGCGAATTAACCACTATGCTTCCGTTTTCAACCTGATAGGTGGCCCGCATTTTCACACTGCCCCTTCCGGTTTCATACATTGCAGCCAGTTCCTCCTGAGGTGTTATGATTTCCGCATCGGTAGGATAATCAGGACCTTTTACCCATTTCATCAGTTCGCGATCGGTAAGTTCAGGATTCTTCAGCAGTTCTATGGCGGCATTGGCAACCTCTTTGGCATTATGCGGAGGTATATTGGTATTCATACCGACTGCGATACCTGATGTTCCGTTCAGCAGAATATTAGGTAATTTTGCCGGAAGATGCCGAGGTTCCTCGAAGGAACCGTCAAAATTAGGGATCCATTCAACGGTTCCAAGAGACAGTTCATCAAGCAGAACATCCGAGAACCTGGACAGTTTGGACTCGGTATAACGCATGGCAGCGGCACGCGGTTCATCCACGAATCCCCAGTTTCCCTGACCATCCACCAGTGTGTAACGATAGGAAAAATTCTGCGCCATCAAAACCATGGCTTCATAACAGGCACTGTCACCGTGCGGATGATATTTACCAATAACCTCGCCGACTGTTCTTGCCGACTTTTTGTAATTTCCCTCCGGCTTTAACCCCAAATCATACATGGCATACACGATTCTTCGCTGAACCGGTTTCAAACCGTCACTTACATGGGGCAATGCACGATCGGTAATAACAGACATTGAATAATTCAAATAGGCCTGCTCGGTAAAAGTATGAAGTTCTATATACTCCTTACCTTCCTGATCTAATTCAATTTTTTCCATATGAACTGCAACTTTGTTTATGATTTCATGCTTTGAATATTATTACGGCAGACAGTCTCATAATCAGGTCGGACCGGACAGCTCACCCTATCAGCCCCAAAAGAGTCTATGCAACACCTTGACTTAAAAGGATGTTTACTGCCGGTCAGAGCCCGAACCTTATTAATCCTACCCTGCCATGACCATCTGATCCGTAATTATAACTTGATTGTCCATCTTTATCGAGATGATAATTTTAGAAAAGAGACCTGGATTCGCAAAGACGGGCACTCCCGTCATTACATACCGATGCCGGTAGAACCGCAGCAGTAAAAATGTTATCCAAATTAGATATTTGAAATATAAAAACTGAAAAAAATTCCCCAAAAGATCCATAACAAATTAAAATCATACCTAGAGACTGACGGCATCTTATTTTTCGCCCCGGTTGTTATTTCATTCCGCTTAGGAATCGGCACAGGATTATATTTATGAAAATTTTTAAATCTCCTACGATTGATATTATCATTGCAGACTACAACTATATGGATCGTCATCACCGCTCCATAGCAAGTATGGTGGCTTTTGATCTGTCCACCGGTAAAATTCTGGACAACGCCCAGCAGGAGATTGCCAAAATATATGAAAAGTATCCGGAACTGATTATTGATCGTGCAATGCCTAAACCGATTGCTGAATGGAGTATTTACGGCAATGTGTACCGCGACGGCGGCAGCAACGGACATACACTGATTGACATCCGCATGGGTAATCTTCAAAAGAATGTTCTTGCAGATTTCTCCGAGACGGAAGAAAACGCCATCCCATTGAACAATCCTGAGTTCAATAAACATTTTTACCAGTACGATCCCGGAAATATCAATCTTTCGCGTCCTGTTCCAAATTCCTTCTGCGAACTTGATGATCAGGATCCGGAACGCATAAAGTATGCAGGAACCTATGATGAAACGACATGGCTAAAACTGCCTAATGATTTTGATTATAAATTTGACAATTCATCTCCGCTGGATCAGCGTCAGTCATCCCAGTGGCAGTTCGGCGAGCACTACTCTCTGTCAGGCGTGGGAATCAACGGAAAATTCTTCAGCGGAGACCTGCCGTTCATTCATCTCCAGCTGCTGACCCAGAGATTCAGGGATGATCACGAAACAAGCGATTTCATGCTTGGCAACACTATTTTTGATACAGTTAAATTCTTCCCTGATTTAAACATGGGTTTAATGATTTTCCATTCGCTGTTTGAACTGGATAATAACAGGGAATTCGATACCCTTTTAGCGCTTGATCTGGATCTTATGAATAACAACAGGGATCCTGAAACAGTGCCTGAGGTCAACTACAATGAATGCCTGAAGATTGTTCTGGATTTGCATAAAAAAGAACTTGCAGAGGAAGTGCCTACTTACGAAATCATCCGCAAAAAGCAGGAAATTCAGAAAGAATCAAGAAAAATCAAACATACCCGCTACTGCAATGTTTTCATGGATTATTACCGCTATACAACCGTATGCGAGGAAATACCGATTCCTATGGAACTGACGGGAGATCGTTTAAGACAGTTTATTCATGATCCGAACAATGAACCGGAACTTACAGACCAGCAGTATAAGATTGTACTGACAATGAATAGCACTCTGCAGCGTCAGATTGAGACACAGGATTATAATTTTCACGCACAGATCTCCGCATTGATTGAAAAATGCAAAAAATACTCGCATGAACAGGAATTCAGAGACTGGCTGAATACTCATGATCTCAAACCATTCAGTGAAAAGATGTATTTTGTTTCTTTCAATAAAGAACCGATAGAATGCAATTTGAGAGAATTCGGCGTGGATGATGACGGGAAATTCACTATTCCGCGCGGCATAGTTATTCCTTCCTACATAGGAGAAAAATTCATTAATGCCGCTGTATTTTCAATTGAACATCCGGAACAGCCTCCTTTTGTTATTCCCGGAGGTGAAAACAAGGATGCTTTTTCCTGGTTCAGCGCACTGAGAGATCAGTTTAATGTAATGTTCCTGTGTACATCAATAACGGATGCATTAAGACTGAACGAAGAAACATACCATTATCTCTCCAGTTTCTACATGACTGAACCTTCCCAGGAAATTGCCGCTGATTTGGAAAAGCATCTGGATGCGGCCGATTTCGTTCTGGTACCGGCTCCTGACGGTAAAGAAAATGAAGTATATGAGTACTGGCATCAGAGATTTGCCAACCTCGTCGTAATTCCTTTGGGCAAGGACGGAGACGAACAGCATACACCTTTCAAATCAATTCATGACCGAATTTTCAGTGAAGAATCGTTGGAAACATGGCTGCAGCCGTATATGCCTCTTGAAATAATTGAACCTGATTACCTGTCAGACGATGATTACACCGGTGCAATCAATCACGCAATGGCGAAAAAGATGAAAATAACTCCGGGCAAATTTGATTTTGACGCCGGAAAATTAAGAGAACTGGAGGCAAAACGAGAAGAGGCTCTGAAGTACTGTCCTAATGAAATGGCAAGAAATGATCTGAACAAGGCCTTCGACAATGCCAAAGCCAACCTGTCCAAGTATCAGAATATGTCGGAACAGGAAATCAGAGAAATCTATATAAAGACACAGGAGGATCTGATCAACAATGTCGAAAAAAATTTAAAAAAGCCGGGTGTTCCCATCGATAAGTATACACCGTTTGTAAAACCGGATGAAATAGTGCAGTTCCTGCGAGATCAGCTGGAATCCACCAAGGCAACCATGCTGGAACTTGATCAGGTTGAAGAAGCGGGTAAAGAGGCAATTATTGAAGTTCAGAAGGAACGTCAGGAGGAAAGACAGAAAGAACTGGAACTGGCTGTACAGGAATACAATCTGAAGGATGCGGATTTACTGCTCTTAAAGGAAAAAGAAATCTACGACAATGAAAAACTGTATATAAACAACCGTGATTACAGCGGAATCGATATCAGCAAAATGAAACTGAGAAACTCCACTTTCGATCGTGTAAAGTTCTGCAACGCCGACCTGTCTATGGTTGATTTTTCCGGTTCTACTTTCAATGAATGTGATTTTTCCGGTGCTATTCTCAGATTTTCAAAATGGGACAATGTCACCTTGGTGCTGTCAAAATTCAATAAATCGGTTATGGAAAACGGACATTTTGAAAACACGCAGTTTTTGGGCGGTGAAATCAGTGATCTTTCAGTTTCGGAGGCGGAATTTTCAGGTGTAAGATTCAGCACTACCAAAGTTGATAATCTGGAAATAAACAAGTCAAAGATGACACTGGTTGATTTTGAATTTACAAACATAACAAATTCCAGAATCAACGATTCAAATATTGAGTCGGTTACGTTCATGCGCAACAACCTTAAAAATTTTGAATTAACCGGCAGTAAAGCAAATAAATTCAAAGTAACGGACTGCAACTGCGAGTCCTACTCGATTGGAGACTGTTCACTGGAGGGGTTTTCCGCCGAAAGCAGTAAATTTGAAAATTTGACAATGAGCAACAACCACTTCATGAACGTAAGTTTTGTAGAAGTGAATGCCATCGCAACCAGGGGAAACAGGAATATCTATGATGATTTGTATATTTCCGGCAGTGATTTTTCCGACAGTGATTTTTCATACGCGATCATGAAGGAAAGTTATATTACGGAAAACACTTTGCGAAACATTAACTTCACTCATGCCAATTTATTTATGAGCAACCTGACAAAGAACGCCTTCGGCAAAACCAATTTTGCTGAAGCCAATCTGTTCAGCTGTGATGTCTGCGAAAGCAAATTCAAGGAAAACAACTTCAAAGATGCCAACCTAAAGAGGACTGCAATTGAATATCAGTCTATAGAACTCTAACCGGCAGATTTACAGTTTATAGTTTATGCCCTGTCTCCATGCGGTCACGAAAATTCCGCATGGAGATTTTATTTTAATCGATACAGTTCCTGTTCCGTTAGTATGCGTGTAAGTAATTAGGGTTATTCATTTTCCAAAAACAACGCTTTAAGATGTCACCGTATTTTACGGAGATAATCTTATGACTAAAACACATCCAAGGCATCAGCTGTGGCTGAATCAGTATTATGAACAGCAGAGCAGCGGTCTAAGCACCACTCGGTGGACTTCAGAACAGGGAATATCGTATAAGACTTATTTGAAAAGAATCAGCAGATTGAGAGAACTCGGTCTTATCAGTGGTGGTTCCGGTAAATGTAAAGAGCCGTCAGCTGATGATACCACTGAAAGCAGTTCCTTTTTCATGATTGAAGTGCCTCCGGCTACGAATGTTCATACCGCCAAAGAGCATGATAATTCCATCGTATGTCAGATAGAACTGACCTCGGGTGCAAAACTCAGTATTTCTAACGGAATTCATTCAGATCTGTTACTGCGGATTTTGGAGGTTGTTGCCTGATGCTCGAAAGAATAACTCCCGGAATTGATAAATTTTACGTGGCTTGCGGTAAAACTGACATGCGCATGGGAATCAACGGACTGGTGAACAAAATCACCACGGAATTTAAACTGGAACCGTGCGAAAATTCAGCCTTCCTGTTCTGCGGAATCAGAAAAGACCGGATAAAGGTGCTTCTGTGGGACGGCAGCGGTTTTATCCTGATGTACAAAAGAGTGGAACGCGGAAGTTTCAAATGGCCGAGAAACCATACCGAAGCAAAACAGATATCCGTCCAGCAGCTGGAATGGCTGCTTCGCGGGATGGAAATTGAACCGGTAAAGCCGATTGAAAAAATCACGGGAGCCAGATTTACCGAACGAAATTCCATTGTTCAGAATCTTCTGAAATCTTAATGAATACTGTCTGTTTTTACCTGTAAAAACCTGATGACAAAAAGCGCCAACAACCCTTGAATTTATTGGGGTTTTCGGCGTTTTTTGCTATCGGAAAAAGTGCTTTTATGGTATAATTCACACCAGTAAACGAAAGGTTTTTCAAATAGGATTTCAGGGTAAAGATGGCAAATAAAAAAGGGCAGCAGAACAGGAAAAATGCTTCTGTTCAATCTCAGAATTCCCTGGATCCGAATTCAAATCAAAGTCTGCAGGAACAGCTTGAGCATTACAAGAAGCTGGTATCTTCTCTGACTGACAAAATATCCCGAATGAACAACCTGCTTCTCAGAGCAGTTGCCGAAAACAAGAGACGTGAAGAGATCGTGGAAGGCTTCAGGCAAATGCTTTAAAACAGGCAACACTTCAGAGAGCAACATTGTTGCCAAATACATGAAAGCCTCAAAGCCTGAGCAGGAGAAAGTGGAATGCGGACGTCAGTCTTCACTCTTTGACGGCGACAACAATGTTTTTAACGAGATTGAAAAAGAATCCTCCGGTCTTGCCGGGGACGGGGCTCTGACAAAGGAACTGGACCTTTCTGAAGAGCAGAACACCGACAGACAGAAAACTTCAGGCAAAAAGAACCGCAAAAAACAAAAGAAAACAGAGAGACTTTCATTAACCGGAAACGGTCTTGATAAGCTTGGACAGGAAGTTGTTGAACGCTTCATTGATGACGGTCCTGAGGCCGGCATCTGCCCAAAGTGTCACGGCATAATGGATGAAATGGCAACAGAAACTGTGTCAAAGAGTCTGATGTTCAGACCTGCATCCTATTACATTCTTGAGACAAAGAGACGGGTTTACAAATGTCCCGTACGTCAGAAGAATAACGACAGATTTATCAGAAAACAGGAATCACCCGCAGTCCTGCTGCCACACTCAGTGGTATCACCTTCACTGCTTGCTCATGTCATCACGCAGAAGTTTGTTTACAGCATGCCGCTGTACCGTCAGGAACAGCAGATGATTGATTCCGGAATACCAATTGTAAGAAAGGTTCTGAGCGACTGGTGTCAGAAGGTGTTCAGCAACCAGCTGGAAAACTTCTGCGAACTGCTTAGACAGGAACTTTTTAAATACGGCCACATACATGCAGACGAAACTCCGGTTGAGGTCATAAAAACCCACGAAGGCAGAAAACCGAAACAGCAGTACATGTGGGTGTATTCCACCACCAAATGGGCTCCGCATCAGATAAGATACTTTAAACACGAATGCGGACGAAGCAGTGATTATCCGCTGAAGTTCCTGAAAGGATTTGAAGGATATCTGCATACGGACGGTTACACAGGATACGATAAAACAGTGAGGGAAAGTCGGGGAAAAATCATCAGATGTGAATGTCTGGTACATGCCCGACGGCACTTTGCCGACATTTTAAAACTTGCCAAAGATAAACAGAACAGTGAAACCATGCTGGCGGCAAAAGCAGTCACGCTGCTGGATCGCGTGTTTGTGGTAGAAAAAGAGGCAAACCTCAGCTGTGTTGACGGTTCGGGAGTTCGTGATCCTGAAAAGGTAAAAGCCCTGCGTCTGGAAAAAACAAAGCCGATACTGGATGAGTTCTTTATCTTCTGTCAGGGGATAAAGGATGCCCGGTGCTGTCTTCCGAAGAGCCGCCTGAGTCAGGGGGTACAGTACGTATTGGACAGAAGTCAGGAACTGATGAACTTCCTCAATGACGGCAACTGTGACGTCAGCAATAACACTGCTGAAAACTCAATACGTCCGTTTACCGTGGGAAGAAAGAACTTCTTATTTAACTTCACGGAGAACGGAGCCGATGTCAGTGCCGGATACTACACCATCATCCAGACAGCGATAGCCAACGGTCTGGCTCCGTACAAATATCTTGAATGGCTTCTTACGGAAATCAGTTCGGTAAGACCGAAGAACGTACTCAGCAACATGAGTCATCTTCTGCCGTGGTCAGACAAGGTTCCCGCAGACTGCAGGTCAAACAATCTGGAAGACCTGCGTAAGGCCGAAACAGCTTCCGAGGACTAAACCTTTACAACATCGAAAACTCACCACGGTGTAGCACAGAGAGCTTCAATTTTAAATAACCCTAATTACTTACACGCATACGATTGGAGGTACGCTTACCTTCAATCTCTCAGTATGCTTGAGTATATTTAAGTATATTTTGAGTAGCAGGTTTAATCCGGAGAGTTAAGTCTGAAGTGATAAGAGAATACTGATTTTTAAATATTCAAGTACCGTCACAGACAGGATAAATACGGCAGGCACGACTGCGTTTGAGGATAAATTGAGGCATAATGACTGGACGTGTCGATTAGTTGAATAGACTTATTATTTATAGATTTATAGCAAACGAGGTGTTATCCGGTATTTCAGGTGACGGGCTTTAAAATAACAGCAATCGGATTTGATATCGGCAAATGTCGTAACTGGTTCATCTACAACAAAGTATATAAATCCTTCATGCATTAGAATCGTTGCTCCCTGCCAATCCCAGTACAAATCATACTCCTCTCCATTTTTACCTGTGGCAGTGTGGCACTCTATTTCTCCGCTGAACCATATTTCCAGTTCACAGCACCAGATTCCGTCAAGTGCTAAATAAAGTGAACCATCCTCTAGAAATTCTTTTTTCGTCAGGAAGGCATCATGGAATCCCATGGAAATCCAGTCAAGATCTTCAATATCTTTCTGTTTTTTAATTTCCATCTTATCATGGAATATATAAGGCGCATCTGCGTTTCGGCATTTTTTCAGGATGTCTTCAGGCTGGACATTATTATCGAGAATGGAGATCAGAAGCTCTATAGTCAGAAAATCAACACAGCAGCTGTCATTATCATCATCGATTATCCAGTTACTCTGGTCAGAGTCTACTATGAGTATCTGCGGAACCAGGTATTCTTTGTCCGGAACCATTGCTGGCCAACGGATAAGTCTGGTTTTACTGCTGTTCCAGACTATCCAGTACCGCTCATGACCTGCAGGTCCCTTGTAGTATCCGTAAACAGCAGAGGTGTAGTAACTTCCATTCTGGAGGTAAACTAATGCGTGCATATATTCAGCCTTTTATCATTTAGTAAATGATGATGGAGATTATAGCACAGGGCATATTTCCCTGTAAAATTTACATAAAGTGAACTGTGATGCCATCTATTGATTCCTGACCGGATAATTCATCTCCGCTCAAATTCGCTGACGGACTAATGATAATGCAGTTATGCAATCGCGTAAATAACACGGATCGCAGGTACGCTTACATAAAAAAAGCCCATTTTTATTTCCTGTAACTTGTAAAACGACAATAATAAATGTTGGCATAGGAAAATGAATCCCCCTAATTGCTTATACGCTTACTTCCGTTAACAAAAGCTACTGCGGTACAAACTGCACCAGGCCATGCTCCTCATTGCAGGTTTCTATCACTTCTATGTTAAAGTACTTCCGGAGATTTTCCCTGGTGACAATCCCTTCCGAATCACCGAATAAATAAGGCAAATCCTTTCCAAACATCAAAACCTGACTTTTCAGAGCCAAAGCCAGATTGGGATTATGAGAAATCAGAATAATACATTTACCGGATTCCTGCAGTTGTCTGACAGTTCGAGTGAATTTTATCTGATTTGCATAATCCAGCGCCAGTTCAAGTTCATCAAGCAGAATTATTTTTCTGCTGCCCGTCAGACAGCGGGCCAGTAAAACCTGCTTGAATTCCCCTCCGCTTAAGGTGGCAATTGTCCGGTTGCTCCATTCCTCGATTTTAAGAGACTCCATAATCCGCATGGCTTCATTTAAATGCTTATCAGCAGGAGACTGAAAAATATTCAAATACGGATAAAAACCTGTGACAATAAAATCCAGAACTTTCATGTTTATGCACTGATCATTGTTCTGACCGACACAAATAAGATTTCTGGCAATCTGATTGACAGAAAATGTATTTAAATTTTTCTGATTTAATAATATCTCACCTTTATAAAAAACATTCCTGTTCTGCAGCAGTTGAATGAATGTCGATTTGCCGCAGCCGTTAGGTCCCAGTATCACGTAAATCTTCCGCTCTTCAAACTTCAGATTAAGGTTATTCTGCAGAAAATGCCGTTCATCCCAGCCGTATGAAACATTTTTAAACTCAAGCAAAATTACGTTGCTCCTTTGAAGTATGATACAGAATATAAACAAAAAACGGCGCACCTACGATAGAGGTTACGATGCCCACAGGAATTTGAAAACTGCATGCGTTCCGGGCGATTAAATCCGCTCCAACCATAAAACAAGCACCCAGCAGCAGACTTGCCGGAATCAAAACCTTATGGCGGTAGCTGCCGAACCACAGTCTTGCCATATGCGGAACCACCAGTCCGACCCATCCTATAAGACCGAATTTTGCAACCACTGTTGAACAAAGAACTGTTGCAATAACAATCCCGATATTCCGTATCACATTAACCGACAAGCCTAATCCAGCCGCATCATTTTCCCCCAGACTGAGTACGTCAAAAGAAAAATGCAGTCTCCAGAGAATCAGAATACCCATCAGATTTACAATAAACAGCCCGTACAGTTCATTCATTGATGCCCGTTCAAGATTTCCGAATAAAAAGGCAAAAATTGAAGGCAGTCCGTCTGCTCCGGCAAAGACAACGCAAATCAGTTCCACAAACCCAGACAAAAATGCAGATACCACAATTCCAGCCAGAACCAGCAATAAAGTTTTTTGTCCGGCCGACGGCACTAATCCGGCAATAAGCCATGTTATTCCTACAGCCGCAATACCGCAGACAAAAGCAGATACCGATACAAACAATGAAGAAAAACCAAGTACCACTGCCAGCGCTGTCCCTAAGGAAGCTCCGCTGCTGACACCGAGCAAATCCGGAGAAACAAGAAGATTCTTGAAAATACTCTGCATTATGACCCCGCTTACACTGAGCGCGGTTCCTGCCGCTACTGCAGCCATCAGACGCGGCAGCCGGATATTGAAAACAACCGTTTCAAATGCTTCGTCTGCAGTTCCGGAGAACAAAACATCCAGCAGCTGCATGTAACCGATCCTGTAACTTCCCGTGCTTAAAGACAGGAAACAGAGAAACATCAAAAGTAAAAATGTAAACAGCAGCTTCCACATATCACGAACCCTTAAACACTATGTTATGCATTCCGCTCTGATTTAAAATATTCAAAACCATGGATAAGTCATGATAGGTTAAATCCGGATCTATTATCAGGGTTACAGTGGATTCAGCTGAACAATCTCCCAATGCTGAAGGCAAATCCTCCACACTGATAGTCTGCTTTTCCAATATGATATTTTTAAGATTTTTAACCTCTATTTCGACGACACTTTCCGATTGTTCCGGTAATGAAGAATTATCCGCCGACTGCACTTTCTGTATTACCGAACTGGAGATTACCGGCATGGCAATCATAAACACTACCAGAAGAACCAGCATAATATCAATCATCGGAATCATATTGATCGGATTGCTGCATTCCGAATCGTGCTCATAATCATCATTAAAATTCATTTGTATTCCTGAGTTTAAAAATCATCATTCTTCAGTTTATAAACTATCAATGTATGATAACTTTTAGCCATTTCCTTAATCCGGATTATGGAATTGCGGTTGAATTTCGCAAAAATATTGTAAGCAAATACAGCAGGAATTGCCACAACCAAACCAAAAGCAGTCATTATCAATGTTTCACCGATCGATCCGGAAATTAGGGCAAGTGAAGGATTCTGTATCTGGGAAATATCCGTAAGGGTACTGAAAATGCCTACTACTGTTCCTAACAGACCGATAAATGGAGAAACGGATGCGATGACAGCAAGCAAAGTCTGCCCGCGATCAAGATGCATTCTGATTCTGATTATTTCCTTATCAAGAACATTGAATAAAAGTTCCGACTTCTGCAACTCGGTTATCTGAGCCATATTGATCTTAGGCCATTCAAATAATGCAGTTACCAGCATCTGCGTCAGTACGGAATTATCATTCTGAACAAAAGCGGAGATCTGATTAAAACCCTGAAGTTTTTTCCATTTTTCACCAACTCTGCCGAACTCTTTTTTCAATATTACAGAAACAATTGATTTGGTATAAATGATAAACCAGCTGATAACGGACAATATCATTAACAAGGAAAAGACGATCCAGCCGAAAACGCCGAAACCTGCAAAAAGATCAAACATAAAAACACTTAAACCTGCATACTTAACAATAGCCATTAAAACAACGATACCGCATTTTATCATAATCACAGTACGATTCTGAAATAAGTACCATTTTTCAGTAAAACAGGCAGTTTTTGTTTAAAAACCATCCAACAGATCAATATTAATAAAAAAAAACTTTTAATTTTTTTTATGATCAGTATAATACAGAAGTGTTCCGTAGGGGTGTAGTTCCAATGGTAGAACGGCGGTCTCCAAAACCGCATGCTGTGAGTTCGAATCTTACCGCCCCTGCCACTTCCATTCATCCTGACCTTTTTCTTCATCATATAATTTCACTTGTATTGTACGTTTTCGTAATGTGCTGTTGCTTTTGATCTGCTTATTGAATACCAGACAGAGCATCTTTGACATAAGAAATTATCAATACAGCATTTTTATGTTATATCACATTAAATGTAATGCTGTTCTACTAAAAAAATTTTCTGATGGTTTATTTTTTTAATATTTTTGCACCTCATGCTTAAAATTCATAACCAAACACGATAAGACCATCTGTATTTTCAACAAAAACTTAAAAAAACAAACATTTTTCAATAGCAAAGCTTAAAAAGATAAGTTAATTCCAATTTTTTATTAAAAAATTAATAAATTTTTTAATTTTTGCTATACAAATCACTAAAAATAGATTATTATAGAAAAAATTGAAGATAATTAGGTATTGCACAAAAATACTTAATTTAATAAATTTATATTTAATTAAATTTTACAAAACAATCTATTGAGGTATTACAATGAAGTTATTACAACCTGTTTATGATAGCGTTTTAGCTCGTAACCCTAATCAACCGGAATTCCATCAGGCAGTTTATGAAGTATTACAGACTCTTGAACCTGTTTTAGAAAAACACCCAGAATGGATTAAAGCAGGTATCGTTGATCGTTTGGTTGAACCAGAACGTCAAATCATGTTCCGCGTACCTTGGATTGATGATCAGGGTAACGTTCAGGTTAACCGTGGTTTCCGTGTTCAATTCAACTCTGCAATTGGACCATACAAGGGAGGTTTAAGATTCCACCCTTCTGTAAATTTAAGTATCATTAAGTTCTTAGGTTTTGAACAGATTTTCAAAAACTCATTAACAACTTTACCTATCGGCGGCGGTAAAGGCGGTTCAGATTTCGATCCAAAAGGTAAATCAGATCGTGAAATCATGGCTTTCTGCCAGAGCTTTATGACCGAATTAAGCAAACACATCGGTGCTGACACCGACGTTCCAGCCGGAGATATCGGTGTAGGCGGTCGTGAAATCGGTTTCTTATATGGTCAATACAAGAGATTACGCAACGAATTTACCGGTGTATTAACTGGTAAGGGATTAGGCTGGGGCGGTTCATTGGCTCGTACAGAAGCTACCGGCTACGGCTTATGCTACTTCATGGACAATGCATTAAAGGCTCACGGCAAGAGCTTCGAAGGCAAGACAGTAGTTATCTCCGGTTCAGGTAACGTTGCTATCTACGCCTGCGAAAAAGCAACTCAGCTTGGTGCTAAAGTTGTTGCATTATCTGATTCCAACGGTTACATCTATGATCCAAACGGAATTGATTTGGCTGCAGTTAAGGAAATCAAGGAAGTTAAACGTCAGAGAATCAAGGTTTATGTTGATACTCATAAAGACGCTACTTATACTGAAGGCTGCCGTGGTATTTGGACTATCAAGTGCGATATCGCATTGCCTTGCGCTACTCAGAATGAAATCAATGAAGAATCAGCCAAGATTCTGCTGGACAACGGATGCTGGGCAATCGGTGAAGGTGCAAACATGCCTTCAACCAACGAAGCCATCGCTTTATACTTACAGAAGAAGATTATCTTCGCTCCTGCAAAGGCTGCCAATGCAGGCGGTGTTGCAACATCTGCTCTTGAAATGTGCCAGAACTCAATGAGATATTCATGGACATTCGAAGAAGTTGATGCAAAACTGAAAGCAATCATGAAGGATATCTTCGACAGCGCTACTCAGGCTGCTGCAGAATACGCTGGAGACAAGGACAACCTGGTTGCCGGTGCCAACATTGCAGGCTTCCTGAAGGTTGCTAAAGCAATGTATGCTCAGGGTGTTGCATACTAATTAGTTAAAGAATTTATTTTTGTTACTTTCTTTTAGTCTCATAAACGCAGGTTTATGAGACTTTTTTATTATCCATGGTGAATCAAGTTTACCTGGATCGAAATTTCAAACTTCTCTATAATTACATTGAAAATCAGTATATTAACTTTTGCCAGGAGATATAAATCATGCCGAGAATAATCGTCGGACAAATGAGACTCAGCAATTTGTCAGATCGTGATGCCTTTAACTTTTTGTCATACACCAGAGAGTCGGGATTCAACCACTATGATCACGCAGATATTTACGGAGACGGAGAGTGTGAACGCAAATTCGGACGATGGCTTGCATCAGAACACATAGATCGCAGTAAAATTATCATTCAGTCAAAATGCGGCATTTGCCTAAAAAACGGAATCAAGTACTACGATAATTCAAAGGAATACATTTTAAAATCCGTAGATCAGATCCTGACACGATTAAACTGCGAATACCTGGATAATTTTCTCATTCACCGCCCAGATACTCTTATGAACGCGGACGAAATTGCAGAGGCATTTTCTGTTCTAAAAAATCAAAACAAAGTAAAACATTTCGGAGTATCCAACTTTAATACTGCACAGATCCACTATCTGAAGAAGTCCCTTCCGATGCCTGTCGAATTCAATCAGGTTCAGCTGAGTCTGGCTTTTGCGCCGATGATCTCGGAAGGAATTGAAGCAAACACATACAGTAATAACGGAATAGATCGCTCACTGGGAGTTTTGGATTACTGCAGAGCAAACAATATAACCATGCAGATCTGGTCACCTCTGCAGTTCGGAACTTTTGCCGGCAATTTTATTGATCATCCAAACTACGGCAATCTTAATGCGTTTCTGGGGGAACTTTCATCAAAATACGGTGTTTCCAAAAGCGCCGTTGCTGTGGCATGGATTCTGAAAATCAATCAGAATATGCAGGTACTGACAGGCACATGCAATCAGCAGCATTTTTCAGAACTATCCAGGGCGGAAGAAATAAATCTTACCCGCGAAGAATGGTACAGGCTGTACGCAGCAGCGGGATACAGCCTGCCGTAACAGATTGAATTATTTTGATGAATTTAGTCCTGATTCGCACTTCAGAACCAAATCATCGTAATGCTCTATTTTGTAATTCAACCGTTCAAGAGAATTTTGCAGAATTCCGAGTTTTTCTATGATTTTTTCTCGTTCCTCAATTAAAATCTGTTTCCTCTGCAGGATGGTTGAATCTCCCTGATTAAACAGGTTCACATATTCAACCAGTTTTTCTATCGAAATTCCGGCTGCTCTCATACATTTGATGAACTCAATCCAGTTGCAATCATTCTGACTGTAGTCACGAATACCTCCCTTGGTACGGGAAATTTTCGGCAATAATCCTATTTTTTCATAATACCTGAGGGTATCTGAAGAAATATCAAACTTTTTGCAAATCTCTGAAATAGTCATCACATTCTCCTGAACTTTTATTCTTTCCGGTTACACTTATAACTCATTGTTCCTGCCTTCAACCGCTCAAGGCCATCCATCAATACCGCCTTGGGACATGCAATATTCAAACGTAAAAAAGAACTTCCGCCCTTGCCGTACTGCTTTCCGCCGCTGACCCACAGCCCGGCTGTCCTGCGCAGGTATTTAACAAAGTCACTGCTGTCATCACCGCAGATTCCTCTGCAGTCAATCCATAATAAATAAGTTGCCTCGTATCTCACCAGATGCAAATCAGGTATTTCCTTTGCAAGATATTCCGCAACCAGCGATTTGTTTCTGAACAGATATTCATTAAGTTCATTCAGCCATTTTTCACCCTCGCCGAATGCTGCAACAGTTGCCTGTACAGCAAAGGCATTCGGCTCTGCAACCTCATCCGTATTAAGAGCTCTCCATACCTTATGCCGCAGATTTTTATTCGGAATCACCACCGAAGCTGTGTTCAATCCGGCAATATTAAAGCATTTTGACGGTGCAATGCATGTAATGCTGTTATCAGCACATATTTCAGAAACCGAGGCATACGGAATGTATTCCTTTCCCGGATCTGTAATATCGCAATGAATTTCATCAGATATAACGGTAACATTGTATTTGAGACACAGTTCGCCAATACGCTGCAGTGTTTCTTTATTCCAAATCTTACCTACAGGATTCTGAGGATTGCATAAAATCATCAGACTGACCTGAGGATCGGATAATTTGAATTCCAGATCATCAAAATCCATTTCATAAAGACCGTCTTTGTAAATGAGCGGATTTTCCACTACAAAACGGCCGTTATTGACTATTGAATTAAAAAATATGTTATAAACAGGAGTCTGCACCAGTACCTTTTCACCCTGAGTTGTAAGTTTACGTACAATTGAAGAAATTGCCGGTACAACACCGGTACAGAACACCATCCACTCCGGACTGATCTTGAAATTGTGGCGTCTGCTCCACCACTGTATATATGCATTATTCCATTCATCCGGTATTACCGAATAACCGAAAATGCCGTGATCGGCACGTTTACGTATTGCCTCGATAATACATGGTGCTGTTTTAAAATCCATATCAGCCACCCACATCGGCAGTTCATCCGGATTGTGAAGATTCCACTTCAAAGAATTGGTACCGGTTCGATCAACCGGTGTATCAAAGTCAAAACTGTAATTATTATTCATAAATATTCTCCTGTAATCTGTTCGTCTGTAATTTAATTCCGCGCAGCCATTTTCGGCGCTTTAAATGAATTAAAAATAAAATTCCCCTGACGCATAATTCAATGCTCATAGCCAGCCAAACCCCGTAAAAGCCGTATAAATTCACAAGAATCAATGATAGAGGTATGCGCACAAACCATATTGATACAAAATTGAATATACTTGGATACAGGGTATCTCCGGCTCCTCTGACTGCACCGGATATTACAATTGACGCCCCATAGAAAGGTTCCGCAAAAGCCTCTATTCTGAGAACGTCTGCACCGAGTTCCCGGATTTCCTGAACCGGGCTCAGCATCCCGATCATAAGCGGAGCAAAAATGAACATCAGTATTCCGGCGACCGTTATAAATGCAACTCCGAGTCCTGTAACCATCCAGGAAAAACTTATAGCCAGATCGGTTCTCCTTGCTCCGATGCTCTGACCAACCAGAGTTGTGGCAGCGGATGCGATGCCGAAACCAATCATATAACAGAAACTTTCAGCAGTAATTGCAAAGGAGTGGGTTGCAATCGGTATTGTTCCAAGAGGAGAAACAATCATCATTGATACAACCATGGCGCCGCACATGGCAACATGATCGAAACCTACCGGAGCTGAAATCAAAAAAGATTTACGCAGAAGATTCGGAGAAAAAACAAATCTCTCATTTTTATGCAGCTTAAGTTTTTCCGATTTAAACAGCAGAAAATAAAGCATCATGGAAAAAGAAAGCATTACGGCTGCCAAAGTTCCGAGAGCGGCCCCGATAACCCCTAGGTCAAATCCCGGGATAATCAAAGTGACAGTTCCCACTGAAAATTCATGCGAAGGGAAAATGAATAAATAATTGAATATCACATCGAATACACACATCGCAACATTCAATATACTAGGTATTTTCATGTTGCCGCTGCTCTGCAGAAAGCCTGAACTTAATGAATTTAAAATGAATACCGGAAGCCCCGCAATAACAACCAGAAAATAATTTCTGGCATTATCATGTATTTCCGCACTGCCTCCGAGCCATGCCGGCAGGAGATCGCTTACCGCAATTCCAATCAGAGACAGGATAACACTTACGGTTCCGCTTACAATAAAACCCGTTTTAAGCAGGTTTCTGGCGCTGAAGAAATTTTTGGCTCCGATCTTCTGGGCAACAAGAACAGTAAAACCGATGTTGACAGCCATGCCGATACTGAAGAAAAGCCAGATTGATGATGCAACAAGACCGATTGAAGCAGAATCAGCCGCACCGAGCTGACCTACCATTGATGCATCAATGTACTGCATTACCACCGACGCAATCTGTGCAACAATTGCAGGAAAACTCAGAAGCAGAATCAGCCTGATCCTTTCCATACCGGAAGGACTGGCATTCTGATGCAATATGTGCAAAATCTGTTCACTGAGTGTTTTCTTAACCAAATTTCTATACCGCTTCAATTATTTGCCGACAATAATTTCTGTTTTTGATGAATCAACCGCCCGATCATCAAAAATAATTTCATCTATGGCTTCCGCCCTGATTATTCCTGAAACAGGATTTTTCACACTGTCAATTTTAGAATGTATATCGGCTTCAACAGTTGAATATTCAAATGACAAATTTGTATTGATCAGTCTGCAGTTCACCAGTTTGACATTATTCATGTAGCAGAATCCCTGCAGGCTTTCAATGGTACAATTTATAAACGTGACATTCTTTGAATTCCAGCCGATATATTCCCCGCAGATGTATGAATCATAAACTTCTACATTATCCGCATTCCAGAACGCATCCTTTGAAAGCAGTTTTGAATTTCGCACAACTATATTTTTGCCGCCGTCAAAGGAATAATTGCCGACAAGATTCAGCCGATCTATTTCCAGATCCGATGAATTCATTGCAAAATAATCACCTCGCACGTGAACATTGTTCATTTCCACATCCGAGCAGTGCCAAAGAGTTTCCGCAGCGTTTGCAAAATCCACATCTGAAAGAGAAATATTACATGCTCGTCTGAAATTTTTCGGAGCTTCTATAATACAGTTCCTAAGAGTAATATTTCTTGTATACCATATACCTGCACGGGCATTTTCCGCCAGATTGCAGTTGTCCAGCACAATATCGTGACAATACCAGAGAGGGTATTTCCACTCAAAATTAGTTTGAAACAAATTAATATTTGACGATTCCTTTAGCGGGGATTCCCCGTCTTTAAATGTAGAATATGCAATATTTAAATCCTTTGATTTAAATAATGCTCTTTCTCCGACAAATATCTGCTGATTGAATTCTTTCATTCCTGATCTCGCTTAATTTAATCATTTCTAGAGTTGACTCAAGATTTAACACTATATAAATATAATACCTGGAGTAAACTCCAGATCAATAGAAATTATTAAATTTTATAAATTCATGATTTTTTCGTCCAATAAATAAACAAAATCCCCATAGGAACCGGAGTCTCATGAGGATTTATCTGTTCATTTACTGTAATACAGGATTACTGCTCAAGCTTCTCTATTCTAATCGCGCAAACCTTGTATTCAGGTATACGTGCAAACTTATCCAAAGCGGCGTTTGTCAGCACATTGGCATTGCCGTCAGGGAAATGGAACGGCATCCAGGTTTCACCAGGCGAAACCTTATCCGAAACTCTGGCTTCAGAGGTAATGGTTCCGCGACGGGAGGAAACTCTGATCCTTTCACCGTTTTCAATACCTAGTCTGGCAGCATCAGCGGTATTAACCTCGATAAATGAATGACCTTCCTTTTCCATCAATCCGGGAGTTTTTCCTGTCATTGCACGTGTGTTGTAATGATACAAAACTCTTCCTGTCATCAGGATCAGCGGATATTCATCATCAGGAAGTTCTGCACTCGGCTGATATTTTGCAGGATAGAACAGACCGAGTCCGCGGGAGAATTTTCCGACATGAAGAATCGGTGTTCCCTTGCTGTCTCTGGTAGGACAAGGCCATTGAAGAGTCTCTCCGTCATCGAGTCTTTTATGACTGATACCTCCGAAAATAGGAGTCAAGGAGGCAATTTCATCCATAATCTGAGCGGAGGTCAGATAAGGCTGATGATACCCCATACGATTCATCAAATCTGTGAAAATATCTGTATCCAGCCGCATTTCGCCTTCCAGTGTTACCGCTTTTCTTACCCTTTGAACACGACGTTCCGTATTGCTGAAAGTACCTTCTTTTTCCGCATAGCTGGTACCAGGCAGCACAACGTCAGCATACTGGCAGGACTCGGTAAAGAATAAATCGTCTATTACCAGGAAGTCCAGGCTTTCCAAAGCCTTAACGATATGATGCTGATTGGCATCTGTTACCACCGGATCCTCTCCGAAAATGAACAGGCCGCGTACCTTTTTGTCTATGGCCGCCTGGAAAACATCCGTAGCATGGAGACCTTGTTTACGGCTTAACTTGACACCCCAGCTTTTTTCAAACTTTTTCATTACCTCTTCATTGGTAATCTTCTGGTATCCCGGCATATCACCCGGCATGGCACCCATATCACACGCACCCTGAACGTTATTCTGACCTCTCAGCGGATTTACACCGCATCCTGGACGTCCAAGTTTTCCAACCATCATGGCCATGTTTGACATTGACATAACACCTTCAGTACCGGTGGAATGTTCAGTAACACCTAAACAGTAAATGATCGGAGCTTTTCCTGCCGTAGCATACATTCTTGCAGCTTCCCGCAGATGATCCGGATCGATATGGCAGATCTTTGAAACATATTCCGGAGTATAATCTTTAACAATTTCCTTGAGTTCCTCAAAACCTTCGGTTCTGTTTTTAATAAACTCCTCATCAACCAGTCCTTCCTCAATGAAAATATGCATCATACCGTTGGCAAAGGCAACATTGGTTCCCGGTTTTAACTTGAGATGTATATCCGCTTCCCTGGATAATCCGATATCGCGAGGATCAACCACAATCAGATGAGCACCGCGGCTGACCGCCTGACGGATCTGCATGCCGACAACAGGGTGAGCCTCTTCCGGGTTGGAACCTACCAGCATAATCACGTCAACATCACTGCCTGTTATATCCGCAATAGGATTGGTCATTGCACCGGAACCAAGAGTCATGGCCAAACCTGCAACACTGGCGGAATGGCAGACACGTGCACAGTTATCAACATTATTTGTTCCGAAAGCACAGCGCACCATTTTCTGAAGCATATAGCAGTCTTCATTAGGTGAACGTGAACAGGCAAATCCGGCAAGAGCATCGGCACCGTACTGAGCCTTGATTGCCTTGAATTTGGTTGCTATCAGATCCAAAGCTTCATCCCATGTAGCCTGTTCAAACTTTCCTGTTTCCTTGTTTCTGATCAGCGGATATTTGAGACGTTCCGGGGAATGAATGAAATTAAATGAACCGAATCTTCCCTTTACGCACAGCAGTCCTTTATTGGAAGGACCGTCGGCGGGACGAACGTCCACAACCTTGTTGTTTTTCACCATCAGATACATCTGACACCCTGTTGCACAGTGCGGACAGGTGGTCAGAACCTTTTCAACTTTACTGAGGCGGTATTTACTCATGTTTTTGGCTACCAGGGCTCCGGTAGGGCAAACTTTAGCACAGTTACCGCATAATTCGCATTTGGTATTTTTCCAGTCATCTCCGAACGGAGCATCAATAAAGGTTCTTGTTCCTACCTTTGAACTGCGCAGAACTCCGTTTCCGACAACCTTGTTGCATGTACTTACACATCGCTGACAGCCGATGCAGAGTTCAGGATAATATGACAGGAAAGGATTTGCAGTTACAGATTCAAGTTTAACAAGCTTATGCCTGTACGGATTTTCTATGGGCAGATCAAATTCCTTTGACAGATTCTGCAGTTCACAGTCACCGCTCTTGGAACAGCTGAGACAGCGGACATCATGATTGGCAAGGATCAGCTGCAGAACAAACTCGCGTGAAAGTTTCACCTTTTCCGAATGCGTGAATATCACCATTCCGTCTTTTACTTTGGTGTTGCAGGAGGTATACAGATGCTCGTGTCCTTCAACCTCCACCACGCACATTCTGCATGCGCCGATATCATTGACATCCTTAAGATAGCACAATGTAGGAATGTAAATATCGGATCTGCGTGCAACCTCAAGAATAGTTTCATCAGGTGAAGCTTTAACAGTTTTACCGTCTACGGTAACAGTTATTGTCTTATCCATTTATACCAGACCTCCTTCCATTTTTCCGCTTCCGAACACATCGCAGCGCAGACATTTTCCGCTTTCTTGCATTGCCTCTTCATGTGACATACCGTTTTCCACCGGTTCAAAATTAATTCTGCGTTCGCGGGCCGATCTCTCGGTAAGCTGAACCCTTCCGAAGTGGGAACGCATATTCTGTTTTGCCTCAGGGATCTCTATATTGCTGTGATATTCATGATGATAACCGAGATATTCATCAATATTTATGGCAGCTATTTTTCCGGTACCGATAGCCATAATAGCAGTCGCAGGGCCGGTCACACAGTCTCCGCCTGCAAAAACTCCCGGATGCTCCTTGATTGCCGTCGTATTATCTGTAACGAAATTCATCTTGGAGCTTATTCCGTATTTTGCAAAAGGTTCTGATTCTATCGACTGTCCTATTGCCATGAATATCAAATCACAAGGAATCTCATACGGCGGTTTGTCTGCATCACGAACCGTCGGTGTTCCTGTTCGTTCATCATAATGACCTGTAATCTGAGGCTGAGTTATAAGAGCCGTAACTTTTCCGTTTTCGTCCAGTTTCACCTCTGAAGGAGCAAAAAGAGTTCTCAATTCAACACCTTCTTCAATTGCACTCTGAATCTCCGACGGCAGCGCAGTCATATCCTCCTGACGGCGTCGAACCACCACCGTAACTGACGCGGCACGGCATCTGACAGCCGTTCTTGAACAATCCATCGCCACATTGCCCCCGCCGATTACCACAACGTGCTTGCCTGTAAAATCGGGAATATTTCCGTGAGCAACCTGGTCCAGCATATCCATGGCAGACGACACTCCCGGATTATCATGATTCTTTATCGGTGTTACCTTGCCTTTCTGGGCACCTATGGAAACGTAGACAGCATCATATTCATTCTCAATCTCTTCAATTGTAAAATCACGTCCGACCATTGAGTTTAATTTAACCTCAATGCCGCCGACTGCCAGCAGGGCATCAATATCCTGATCAAGACGGTCCTTGGGCAAACGATAATTAGGGATACCGTACCGCAGCATTCCTCCCAGTTTTTCCTTGCCTTCGTAAACCACCACCGAGTGTCCCATTCTTGACAAAAAATAAGCACAGGTCAAACCGGAAGGTCCGCCGCCGATTACCGCAACCCTTTTACCGGTATCAACATTTCTTTTCGGAATAGGAACCTGATCCACTGCAATCTGATCCACAGCAAATTTTTTCAAACCTCTTATATTGATCTGGGAATCAATCAGACATCTGCGGCATTGTGACTCGCATGGTTTTTCACAGACAAACGCGCATGCCGTAGGAAACGGATTATCCTCACGGATTAAATTTACGGCATCAGCATATTTTTCTTCATTTATCAGAGCAATGTATCCAGGAATATTTACATTTGCCGGACAGTTGTACATGCATGGAACCTTAATGGCGATACGGGAATGGCATTTGTGGTGCTCAATATGATGCATATACTCATCATTGAAATTTTTAATGTTGCACAAAGCCATATATGCGGCCTCGTAACCGATGGCACAGTCAGCAGTGCACTTTATGGTTTTGGCCAGATGAACCATGTCATTATACAGATTCATATCGGCATCGCCGTCAAGAATGCGCTGCATCATGTTTTCCAGCTGTTCAAGTCCTTTGGCACACGGAACACACTTTCCGCAGGTCTGACTGCGGGCTGTATGAAGATATGCTATGTGGGTAGCTATGGGACATACTCCCGGAGGATTTGCATGAATTCTTTTTTCAAATGTATTAAGAGAACTTATAATCAGTTTATTGCGCTGGTTATTTTTCAAAACATGTTTTTTGTACATTTCTTTAGCCCGTCATCCGTATAAAATGGTTTCAATAATTACTGTCTGCAGATCGCATCTATATGAGTATATCATTACCTGTGCAGATCATGCATAGTTCCAGATCTTACAAACTTGTACTGTTTCAAATTATTTCTGAAATCTCTTCTCAAAACGGTCTGATAATGCAAGATACCTTTTGTAATCGTCCGCATTATTCAGATTCTCATACTGAACCTGATATTTCGATTCAAACTGTAAACAGTCCACCCGATCTATCAGCATACCCAACCTGTAATCACCATGAGCAATTAATTCCTCAATTACAGGTATGATCCTCCTGTGGTAAATACCTCCCAGCGGCTCTCTTCTTCCGCGGCACAATGGTATCACCGCATCCTGTCCGCGGTACTGTTCCAGGATTTCAACGGCAGCCTCTGAACCGTAAAAAGGCATATCACAGGCAACTACCAGCACAGACTCGGATTCAATTGTTTTCAGCAATGAATAAATTCCGCCCATCGGTCCGATATTTTCAATCAGATCAGTCACATTGCGATATCCGTCATAACTGTATTTCTGACTGGAATTATGAGATATATACCTGTATTTAAAAAAGTCCATTTCGCTGCAGATGCGCATGAGAAACGACTGATTATCTTTTGTAATCAGCTGTTCCTTGGGAGAACCCATCCTGGATGATTTGCCGCCGATCAGAACAGCAACTCCAACATTATCAGTCAACGGCATTATAATCTCCGTGAACGCCTCCGCTTTTGTGCAGCAGTCTGATGTCCGCAATTCTGATATCCTTCTGTACAGCTTTACACATATCATAAACGGTTAAAGCGGCAACGGATACGGCGGTCAAAGCCTCCATTTCAACTCCGGTAACAGCTTTTGTTTTCACGGTTGCCTCTATTCTCACCGCATTAAGTTCCTCAACAACGGAAAGGCTGAGATCAACACCGGTTAAAATCAGAGGATGACACATCGGAATCAGATCGGGTGTACGCTTTGCTCCAATTATTCCGGCTATCTGTGCAACCGTCAGAACATCTCCCTTTTTTATTCCGCCGGTTTTAATTAAATCGACTGTTGTCCTGCTGACATATACCCAGCCCTCTGCAACAGCTGTTCTCTGTGATTCTCCTTTTTCGGATACATCCACCATGGTGGCATGTCCCTGATCATTGAAATGAGTAAAATCCACGAATCAACCTCCTATTGCACACATGATACGGTTTGCCGATGCCATGCCGATCTTCAAATCATGGGATTTAGGTTTGTTAAAAATCACTTCCGACAATATTTTTTTGATTTCCGATGAAGATAAGTTTCCAAGAGGAATCTCCGTTTTTCCATGAAGACACGGAATAACAGTGCCGTCCGCAGTAATCCGTATCCTGTTGCAGGAAGCACAGAACCGTCCGCTTAAAGGGGCAATAAAGCCAATTCTGCCCCTGAAACCTTCTATCCGGTACATTTTTGCGGTACCTTCAAGAATACCCTTACCGGCAATATCGTAATGCTGTTTGATCATCTCCATGATTTTACCAGCAGACACATAATTCTTTAATGAAAAAGTACTGTTGGGCATCGGCATTAATTCTATAAATCTTAAATCAAGATCGGCATCCCTTGTTAAATTTATCATGGAACTTATACTTTCCCAGTCGTCATTGAAATTTCTAATCAATACGGCATTGATTTTCACAACGGGGAAATTCTCTTTTTCCAGACATTCCAGACCGCGTAGAACCGTACCCAGTTCTCCTCCGGTAAGTTCACGATATTTATGTGCATTCAACGTATCAAGACTGATGTTGATCTGATCTATTCCTATTTGCCTTAAATCGCAGATATGTTTTTCAAGATAGCAGCCGTTGGTTGTAATGGCCAGTTTTTTTAAATTCCGCAGGTCCCTTATTTCTGCACAGATATTGATAAAATTTCTGCGGAGCATGGGTTCTCCTCCGGTGAGCCGAATCTTGTCAATTCCAAGTTGGGTGGCTGTTTCCGCAATTTCAATCACCCGGCGATCTTCCAGCATATGAGAAGATAGGGAGCAATTATCCCGGGGTGAACAGTATTCACAGTGCAGATTGCATTGATTGGTAAGCGACAAACGCAAATAATTAATTTTTCTGCCACAGCAATCTATCACTTTATTTGTAAACGCTCCATAATAACCTTTGATGCTATTTAAGATTGTTTAAAATCAACAATCCATCCTTTTCTTTTTTCAATAAGACTTAACTTTTTATA
>CACWLF010000008.1 GCA_902761645.1 uncultured Aeromonadales bacterium | reverse complement strand
AAAATAATTGGTAGCGGTCTGGTGTTCAGGCCCGTTCGGATTACCGGAAACGGTATTGAAGCAAAGTTGTGATCAATACAAGGTTACAACAGAACCAAAATATTTACCTTAATCAGAATTGTTAAGGTAAATATTTGACTTGTGTATGGGGATTAAAAGTTAGTAGTTGTAAGCACGTTCTCCGTGGGATGCAAGATCCAGTCCCTGGCGTTCCTCATCACGAGAAACTCTGATACCTGTCAGTTTGTGTGCAACAAAGAAACCGAACCATGCTACAGCTCCTGTCCATATGATCGTTACCACAACCGATATCAACTGACCTAAAGTCTGTGACCATATGGTTGTGTTGTCTCCTCCGAATCCGGTACCGCCCAGGTCAGGTGAACAGAATATGCCTGTCATGATTGCTCCGATGATTCCTCCAAGGCCGTGAACTCCGAATACATCAAGAGTATCATCAACACGAAGAGCTCTCTTAAGACCGTGAACGCCCCACAGACATGCAGCTCCGCCGACAAGTCCCATTATTATTGCTCCGTTTACACCTACAAATCCGCAGGCAGGAGTTATAACCACCAGTCCGGCGATTGCTCCGGAGCATGCACCCAGGAGGGATGGCTTGCCCTTTACAACCCATTCGCAAAGCAGCCATGAAACAACCGATGCTGCCGGAGCGAGAATTGTGTTGACAAATGCCAAAGCTGAAGTTCCGTCAGGTGTAAGTTCAGATCCTGCGTTGAAACCGAACCAGCCTACCCAGAGCAAACCTGTTCCGATCATGGTCATGGTCAGACTGTGCGGCTTCATTGCCTCACGGCCGTAACCGATACGGTTTCCTACATAGTAGGCACCTACAAGAGCACAGATAGAAGCGTTGATATGAACCACGGTGCCGCCGGCAAAATCCAGTACTCCGAAAGCAGAATCCAGCCATCCGCCGCCCCATACCATGTGCCAGGACGGAACGTATGCAAAGGTAAACCATATAACCAGAACGACAATCAGTCCAAGGTATTTGATTCTTTCAGCAAAAGAACCGATGATCAGACATGCGGTAATTGCCGCAAAGGCGCCCTGGAAAGCAAAGTAAACCAGTTCTGAAAGATTTGAGTGCGATGTATCCACCGTGGATGGTGTTATATTAACCAGGAACGAATTTGAAAAGTCTCCGAAAAACAGACTTAAAAACGAGCCGCTGTCGTTACTGGATGCAAGAGAATAACCGTACATGGCCCAAAGCAAATACATTAGGGCAAATGCGGTAAGTGTCTGAACCAGGACAGAGCACATGTTTTTGGTACGTACCATACCGCCGTAAAAAAGACCTATTCCAGGAAGCGACATCAGAATAACCAGAACGGTACTCATAATAATAAATCCGTTAGACACCAGATCTAAACTAACATCGTTTGCCGATTCTGCCATGGCAACATTCGCAGTGCCTAACAGAAGAGCTGTTAATAATAATTTAATCTTCATGTTGGAATCCTCTTGTTATAAATTACTTATCTTAAAAAACATAAAATTCTATGAATTTAACTTTATAATTTAATGTTTATTTAACCTAATCTTAATTAAATAAAGAACTAAATGTTTATTCATATTATACATTAATATTTTAATTAATCTATCTATAAACTTAATAATTTAAATTAATTGTTAAAATTAATTACTAAAATTAAGTTTGAATAAAATTATGTTGAGGAATATCAAATAATTAAAAGGGATAACGGAAATATGATTATAAAAATAATAAATTGCTGTTTATGGTATAAATATTGCTTGATTTACGGTAGTGTTTATTATTGTGACCATTTTTTGCCAGGTGGTAAGGATTGATTATGCAAGTTGCTATTGAAAGAACCATGACAAATATTGCTGATAAAATCGGTAGTAAACTGGGAGGCGGTACGGGTGACGGATGCGGAGACCAGTCCTGCTTTGCCGACATTTTAAGTTCGGTAAATGAAGTTATCAATGATAGGGTTCAGACAAAACAGAAGATCGGAAAGACCCGCGGTGCCGGTGATGAACGAATTGATTCCGGCAATAAAACAGGCAGTGATAATGCAGGAAAGACAAAAACAGAGTCCAAACTCCGCAATGATCAGCAAAAGGAAACCGGTTGCGCCGATAAGAAGAATATTTCGCCCGATAAGAATGTAAATAAGGCTGATTCAGAGGAAAAGGCAGGAAAATCCGGAAACATCAATGAACGGGAGGATTTGAAAAATAATACGGATGAAGAGTCTGAGATTAAGGAAACTGTGTTGACGGATTTGTCCGTCAGTGACGTCGGCCTGGTTTCGGAGGAGGAAACTGCAGCAGCTGAGGAACAGACTGATTCCGGCGAAACACATGACATAAGCACGGATGCTGTTCAGAATATTCAGCTGCAGCAGTCAAATGGATACGATGAGACCGCCTGCACCGCCGGAGCTGAAAAGGATTCAGGTGTACCGCAGAATGATACGGTATGGACCGCCATGTCTTCAGACAGTTCAGAACTGATGAGTTACCTGGATGCCGCACGCAGTATCAGTTCAGATGTAAAACCGGCAGTAAAGAGTGAAATTCAGGATATGTCAGGCAGTTCTGCCATTGAACCGGAATATGATTATGCCGGCGGCAAGGTATTACTGCAGGTTGAGACTGAAATCGGCAGTGATTCCGCGAATGAAACTGCGGTAAACTCAGATCCGGTCGGAGATGCCCTCAGGGTACTGTCAAATACCGGCGCAGTTGAAGAGAAGACTGCAATGTCTGTAGATCAGATCTTGAACAGACGTAACGAGAATATAAATAAATCTGCAGGCTTCAGCACAGGCGGCACTGCAGATGAAATTACGGAAGAAACAGAAGGTTTAGCAGGAGGCAGGGGAATTAACGAAGTTTTAAAGGCTCTGGGCGGTGACGATTCTCTTAAACAGGCTTCATTCCTTGACACTTTGAAGAAACTTAATTTATCAGCGGCGACGGATGCTGGAACTGCCGATTTATCTGCAGGAAAAAACGTGAACAATTCTGTTAATACCGCAGCCGGTATTCCGGGATCGGCAATTGACATTAATACGGCAAATCAGAGCGCATCCGGAAGTCAGATGAAGTTTGCCGAGGCTATGGACATCGAGATCGGCAGAACTTCTGAAATGAATCATGTTTCTCATGCCGTTTCCGACAAGAGTGTTTCGAACGAGTTCAAACTCCCGGAACTGGCAGAACTGCAGAAGACTGTTCATTTGTCAAAACAATATGAGGAAAATGCCAAGCAGATAGCTGAGAAGATTAATATAATGCTTGCTAAAAATCTCAAGGAAGCGGACCTGAATCTTGATCCTGCCGGACTGGGCAAAATGAAGATCTCGCTGCAGTTATCGGAAGACGGAGTTGCAAGAGTCAATATGATAGTGCAGCAGAGTGAAACAAAGGATCTGGTGTATGAATCCATGAATAAACTGAGAGAATTTATGGAGCGGCAGGGTTTTTCACTGGGAGACAGTTCGGTTGAACAGCAGGAATCTTGGGCACAAAATTCACAAAATGGTGAAACATCTCATACAAAAGAAAAAACATTTGGTAGAATAGCAGAAAATGGACGTGAGGAATCCGTTGAACTGAATATGGATATCAATGTTTCTGAACGGACTGTGGATTACTTCGCCTGAGGAATGTGAAAGATGGCTGATGATGCTGAGTTGAAACTGGATAATGGCGGCGGAAAGAAGAAACTGTTTATTATAATAGGTGCTGTTGTTCTGCTGGTCGTTGTCGGTGTTGTGGTATTTATGATGATGGGGTCGAGCGAGCCTCAGGAAAGTGAACAGACGCAGCAGCTGCTGGCTGAATCAAATAAAATTTTCTATGTCAGCATTCCTTCTCCGATTGTTTTGAAAGTTGTTTCAAAGCCTAAGGGACATATTATGCAGTTGAGACTGTCACTGATGGTTCGCGGGGAGGAAAACAAAAAACTGGCAGAGCATCATTTGCCGGCAATTTTGAGTGCTATTTCCAGTTCACTGTATGATTTGGATTTCGCCGAGGTTCAGACTCCCGAAGGCAAGGAAAAAATTAAAGAAACCGCACTTAAAAGTGTGCAGTCAAAGCTGAAACAGCTGGAAAACAAACCTGTAGTCGAAAAAGTTCTGTACGACGGTTTTATTATCCAGTAATTAAATTGAGATCAAAATGAGCGATATTTTAACCCAAGACGAAATTGACGCCCTGCTGCACGGCAGTGAAGAGGATGAGTTACCCAAGGAGGAACAGCCCGACAGTAACCAGGGGTATACAACCTTTGATTTTTCCTCGCAGGACCGTATTGTGCGCGGTCGTATGCCGACTTTGGAACTGGTTAATGAACGTTTTGCCAGACATTTGCGTATAAGCCTGTTCAATATGATGCGCCGGACAGCGGAAGTATCGCTTAACGGTGTGAAAATGATCAAGTTCAGCGAATATGTTCACTCTCTTTTTGTTCCTACAAGTTTGAATATGGTGCGTTTCAAGCCTTTAAAGGGAACCGCGCTGATTACACTTGAAGCTCAGCTGGTATTTATTCTGGTGGAAAATTTCTTCGGCGGCGAAGGCAAACGGCATACAAAGATTGAAGGACGTGAATTCACTCCTACGGAACGGCGTATCATTCAGATGCTGCTGAGAATTATTTTTGAAGATTATACTGAAGCATGGAATCCTGTAATGACGGTTGAATTCGAATACCTGGATTCCGAAGTTAACCCGGCGATGGCGAATATTGTAAGTCCTACCGAAGTTATTGTTATCAATTCGTTTCACATTGAACTGGACGGCGGCGGAGGAGATTTCCATGTTGCAATGCCGTATTCAATGCTTGAGCCTATCAGAGAACTTCTTGATGCCGGTGTGCAGAGCGACAAGGGTGATACCGATATGCGCTGGTCGAAGGCTCTGAGGGATGAAATTATGGGAGTCAAGGTCGGACTCAGCGCAAAACTGCTTGAAACTACAATTACACTGCGCCAGTTAAAATCTATGAAGGCAGGAGATATTATTCCGGTTGAAATGCCTGAATCGCTTCTGGTTATGGTGGAGGATCTGCCTACCTTCCATGCGAAACTTGGCAGAGTAAAGGAAAAGGTTGCACTGAAGATTACGGAAAAACTGAAGCGGCCTGAATCCATGAAGAATGAATTGACATTAATTACATCACGTAACAATAACCTTGACGAGTTGGAGTACGATGAATATGAAGAGGAAAACAGCTGATGAGTGAAGAAGATGACATCATGGCAGCATGGGGTGCTGCGTTAAGTGAACAGGCCGAGGCGGAAAAGAAAGCGGCCGAGGAACCTCCCGCTGAATCTGACGATCATGATGATCGGAGTCATTTGCTGGATGCCTCCGGTGCCGATGTGGAAACCGTTCCGCTGGAGAATTTCGGCGAACCGGCTCCTATTTCCAAGGAAGAGAAAAGACGACTGGATTCCATACTTGATATTCCGGTGGTGATTTCCATGGAAGTTGGCCGTTCCCAGATCAGCATCAGAAACCTGCTGCAGCTTAATCAGGGTTCCGTAGTTGAACTTGAACGTGTTGCCGGTGAACCTCTGGATGTGATGGTTAACGGTACACTGATTGCGCATGGCGAAGTTGTGGTGGTTAATGATAAGTTCGGTATCCGTCTTACCGATGTTATCAGTCAGACAGAACGTATCAAGAAACTGAAATAATTCATGAAGCGATTACTCATAACCATCTTCTTTCTGATTTTCTCAGGCGGTGCATATGCTCTGGAGGAAACAACCTCAAAGAGCGTCGGGATCGGAGTTCCCGGTGCAGGTGTCAGCATCCTGCAGTGGCTGCTGAGTTGTGTCGGTGTTATTTTTCTTATGTTTTTTCTGGCTTATTTATTAAAAAAGGCCAGATTTGTTCCAGGTCTGAAAGGCAATCTTCTTAAAATCGAGGCGATGATCGGCGTCGGATCACATGAAAAACTGGCCATTGTCAAAGCAGGAAGCAGATATTATCTGATAGGAATTACACCGCAGAAAATCACACAGCTCGGAGAAATTGACGCTTCTGAACTGAATTCCGGGCAGCAGAGTTCCGGCAGTGGTGAAACTGCGGAAAAAGGTAATTTTGCCGAGAAGTTGTTTGCATTTATGGTCAGGGGAAGGAACGGAACAGGAGATGCGGCTCCGAAAACGGAGAAGAAGTCCGATGCTGAAAACTCCAAAGGAGAGAACAATGAAAACAATTAAGTATCTGCTGTTTTCCTTTGCAGTGATTTCCGGTTTGTTCGGAACAGCATATGCTGCCGATCTGTCTTTGCCTGCCGTAACTCTGACTACCAATGAATCCGGTGAACAGCAGTATACACTGACGATGCAGATCCTTGTGTTCATGACTGCACTGACGGTTCTTCCGTCACTGATCATCATGATGACCTCTTTTACCAGAATCATTATTGTGCTTTCGATTCTCAGACAGGCCATAGGTCTGCAGGCTGCTCCGTCAAATCAGATTCTGATTGGTTTAAGTCTTTTTATGACCTTCTTCATAATGAATCCGGTTTTTAATCAGATTTATGATCAGGCTCTGGAGCCGTATTCAAATGATCAGATTACAGCTCAGCAGGCTTTCGACAGAGCCCAGGAACCGCTGAAACGGTTCATGCTGGCTCAGACCCGTGTCAAGGATTTGAACAACTTTCTTGAATATGCAGATGTTTCAGTTGATAAGCCCGAGGATGCTCCGATGAAGGTGGTGATCCCGGCCTTTATGATCAGTGAATTGAAAACCGCGTTTCAGATCGGCTTTATGATTTACCTGCCGTTCCTTGTTATCGATCTGGTGGTGGCAAGTATTCTTATGGCCATGGGTATGATGATGCTGTCCCCTGTAATGGTTGCTCTTCCCTTTAAACTTATGCTGTTTGTAATGGTTGACGGCTGGACCATGATCGTCGGTACCCTGATTGCAAGTTTCGGAATCGGCGGAGGTTAGTATATGGATCCTTCCGGATTTGTTGATGTCCTGCAGAATACATTCGCCACGGTGGCTTTGCTTGTTTCGGCTGCAATTATTCCAAGTCTTATCGTAGGTCTGTGCGTTGCCGTATTCCAGGCGACAACGTCAATCAATGAACAGACTCTGAGTTTCCTTCCGAGACTGCTGATTACCATTGCCGCTATCGCACTGGGAGTTAACTGGGGACTGCAGCAGTTAATGGATTTCTTTACCATGATTATTACCATGATCCCAGAGGTTGTCAATTAGTGGAAATACTGGAATCTGCCATTATGCAGTATATGGTTTCATATATATGGCCGTTTCTGCGAATATCTTCAATGATTGGCGCGATGTTTATCATCGGTTCCCGTATGCTGCCTGTAAGGATCAGACTGATATTTTCCATAGTCATAACCTGGGCTGTTATTCCTCTGATCCCTCCGGTAAGCAGCGATATTCAGCTTTTCAGTCTGGAGGGGTTTATTGTATCCGTTAATCAGATAATTATCGGTACCACTCTCGGTTTTTTGACGGAATTCATATCACAGTGCTTTATTCTTGCGGGTCAGGTTGTAGCAATGCAGACAGGTCTTGGTTTCGCATCCATAATGGACCCGGTAAACGGTGCATCGACACCTGTAGTAGGTCAGTTTTTCAGTATGCTGTGCGCTCTGGTGTTTTTCGGTATTGACGGACATCTGGTTTTTATAGATCTGGTTCATAAAAGTTTTACCACAATACCGGTAGGTCTGAACTTTATTTCGCCTTCCACGTGGGAAACTCTGTCTCTGTTTTTATCGGTAATGTTTCAGATTTCGGTAAATTTTGCCATTGCCTCCATATGTACCATGCTGATTATCAACTTCTCTCTCGGTGTTATGACCAGAGCAGCTCCTCAACTGAATATTTTCAGCATGGGTTTTGCAGTATCACTTATACTTGGTATCGGAGTTCTGTGGATGACTCTGGGCGGATTTATGGGATATTTTGAAAGATTGTTTGATCATGTCACGGAACTGATGTGTACGGTTATGAATTATCAATGCGTGGGTAGTGTAAGGTAATGGCAGAGAACGACGGACAGGAGAAAACGGAACAACCGACCGGGAAACGTCTTGAGGATGCGAGAAAAAAGGGTCAGGTTCCCCGCTCGAAGGAAGTGGGTACCTTTGCTGTTCTTATGTCCGGCGTTATCGGTTTATGGGTTTTCAATTCATTTTTCCGCGATGCGTTCAATAAAGTGTTTCATCTTTGTTTTACTCTGAAAAGGGCTGATATCTTTGATTCTCAGTTTATGGTTAATTCCCTGCTGAATGCCATGCTGATAGTACTTGTTCCTGTAGCCTTATATGGAATATTTGTTATCTTTTTCGCTCTGATCGGCAATCTCTTCATAGGTGGTTTTAATGTAAGTCTGCAGGCCATGGCGCCGAAGTTCAACAGGCTGAGCCCGCTTTCGGGAATAAAGCGAATGTTCGGCATGCAGAGCTGGGTTGAACTGATTAAATCAATTTTAAAGGTTCTGTTTATCGGAACCTGCGCCTATATTCTTATTCGTTCCCAGTTTCAGAATATTGTGAAGCTGACAAATTATCAGTTTACCGATGCCATTGTTCATGCTCTTTATATCATTATAAAAATAGCAATAGGAATAGTCTGCTCTCTGATTCCGATTGCCGCCATGGATTCATGGTTTCAGAAATGGCGTCATATTGAAGAACTGAAAATGACCAAGCAGGAAATCAAGGATGAATACAAGGAAACAGAAGGAAAGCCGGAGGTTAAGTCAAGGATCAGACAGCTGCAGTATCAGATGGCAAACCGCCGTATGATGGAGGAGGTTCCCAAGGCGGATGTAGTGGTAACCAACCCGACTCATTATGCAGTGGCGCTTAAATATGATCAGACAAAGCCTCATGCAGCTCCCGAGGTGGTTGCCAGCGGAATTGACAATATCGCCATGAAAATAAAGGAAATAGCCAGAGAGCATAAAATAACAATTATAGAAGCCCCGCCTTTGGCCCGTGCCATCTATTACAGTACAGGTGTCGGCAAACAGATACCGGAAGGCTTGTTCGCTGCCGTTGCCCAGGTGCTGGCTTTCGTGTTTCAGCTGAAAATGTATAAAGCAAGAAGAGCTGGTCCTCCTCGTCCGCTGCCGAAAGAATTCGATATTCCTGATGAACTGAAGCATGACTGAAACGGATTTTGCAAAGTGACGGTTTCTGGTACGGATTGTATGATCCTGCTTTTCTGACTATTCAATACTTACTGCGGATCAGTTACAATAGCCATGTAAATTCCGGAGCTGTCATAAAAATAAAATGAACGAGCAATGCAAGGCTCATTAGTTAGGGAAAATTTTTATTTTTATGGCGGCTGATGCACCGGGATTTGAAATATAGTAATTTTTATAGCAGATAAAAACAGAATATAAAGGTTTGCATTTTGAGTTCGCACATAAAAAATCCTCTTGCTCTGTATATCGGATTGAGGTATTCCGGTGCTTACGGCAATAATAAATTTGCTTCGTTTGTATCAATAATGTCGATGATCGGGGTTTGTCTCGGAGTTGCCGCTTTAATCGTGGTGGCTTCGGTTATGAACGGTCTTGAAGACAATATGAAGGGAAGGGTATTATCGGTAATACCGCATGCGATAGTAACATCGGATACAGGTTTTATAACACCTGATGATTCAATTGTAAGAGAAATTAAGCAGATACCTTACGTAAAATCGGTATCGCCGGTGATCGATCTTAATGCCATTATTCAAAGTCAGAAAAAACTGAGCGCAGTAAATCTTATTGCGATTGATGCCGCTGATTATCCAAAAGGAGATCTGCTGGCATCCTCACTTGAAAACGGACAGCTTGACAGTCTGGCTATGACTCCCTATGGAATTATTCTTGGTTCACGGATTGCACAGGAACTTGATCTGGTTCCTGGTGAACAGGTAAGAATCATGTTCCCGCTTGGAGCCCGGTATACCCTGACAGGAAAAATTCCTGCCCAGCGTCTGTTTACTTATGTAGGTTCGTTTTATTCAGGTGCCGAGGTGGATGGCACTGTCGGTCTGATAAATCTTGATGCTTCCAGAAAAATCATGCGTCTTGGCGATAAATTTACCGGATACAGAGTATGGCTGGAGGATCCGTTTATGATTGAACGCTTCGTCGGCGACTATACTGCACATAAGGTCACAGACTGGCGGAAGGAAAAGGGACCGTTGTTTCAGGCCATTGCAATGGAAAAGAAAATGATGACCCTGATGCTGTTTCTGATTGTGTTTGTGGCAGTTTTCAATATCCTGTCATCTCTTATTATGATGGTAATAGATAAAACCAAGGAAATCGCAATTCTGAGAACAATGGGACTGAAATCCAGAACGGTCATGTACGTGTTTATGACAGAAGGATTGTGGTGCGGTCTTATCGGTACCGTATTCGGAACGCTTATCGGGTTGATCTGCGCACTGTATCTGAATGAAATACTGCAGTTTCTCGGTGTGGCCCATATGTTTCTGCTTGGTCAGAAACTGCCTGTGCTGATCGAACCGCTGCAGATTGCTGCGGTCATTCTTTGTTCCGTTATGCTTACTACAATTGCAACAATATATCCTGCCTACAAGGCGGCACAAATTTTACCTGCTGAGGCTCTTCGCTATGAATAATGTAATTTTGGAAGTTAGAAACCTGAAAAAATCCTATCAGGAAGGGAAGATTGTTACTGATGTTCTGAAGGGTGTGGATCTGCAGATTTTTGAAGGCGAAATGGTGGCGATTGTGGGTGCATCCGGTTCCGGAAAAAGCACATTGCTCCATATGCTGGGAACCTTGGATCGTCCGACATCGGGAGAAATCCTTTTTAAAAATGAGGAAATAAGCAGATGGTCATCCAACCGACAGGCTGATTTCAGAAATAAATGTCTCGGTTTTATATATCAGTTTCATCATCTGTTAACTGAATTTACCGCACTTGAAAATGTTGCAATGCCTTTACTGATAAACAAGGTAAAGCACAGAGAGGCATATGAACGGGCTGCAGAAATGCTGAAGCTGGTGGGACTTGAGAGCAGAGTGGAACATAAACCTTCCGAACTTTCCGGAGGTGAAAGACAGCGCGTGGCGATTGCCAGAGCACTGGTTAATAATCCTGACGTGGTACTTGCCGATGAGCCGACCGGAAATCTGGATTTTAAAACCGCCCAGGAAATTTTTGCTTTAATGCAGGAAATTCATAAAAAAATAACTACCGTATTTGTTGTTGTGACCCACGATCGGGAACTGGCGGAACGGTTTGATCGCAAAATTGAAATCAGGAACGGTGTGGTAAACAATGAGTAGATTTGCCTTTTCACTGCCTTTTTTTATCGGCTCGCGTTTTGGAAAATCCAGAAAAAAATCCGGTTTTGTTTCCTTTATTACCCTCTCGTCCATTATAGGTATCGCTATCGGGGTTATCGCTTTGACAGTTGGTCTGTCAGCCATGAACGGATTTGAACGTGAACTCGAGGAGCGCGTTCTTTCGGTGATCCCGCACGGAGACGTGCATACTGCATACGGCCGCATGAATGATTATCGTTCCTACGGTGAAAGGATGACGGAAGATCCTCATATTCTGGCTTATGCCCCCTATGTAAACGTAAATGCTCTGCTGGATCGCAAAAATGAATTTAAAGCCATGCTGATTAAGGGGATTGTTCCTGAAATGGAGACAAAGGTAGTCAGCGTCGGAAAATTTGTTGCCGATAATGCACTGGATACCCTAGTTCCAGGATCCGGCAATATTATTATAGGCTCCTCCATTGCCGAGAAATATCAGATTAAAAAGGGGGACGAACTTCATTTTATGGTATCCGTGAATGCCAGTGCGCAGAAGTTGAGTGCGCCTAAGGTTTTTACATTTAAGGTAAGCGGATTTTTTCACATGTCCGGTCAGCTTGACGGCATGGTAAGCTACATCCATATGGCTGATGCTCAGAAAATTTTTAATCTGACGGACGACCAGGTTGACGGCATCAGTTTTAAAACCGACAACTTTCTTGCATCCAATCAGATTATCGTAAAAAAGGCCAAGGAACTCCGTCAGATGGTTTATGTCGGCAGCTGGATGCAGACTCAGGGACATCTTTATTCGGATATTCAGCTGGTTCGTCTGGTGATTTACATTTCCCTGTTCATTGTAATCTGTGTGGCCTGCTTTAATATTGTTTCCAGTCTCATGATGATTTTAAACGACAAGAAAAGCTCAATTGCCATTCTTGTTTCCATGGGTGCCAGAAATAAACTTATCCGTCATATATTTGTCACCATTGGTTTTATCAACGGTTCCATAGGAGTCGCCATCGGACTTGCTGCAGGATTCATTCTTTCATGGAATCTTAATGCCGTATTTGCACTGATTGAAAAAATAATGGGCAGAACAATCCTTGACAAGGATCTGTATTTCATTGATTTTATTCCCAGCGAGGTTCATCTGATTGATTTTGTGATTGTCGGCGCGGGTGCACTGTTTATCTGTTTTATTTCAACTCTGTATCCTGCCTTCAGAACTTCAGGAATTCTGCCGGCGGTAGAATTATCCAAAGGAAAGTAAAGGGTGAAAGTATAGGCAGGGGGAATCATATGCTGATTACTCCTGTTTATCCGATGCAGTGCATTTATAATTTACTGTGCCTGGGTTAACCTGTGTCAAGCGGTGCATGCAGTTCCGTTGTGATAGGCGGCATCGTTTTTTCTGAAAGATTTCTTTGAGCCCTTTGGCTAAATTATCTCCATTAAACCTTCAATAATATGTTGCAATTAACAAATCTGAACTTGAAAAAACAGCGGTGCTGAATAATTATTTAATGTTGTGCTAGAATGATAAAAAAGGATTTGTTTGTTGAAAATAAATTATAATTTTGGAATTTTTTTATTAAAGTCGTACAAGATAAAACCGATAATTTAGATAAGGGTTTAGAGTGTCAACTCTATGATAAATTATAGAAGGAGTTAGTTATGTCAGGTATTACATCCTTGGGCGTAGGATCGGGAATGGACCTTGAAAGTCTTGTATCTTCAATGGTTTCATTGAAAAAATCTTCCAAAGTTACTCCTATTTCCAACAAAGAAGCTTTAAAAGAACTGCAGGTTACCGGATTGTCGAATCTGAAATCAACCATGACTTCTTTTAATGATTATTTGAAAACAATTACCGATGGTACCGCCGTTAATAAAAGAACCGTTGAGACAACGCTTGACAAGGAGCATCCTGATTTTTCATATGAACTGGATACGGATGTTTCCAACTGTTCACATGATATAGCAGTTACTCAGCTGGCTCAGGGAACCAAGTTGAAAGGTCTGGCCTCATCCGATAATTTCTTTTCGGAAAAAGACACTGACGGCAATACTGTATATCGCAGCAAAAATGCAGGTCAGCTTACTTTTACGGTAGGTTCCGGAGACGATGCTGAATCTTTTTCAATTGATGTCGCTGAAAATGAATCTCTGACTTCAATTATCAAAAAAATCAACGGAGCAAGCGGCAATGAATCAGTAAGCATGAATTATATTGTAGGTTCCGATGGAAATATCAATATAATGCTTCAGAGTTCGAAAACCGGCGACGGCAATGATTTGCGCATATCCGGAGATGTCGGAATTCTCGGCATGACTGGAAACGGGGCTGATAATGAAGTGCAGAATGCCCAGAATGCTAAAATGCAGGTGGACGGAATTGAGGTATCATCTTCAACAAACAAGTTCTCTGATCAGATTTCCGGTTTGGATTTTACTGCAAAGAGAGTGTCTGAAAAGGATGATCAGGGTAATTATAAAACAAGCAATATAACGATTTCTGAAGATTCATCCGGAATGAAGGATGTTGTTAACGGGTTTGTATCTAAATTTCAGAGTGTGATGTCCGTTTGCGACAAGCTGTCTGCCAAAAACACCTATACAAACGGCAAGTGCAATTATGACGGCGGAGACCTGGCCGGTGATCCGATTTGCAATGCAATAAAAAGTTCGCTGAAGGATGTAATTAACAATTATACCGCAAGTGACGGCAAGACTTTGTATCAGATGGGTATATCCATTGATAAGAGCGGTAAACTGTCTGTTGACAGCAAGAAACTTGGTTCAATGATGGACAATGACTATGAAGGCTTAATATCTGTTATGCAGGATTTGTCTTCCAAACTGACAACAGCAGTAGAAAACTATACAAAATCCGGAACAGGCATACTTACCCAGAGATCGGAATCTGCCAATAATGAATGGAAAGATTTGAAAACCAGATTGTCTACCATGGATGATTATATGACAAAGTATGAAGAAAGACTGAGAAAGAAGTATACCAGTCTGGATTCTATTCTTGCTAATATGAACTCCAATATGTCATATATTACGGCTATGGCGGCAAGCAACACAAATAGTAATAAATAGAGGACAGGTAGCAAATGCCGGCAAGTACTTATTTGAGATCGTACAGAAAGAATGGTTTGGAGACTGATTTGGCGGTTGCAGACGGTCATCGTGTCATTCAGCTGCTGTACCAGGGATTGATTGATTGCATCATCAGAGCAAAAGCCTCGATTGAAAATAAAGATATAAATCAGAAGGCAAAGCAGATAGATAAGGCATTGAAGATTGTTGCCGGCCTGGATACCAGTGTGATGTATGATCCCAAGGATCCCAATCAGGTAAAGGTAGCTAAAAATTTCAAGAATTTATATGCTGTTTTTACCGATCGTTTGATGCTTGCCTCAAGTAAGCTGACAACGGAGCCGCTTGATGAAATTCTGAACTATGCCCGCCAGGTCAAGACAGCATGGGATCAGATTCCTGAAAGCGCAAAGCAGGAGGGTTATGCAATGCAGGCTCAAAGGGATAATAACAATCAAACCACATATTAGATCCAGATTATGACCGAAAATTCTACCCGTACTATCTACAGCTATGATTTGTTTAATCAGATCATAGCTGATCTTAATCAGATGCTGGAACTGCTTAATTCAGATCAGATAGATGAGACTCAGGAAGTAGAGAGGACTGTAGGAGACAGTGTCAAACAGGTTTATATGGAGCGTCACAGGTTTAATCGGCAGGAACTTGTTGACTTTTGTCTGGAATATCAGAAATTACATGAAAAAATTGTAAATCAGATTGCTGCAATTAAAGAAAATATTGATGAAAGTCAGAAAAACAAAAAAATTGCGGCTAATAAGATTTTTACGTACACCAAAATGAATAATCTCAAATATTAATTATTTTTTATATCATTTGTAAGCAATTCCATTTGTAATTTTTTATCTTTAACTCAGATTATTAAGATCAGTTAGATGAAATACGAAGGGTTATTTTTTTGTTATTACTTGATGTGACTCAATTTTTATTTTTAACATAAAATAGTGGAAGTATCCTCTATAAATAATTAGTTAGGTAGAATGAGATTAAAAATCTTTTAATTTTACGTCTAGTGTGAAAATTATCTCTAATTTTGTGACATGCATATATATTAATGGTCAACATGTTAATTTAGAATGAGCTTACTGCTTTGAAGAAATCTTTACAAAGGATTTTAATATATATTTACCATGCTTTATCACAAAATGTATTTTTTATGGTTATAAAGCAAATCTTTTGCTGTAGATATGTTGTTCCTAAAAATTTGTTATATACGGAGTCCATCTTATAGTGAAACTAACAATGAAGACTGCAAAAAATTGAAAATGAAAGTTTTTGTTACTAAAAATGAATTAATGACTTTATTCAATGCACGCAAGGTAGAAAAATTCATTTTTATGTTTGTTTTTAAAATTTGAACCGTTAGAGATCGTTTGGCGTGCGGAGAAGATTAATCTTGCTATACATATATTTTATGGTATATGGATATAGACTTGTATAGAAAGGGAAATGATGTTTAGTTTAGATTGTTTTATAAACAAGTTTGTTACAAAACGTAATTGTTCTATGTTTAAAAAAGATGTAGATAATAATTGGGAAACGTTGAGTAGCCGCATAGAAGGAAAAACAATATTGGTAATAGGAGGAGCAGGGACTATAGGAGCTTCTTTTATCAAAGTAATTTTACCATTTAAACCCAAAACTTTGGTTATTGTTGATACAAATGAGAATGCTTTAGCGGAACTGACCCGAGATCTAAGATCTACCAAAGGGATGCACGTACCTGATGATTATTTTCCTTACCCGATGGATTTCGCTTCACCTGTTTTTGAGAAGATGTTTAGGGCCAGAATGGGTTTTGATATTGTTGGTAATTTCTCCGCACATAAGCATGTGCGAAGTGAAAAGGATATTTATTCAATAGAGGCTTTACTGCAGAATAATGTTCTTCATGCAAAAATTCTTTTAGATCTGTTATCGGAATTTCCTCCTGAAGAATATTTTTGTGTATCAACGGATAAGGCTGCCAACCCGGTAAATATTATGGGAGCAAGCAAAAGAATAATGGAAGATGTGATCTTCAGTTATTCAGATAGATTCCCAGTAAAAACAGCTCGTTTTGCTAATGTTGCATTTTCAAATGGATCTCTTCTGGCAGGTTTTCTTGCACGTATTCAAAAACTGCAACCGTTGTCGGCGCCTTCCGATGTGTTACGGTATTTTGTAAGTCCTGAAGAATCCGGCCAAATTTGCTTGTTGTCATGTATTCTTGGTGAAAACAGAGCTATATTTTTCCCAAAATTGGAAGAGGCGCAGATGATGACATTCGATGCTATTGGAAATGAATTGCTTAAGGCTCATGGATATGAGGTTTTGTTGTGCAATTCTGATGAAGAAGCAATAGATAAAGCTGATAATCTAAAAAACGGCAGTAATTTGTATCCTGTTCACTATGCGGCTTCTGATACATCGGGAGAGAAGGCTTTTGAAGAATTTGTTACAGATACCGAAACTGCGGACATGACTCGTTTCCATTCATTAGGTGTTATAACGGGAAAAGCAATACCTGATAAGAATCGGGTTGATTATTTATTTAATGAACTTGGAACTGCATTTAATAAATCAACAGTAACAAAGGAGGAGATTGTTAAAATATTGAAAGATTATTTGCCTAATTTTGATCATATTGAAAAAGGAAAGTCATTAGATAGCAAAATGTAAATAATTATTTGTTACAGTTTGCTGTACAGGGGTTTTTACTAATATGGGTGTATTTATTCCATTATCAATTCCCAATTTTGAGGGAAATGAAAGAAAATATGTGGATGATGCTGTCAATCAGGGGTGGGTTTCAACTGGCGGAGCCTATATTACTAAATTTGAGACAGAATTGGCAAAATTTCTTCACGTAGGCAATGTGGCTGCATGCCAGAGCGGAACTGCTGCACTTCATCTTTCATTAGTTGAATCTGGTATAAACCCTGGTGATTCTGTTATTGTTTCTCCTCTTACTTTTATAGCGGCAGTCAATCCGATAAAGTACCGGTTTGCTAATCCTATCTTTATAGATTGTGACGATAGTCTTTGTTTAGATCCTGTAAAACTACAGCAATTCTGTGAAGAGGAATGTGAATGGAACGGCGATGTTTTATCCTATAAAGGTTCGTGTGTTAAAGCAATAGTTGTAGTTCATGTGTTTGGAAATTTGGCTGATTTGGAATCCATTATGAGGACTGCAGACAAATATAATCTTAAAGTAATAGAAGATGCAACCGAGGCTTTGGGTTCCAAATTTACAGATGGTATTTATAAAGGCAGGTTTGCTGGAACAGTAGGGCATTTTGGTGCATTCAGTTTTAATGGAAATAAAATAATTACGACCGGTGGAGGAGGAGCTGTGACAGCGAATACGCCTGAAACTGTAGATCACATCCGTTTCCTTTCAACTCAAGCTAAAACCGATCCCCATTATTACATTCATGATGAGATTGGTTACAACTATAGAATGACCAACGTGCAGGCGGCAATCGGCGTTGCCCAGCTGGAATTGTTGCCGGAATTTATCAGAAGAAAACAGGATAATTATGAGTTGTATAAAATTGCATTTGAAAATTTTGAATATGGTACTTTAATGCCTTTTCGGATTGGAACAGAATCGAATAAATGGTTCTATTCAATTAATATCGACAGAAGCAGAATTTCTGCATCAATGCGGGATATTATTACAAGATTGCGTGCGAAAGGTATTGAAACCAGGGCAATTTGGGGATTAATAAACGAGCAGAAACCGTACCGGACAGATGCTACTTATAAGTTGGAAAAATCTTCATATTATGCTGGCCGCATTTTAAATATTCCTTCAAGTACTCAGCTCAAAAAGGAAGAAATCGATTATGTTTCCGGGGAAGTTAAACTATTGTTGAAGGAGTTGGCAAATGAATAGGCAAGATCTGCAAAAATTTATCGGAACAGAAAATATGACTGTTTCTGAAGTTATGCAGAAAATAGATCTTAATACTAATGGTATTTTGTTTTTTCTTGATGGTAATAATAGACTTACAGGATGCATAACGGATGGTGATATAAGGCGTTTTTTACTTTCTGGAGGAAGAATATCTGATTTGGCGACTAATGCCATTAATAATAAACCGAAGTTTGCTCATTCTTTTGCGGAGGCTAAAGAAATTTTTCATAACAGAGACTTTGTGGTAATTCCTATTGTTGACCGAAATTGTATTTTAGTTGACCTGTATTTTGGTGAAAATATTGATAACAAAAAAAAACGTAGTTCTTTAAATATTCCGGTTGTAATAAATGCCGGAGGCAAAGGGACCAGGTTGGATCCATATACGAGAGTCCTTCCAAAGCCTCTTATTCCTGTTGGAGATATTCCGATTATCGAACATATTATGAAAGAATATCAAAGTTATAACTGTTGTGAATTTCACATAATTGTGAATTATAAAAAAGAATTAATGAAAGCATATTTTGCCGATAACGATAATAAATATCACGTATCGTGGTATGACGAAGATAAACCCCTTGGAACAGGTGGTGGGTTGAAGTTACTTAGAGGTAGGTTAAATGGTACTTTTTTCTTTGCCAACTGTGATACCCTTTTGATTGCTAATTATGGTGATATCCTTAAATTTCATAAAGATAATCGAAATGTTATTACAATGGTTTGTGCGTATAAAAATTTTAATATTCCTTATGGTGTTGTTGAAATAGGAGTTAATGGCAGTATTAAAGAAATGAAGGAAAAGCCTTTAATGTCATTCCTTACTAATACAGGAATTTATATAGTTGAGCCGGAGGTTATCAATGATATCGATGATAATGAAGAAATAGGTTTCCCGGATATTGTTGAGAGAGAAAAACAGAAAGGGAAAAGAGTAGCAGTATTTCCTGTCAGTGAAAACTGTTGGATGGATATGGGGCAAATTCCTGAACTTGAAAAAATGAGAATTAAGCTGTATGGAGAAGGATTATAAGGTAATTTGTGAACTTCAAATGTAAGCGAATACTGTACTTATAAATTATAGGAATCAATCATTAATTTTATGTGGTCGCTGATTTCTAACGTACTTTTTCCCGCTTACATAGATAACTTTAAGAAAGAAGTATTCGTCATCTTGATAACTGCCATGTGTTCTAAGTGTCTTAATTTTTAAAGAGCAAACGCCCGCCTAGGAGTAATTTTTACTATAATTGTAGATGTAATTTTAGGTTATTATGTATCGTTTACTGTAATTTGATATATAAATAGAATATTGATTGGTATAGAAAATGCGGTGTGAAATTTTACAAGAATGGGATGATATTTTAGCTACTTTTCAGAAGAATAACTGTGATATTTATTTTTTCAAAAAGTATTTAAGTTTATATGAATCGGAAAAAAAACATGCACTATGTGCAGTTTGCTCGGAAAATAGCAATATAATGATAATGCCATATTTGAGAAGTGAATTTCTTGGATATTATGACTTTGAAACTGCTTATGGCTATGGTGGTCCTATTTCAAATATAGAAGATCCTGATTGGTGCAATAAAGCGTTTTGTGCGATTCACGATTATTTAAAAAATAATAATTATTTATGTGGCTTTACAAGATTTCATCCACTTTTAGATAATGAACGTCTTGTTGATGCAGTGTCAGAGGAACATAAAATACAGGTAATTTATGATAGGCAGACCATTGCAATAGATACTTCACAGAGTTTGGACGAAATTTGGACTAAACAAATATCATCAAAGAATCGCAATATGATTCGTAAGGCCGAGAAAAATCAACTAGTATATAAGACAGAATTTAATTTTGAATCGTTTGATGAGTTTATAGAACTTTATAATGCAACGATGAAGAGACTGACTGCTGATGATTTTTATCATTTTGAACAAGAATACTTTTATAAATTGAAGGAAAGTCTTGCAGGAAATTCTTTCTTAGGAACCGTTAGAAAAGGCGGAAAACTCATATGTTCAGCAATTTTTATGTATTCAAATTATTATGGACATTATCATCTTGAAGGTAGTGATTACAATTATTCAGGATTTGGTGCCAATAATTTGCTTCTATGGAAGGCGGCATGTGAGATGCATGAGCTTGGAATAAAAGAATTTCATCTTGGTGGTGGAACAAGTTCTTCAAAGAATGATTCTCTGTTCAAATTTAAGAAAGTTTTTAGTAGTAATGAAAAGCGATTCTTTATTGGAAAAGAGATATTTAATGAACCTGTTTACCGTAGTATCTGTACTGAGTGGGAAAGAAATAATTCAAGCAAAATCTCAATATTTGGGAACCGATTGCTAAAATACAGATATTAATGGAGGTTTAGTTGGATAAAGGAAAATGTTTGGTAATAGCGGAAGCTGGAGTGAATCATAATGGAAGACTCGATATAGCGTTGGATTTGTGTGACGCGGCGAAACTAGCAGGTGCCGATGTTGTAAAATTTCAAACGTGGAAAACGGAAAATTTGATAACTAAAAGTGTAGGACAGGCTGAATATCAAAAAAATAATACTGGCAGTGAAGAAAGCCAATTTGATATGCTTAAGAAGCTAGAATTATCCTACGACGATTTTAGAAAAATAAAGAAGCATTGTGATGATATTGGAATTATTTTTGCGTCAACTGCAGATGAATTTGAAAGTCTTGATTTTTTGGTTAATGATATTGGAATTCCGTTCATCAAAGTAGGTTCTGGTGATATTTGTAATATCCCATTCTTAGAATATATAGGTTCAAAGCATCTTCCTGTAATTATGAGTACAGGTATGAGCTCTCTTAATGATGTTGATATATCGATCAATTCCTTAAAGAAAGGAGGTGCAGAGAATATTACGCTTCTCCATTGTACAACCAATTATCCATGTCCTTATGATGATGTTAATTTGAAAGCCATGATTACGTTAAAAGATACTTTTGGCTTGCCAGTCGGATACTCTGATCACACAATAGGAAGGGATGTTGCAATAGCAGCGGTTACTCTTGGTGCGACAGTAATAGAAAAACATTTTACATTAGATTGTAAAATGAAAGGACCAGATCATTTGGCAAGTACAGAACCTAAAGATTTTACTGATATGATTAAAGGGATAAGAATTATTGAATCTTGTCTTGGAAACGGAATTAAAATTCCTACTCAAAAGGAGAAATTTATATCAGAGGTTGTAACTAAAAGAATTGTTGCTAAACGAAATATATCAATTGGAGAAACTTTTAATGAACAAAATATTTGCATTAAAAGAAACAATATTGGAGAAAAAGCATCCCTTTGGGAAGTGGTAATCGGCAAAAAGGCTCTGCGCGAATACGATGCAGATGAAGGAATTGAAATATAAGTGTGTAGAAAAATGTTGTTGTAGTTTATTATAAAAAAACGAAAAAAATTACGGAGAGGAGAATTACCCAATATGAATGTAGTTGTAATCGGCTTGGGTTCAATGGGAAAGCGACGCATAAGATTAATTCGTGAACTATATCCTGATATTCAAGTTTTTGGAATCGATAAGAGGAAAGATCGATGTATTGAAACTGTTAAAAAATTTGCTGTTCAATGTTTTTCAGATTTTAATTTAGTAACCTTTAAAGTAGATTGTGTATTTGTCTGCACTTCTCCATTAACCCACAATAATATTATTCGTGAAGCTTTGAAACATAAAACTCATGTATTTACGGAATTAAATCTGGTTGATGATGGATACATTGAAAATATGAAATTGGCAAAAGCCATGAAAGTAAAACTTTTTCTGTCATCAACGTTTTTATATCGAGATGAAATAAAATACATAAAAGAAAAAGTTACTGATTCAAAGAGGTGGAACTATATATATCATATTGGCCAATATCTACCAAATTGGCACCCTTGGGAGAGCTATAAGGATTTTTTTCTTGGTGAAAAAAAAACTAACGGTTGCAGAGAAATACTTGCAATAGAGTTACCTTGGATTATTAGTGTGTTTGGTAATGTGGTTGATTATAGATCATTGTCAGATAAGATAACGACACTAGATATTGATTATGACGATAATTTTATGATCCAACTAAAACATGAGAATGGCAGTAAAGGTTGTCTTGTTGTTGATGTAGTGTCTCCATATGCTGTTAGAAATCTAGAAATTTATTCCGAACATGAATATATATCATGGAACGGAACTCCTGAATCTTTACTAGAGTATAACAAGAGTTTGAATAAACTCAATAATGTTAAACTATTAGAGCAACCGGAACACATAGATGGTTATGAGACCTTTATAGTGGAAAACGCTTATAAAAATGAGATTAAGGCTTTTTTTGATGCAGTTCTAAATGATAAAGACTGTATTTATGGATTTGAAAAAGATAAGGATACTTTGAGTCTTATAGACATATTGGGAGCTTAGTATGAAAAAATTAAGGGCTTGTTTTGTAGGCATTGGTTCAATCGCAAAACGTCATATTAAAAATTTTTATCAAGTGTGTCAAACAAATAAAATTGAACTTGAGGTTGATGCGTTCAGAAGAACTAAAACCATGGTAGAAGGAATAAATATGGTTTACACAGACATAAAGCAAGTTCCGAATAATTATGATGTTGTTTTTATTACGAATCCAACCGAACTACATTTAGATTCCTTAATAAAATTTCATGATAAGGGAAAGCATTTTTTTATAGAAAAGCCGGTGGTTTCCTTAAGACAAATTGAAAATGCTAAAACATTTAAAATTAGGCGTGATTCCGTGTATTATGTGGCGTGTCCACTTCGATATAATGCCGTAATTCAGTATATTAAGAGTAATGTCAATACTGATAGTGTTTTATCTGTACGTGCTATCAGTTCTAGTTATTTACCTGACTGGAGGACTGGTCAAGATTATAGAAATTCGTACTCTGCCCATAAAGAACTTGGCGGAGGTGTTGATATCGATCTAATTCACGAGTGGGATTATTTGACTTATATTTTTGGATTTCCAAAAGAAATTAAAAGCATGATAGGTAAAATATCCAACTTAGAAATTGATAGCAACGACTATGCAATTTATATTGCAGATTTTGGTAAAAAAATTGTTGAACTTCACCTTGATTATTTTGGATTAAAGACAATTCGAGAAGTTATGCTTTTTACTAAGAATGACACTATTATAGGAGATTTGGTAAACAATAAAATTGAATATTTGAAGTCTGGTCGGACTATTGATTTTAAGGAAGAAAGAGATGATTACCAAAAGCGTGAATTACTAAGTTTTATCAATATGATACGTGGTAATACAACAACAGAAGATGGATATCATCAAGGTTTAAAAGTTTTGGAATTTACTCAAGGTAAAGTATAAGGTGTTCAAAAATGAAAATATTGTTTACAATCTGCGGAAGAGCTGGCTCTAAAGGGTGTAAAAATAAAAATTTAAAAAAATTGAAAGATGTACCTTTGGTTTTTTATACTCTTGCCACCATTAAGGGATTTGCAGAATCTAATTTGGATTACGAGATTCAGGTTGTATTGAATACTGATAGTGAACCGCTACGAGCATTGCTTGAAAATCAAAATGAGTTACCAGTCCACTATATAGCGAGAAAAGTAGAATTAGCCGGTGATGTTGTTCCTAAAGTTGACGTCATAAAGGATTCATTTATTAATTGTTCAGATTTTAATCCTGACGTTGTTGTTGATTTGGATATAACATCTCCTATGAGAAAAATTAAAGATGTAGAGAATGTTATTAGTGAGTACTCCAAAGGATGCTATGATCTTGTTTTCAGCGTTGTAAATTCTCGCAGAAATCCTTATTTTAATATGGTGGAAAATAAAAATGATGGTTTTTATCGCAAAATATGTGAATCAAATTTTACTGCACGTCAGCAAGCTCCTAGTACGTTCGAATTAAATGCAAGCATTTATGCTTACAGTCCAAATTTTCTTAGAGGTAAGATTGACAAAACCATACTGGAATACAATTGCGGAATTTCAATAATGCAGGATTATTTGGTTTTAGATATAGATTCGGAAGAAGATTTTAAAATGATGCAATATCTCTATGATTACTATTGTGAAATGGATGCTGAGTTAAAGGAGGTATATGATATTGCAAAAAAATTAGCTTTTTAAATATTGTAAGATTAACTTGCAATCTGTTCTGCCAACACATACCTGAAAGCTGTTTTTGCGGTATCAATAGCAATAATCTTAGTGTAATTTTTAACGATACTGTTTACAATAGCCATATGGATGCCTCCTATTTTGTTTAAATATTAACCATTATAGCAGAATGCTGCTTGGTTGGGAGGTGTCCATATCTTCAAAATTTATAGTGTGACTTTTGTGATTATCTTAGGTTAAGAGATCTTTGATTGATAAGCCAGATTCTGAGATTTTTCTGAATGATGTTCTGCATATAAAATGCCAAAAGAAAGATCAATATATATTGATGTAGAACTTGATTTCAAAATAGCCAAAGTAATGATGGAGGATTCGAAATGAAAAAAATTTGTTTTATAACAGCTTCGAGAGCTGAATATGGTCTTCTTAAATGGCTAATGAGAGAAGTTGAAAATTCACAAGAATTCGAACTTCAAGTTGTTGTTGCTGGAGCTCATTTACTAGATGAGCAGGGGCATACTATCGATATAATTAAATCCGATGGTTTTCATATAAATGAGACAGTAGATGCTCGGTTAAATACTTCGTCTAAGGAAACCATAGCAGAATCTATGGGACGAATGGCACAGCTTTTTTCTCATACATTTGCAATACTATCTCCAGATTATGTTGTGGTTTTAGGAGATCGTTATGAGCTTCTGCCTATTGTTAATACTGCTTTTGTAATGTGTATACCTATTATCCATCTGTCTGGGGGAGATGTTACTGAGGGTGCAATTGATGATGGAATCCGAAATGCTGTCACGATGTTATCAGAGTATCATTTTCCGGGGACAGAGGATAGTGCACGAAATATAGCTCGTATGAGGGGATCAGATAAGAATATATGGGTTGTAGGTGAACCCGGTTTAGATTCATTTTATAGAGAACCTTTGATGAGTAGGGAAGAATTAGTTGATGAGCTTGGGCTAAGCGTAGATAGTAATTGGGTATTGTTTACATTTCATGCTGAAACAAAAGAAAGCCTAGATTACAATCTGAATGCTGTCAAAAATTGTATATATGCACTGTTTGAAATTAATGGAATACAAATAGTGGCTACATATTCGAATGCTGATTTTGGTGGTAAACAGATTAATGATTTTTTAGAAGAGCTTGCTGAACAGAACAGAGATAGAATCCGTGTAGTTCCGTCATTAGGGAATAGAAAATATTTAAGTTTTATGAAACAGGTGAGTTTTGTAATCGGCAATTCGAGTAGTGGAATTGTTGAAGCTCCTACATTAGGTGTTCCTGTTATAAATATTGGTGATAGACAAAAAGGTCGATATCAGTGTAAAAATATTATTCAATCTTCCACAGATAAAGAAGTTATTAAAGCATCTATAGATAAAGCAATGCGTAATCATGTAACTGCCTCGGATTATTACTGGGGAAATGGGCATACAGCAGAGAAAATTATTGAAATTTTAAAAATGGAACTCCGATCATAGCTATGAATTTTGCGTGAAATTGCATGCAAAAATAGGATAAATATAGGCAAAAAATATTAATAAATTTTACTGACCAATGTCGGTTGTATATTTGATTCATATGATTACTTTCTGTCTGTCCAATTAGCATAAACAACTTTTGGTTCATAACCAAAATGCTTGCCTTGAATTAATTTATCAGCATTCTTATAAAGTTCCTTGGATAATTGCAGGAAAGTATTTAAATGGGATAGGCATATATTTATTAACTGTACTGTCAGTTCGTTACTTTTGAAAACATACATGCTCCTGATGATTGAAGAAAAATATACTTTAAGTGAACCTGACAATAAAGAGTTTTCAAATTCATACTTTGTATTATTCAAGTAATCAACGGTTAATTTCATTTTATTAATAACATCCAGTTTTGATATTCCAGTGTTGTTTGTGTTCCAGATGTTTATAATTTCATCAATTGCATTATTAAAACGTGATTTATCAAATATTTGTAATATATCAATATCTTTGACAACAATTTTCCTGCTTCCTTCATTAAGAAGAAATTGTTTGAAATCATTTTTCTGCTCAGATATATCTTCGGTAATTTTTAAATCGGCACTATGAACAGGAATTGTTCCTTTTATGAGTGCGCCATTGCTGCAATTGAAAATCGATGACTCCGCATGTTTTTGTATTTCCTTCTCAATTTTATTCCGGCATTCATTAAAAAGACTGTTGGCATGAATTTTATTTCCAAAATTGCCGGGAACTAAAGCAATAGAAGAAACCGAAGTATTCATTATTTCATCATCTGAGAATTTTTGGTCGCCTGAAAAATATAAGCTTTTTGATGAGTGAACTTTATTTTCAGATAAAACGCCATTGTCGATGCCAAACAAATAATAATTTCTGAAATTCAAATTTAAAAATATACTTAAAGCACAGTTTGCTACCAAAGGATTTGTATTGCTGCAAATCATAATGTCGCGAAGAAGACAATTTATATTATTGTTGTCTTTGAATAATTTCTGGATGCTCTCACTTTCCTTATTTACTATTATTGAGTGGGAAAACATGGATAGAGTGAGAGGATGGACTACATTCATGGAAATGTTTACAGTTTGTTCAAATATTTTCCTGTTTGTTACAAATTTGAGAGATTCACTTATTAAGTCAACGCGTTCAACCGCAATGTAGAAATCTGGTATGATGTTACATTGGTCCAATGCTGTCACAGCAGTTCCGCATGCTACAATAATAAAATTACTTTCATGATTTTTTAAATATTCCAAGTCATCATCTAAAGACGGTCCGTTGGCAACGACGGCAACCGGCAGATCCTGGAATCTGTTATGAGGAATTTCCTTTAAATAAGGATAATTTTTTGTGTTTTCGACGATATTGTTTATACCGAAAATCGCGTCATCAAACATTCCGTTTGAATTTAAACCGAGAGAAATTGAATTCTTGAATAGTTCTAAAAAGAGGACGGTATCCTTTGAATCATAGTGTGTGAAGAGTAATTGATATGATTGTAAAAACGGGTAAACAAGATTGACTTTTTTTTGGTATGATTCGAATGATTCTTTGCCGGTACATCCAATAAAAAAATTTATCGTCCGATTATTGCTTTTTAAAAAACTTAAAATCGAAGACCAGTCAATGACACCAAGAGAACATAAAAAGATTTCTGTATCCGGTTCGATATAGTAGATAAATTTAGGTTCGATTTTTGAACAAAGTTCCAGTAACGGATAGCCAAGGCCTCCGCCATTGATTACCAGTAATGGTACTTCTTGTGTGATTTCGTGATCTGCATATCTTTGATCTTTGTTATGTTCATTAATAAATTTATCTATGTCATTGCTCATTGCATTCTGTATATAAAAATGCAACTGACAGAAATCATCTTTCTGTTCTGCATTTTGTGACTTAATATATACATTATTGCCATTTAACCATCGTTCAACCTGCTGTTTGGTTTCGTCAACAGGAGAATCACTGTACAGCAGTGTCCCAGACTTAAGATCAAGCAGGTTAGCTTCGCCGTTTTCAAAGCACACCACCTTTTTTGAGGTTATGCGGAATTTTGTTAATTGAACATACAGTTCTGGCATATTTTTCTCCAAATAATTCAGATTCTTCTGTAAACACTCGGAAAAACCAATGCTCAACTGTTCATTTGCATCCTTATTTTCAATAAGACGTTGCTGTAACAATTGCAATTGCAGGACTTTTGCCTCGAAAATATTATTGGAGTTCATTTGGCGAATATTGTTCCTCTTCTTTTTTGACATGCTCATTAACAAAATTGTAATCGTACTCGTATGTGCGAGGATAATATTTTTGTGTTTTCTGTATGAATTGAATAATCAAATCCAATAATGGACGACATTCATCAATTGCTTTGTTTTGATCAGTATTACTGTACAAGGCGACTAAATAGCCGGCATACATCAGCTGCAAAGAACCGAAAAGAACATTTCTGCATGCAATACTTCCTTCCTTTATAAGATTTTGCAGAAAATCAAAATGCAATTCAAGTCTTAATACAATCTCTTCCCTTGTTACCGGTAATTTTTGTAAATCATCTATCAGTATATTTGCAACCTCATCATAACGTTCCAACTTTAGTATGTTTAAAAAATCATTTTTAGTAATATTCAGTTTTTCTGACATACTATTGATGATGTAGTTGCGTAATTCCTCATGATCGAAATTGGAGAAATCATTCCAATTGATATCGGATAGACGTTTAGGTTCCGCACCCTCAATTTTAGCGCCGTCGCTTGCGTTGAAATAGTATTTATCCTTATTTTTTGATATTAATTCCTCAAATACATGAATACTGATTTTATATAGCGTATTTGTTTTTATTAATGGTCGAAAATTACCCTGGTGTGTAAGAGGCAAAGCATCCAAAGAATCATCTATCCATTTAGGTACTAATTGCTGATTTTCATCGAAATAGCAACTGTGTATGGAATGAATTTCCTTGTATGCGCTTCCATTATCTATGCCTAACATATATATTTTTTTAAATCCGAGAATGGTTGCGACGGAAACTCCCATATTTGATACCAAAGGGTTTATCCAATTCAGTCCTGCGCATTTTTTTATATTTCCGTTGAGATGACTAAGCTGCGCCAAAGCAATAGGCATGGTTTCATTCAGTTTAAATGCAATAATTTTATGCTTGAACATATTGAGCGTTTTAGGATGAACAATGTCAGGAGCAATACATAAAACATTTTCAAATACATCAGGATCCTTAATTACCAGTAAAGATTCATAGACTTCTTCTGCCCGTTCAACGGCAACATATATATCTGCCTTTATTCCGTATTTGCTTAACGCTGTAAGAGCAGTGCCGCAGGCAATAATACATATCCGATTACTGATATTTTTCAGCTGTTCCAGTTCTGTATCCAAAGAAGGACCGTTGCCCACAACTATAGCCGGAATAGAACCGAAATTATCAGGAAGCTGCCCGTTGGTTAACAATTTTGTTCCATTTAATATATTTGTGCAACTTTGACACATACCTGTAAGAGCATCATCAAAAAAACCGCTTTTAATCGAAATAGATGATAATTCACTGAAAATCAGTTCTTTTATTTTGTTAAGATGGTTGGAACTGTAGTGGGTGAAAAAACTTTTAACAGCCAGATTCATACCGTATCTGGAACTGTATTTGTTTATATCATTCAGGATTGTTGTCGGATCATCGGAGAATATGAATTTTAAACCGAGTTTTCTTTCGTTAATGTAGTTTATCAAAGTTGAATAATCAAATACGCATAATGACAGATAAAAGAAGTCTTCATTCGGTTCGATAATATACATATTTATCGGAGTAAACTTTTCATATAAATACGACAAATGATAACCGAGCCCCAGACCGTACATTATCATTAAAGGGATGGATTCAAGTGTTTCATTACTTTCAGAAATATTTTTGTTTTTTTCTACGATTTCAGTTGCTTTGCCGTAAATCCTGTTTTTAAAGTAGTAATGCAGCTGATTGTAGGTGTTCTTTTCGAAGGCGCAATTAAAATTGGATATAAGATGTTCTTTTTGGTTTTCAAGAAAAATTTCAACCTGCTTTTCGCAATCGTGGAACGGACTGTCTCCGTAAAAGAGAGTTCCTTCAGGAAGTAGTATATTTGCTTCACCGTTTTCAGAACATGTCAGTCTGTAATTGCTTTTTAGTTTATAATCCTTGAATTTTGCATATATATTCGGAAAGAATTTCCTGAATGTTTCAAGATTATTTTCAAGATTAATGGGAATTATTTCATCCAGTTTTTTCTGGGCATAAAGTCTTTGTTCAAGTTTGTTCTTTTCGTTTTCTAAAAATTCTATAGCATCGTTCAAAGATGAATCCTGATTAAATTCCATTTTTAATCCTGTTGTTAAAATTACTTTATTTCGTATTGCAAAAATCGAGTAAACTCCCGTTTCCTCTTATTTATATTGATATAATCCATCTATTATTAAGACCCTTTTTTGAACTGTCGTCTGCCAAATTCAAAACATCTGCAATAAGAATTGTATTTATGCAGAATTTTGAAATATGAAGTCGCTGGTATCTTTTATCATGAATCAGAACTGTCCTGTAACCTGTTTAAAAAGGAACTTGTGTTGATAGTAACTGAATTACCGGTTTTATAATGTGATAATGAACAAAAAAGCCCGATAAAATCGGGCTGTATAAAAAAATTATTGCAGTCAAAGCAAATTGTTAGCCAAGCAGATTCAAGGCAATCGAATTTTTCTGATTTGCCTGACTTAACATTGAGGTTGAAGCCTGCTGCAGAATCTGCTGCTGAGCCATCTTGGCTGTCTCGGAAGCGTAGTCAACATCCTTGATACGTGAACGTGCATCACTTACATTTTCGATAACATTTTCCTGGTTTGAAATAGTTGATTCCAAACGATTCTGTGCTGCACCTAAATCTGCTCTGAAAGAATCAACTTTTTGGATTAAAGTATCAATTTTATCAATGGCTGTCTGTGAATTTGCAGCAGTATCCAAATTTATATAATAAGACGCAGCATTTTCTCCTTCTGAAGCGGTGTAAAGAACTGCATTCAGCATTGTTGACATACTTTTGAACTGAACATCAATTGTTTCATTGGCATTTGATCCAACCTGGAAACCAACTTTGCCATCATTACCGCCGGATACTGTAACCAAAGAACCATCAGAGCCAGTGCCTGTCGACGCGCCGAATATTTTTAAGGTTCCGCCAAAAGATGTGTCTTTTCCGATTCTTGTAATTTCCTGCTGCAGCTGCTGGGCTTCAGCGTTAATTGCGTCTCTTTCATCAGAACTGTTGGTTCCATTGGCAGACTGAATAGCCAAAGTGCGCATGCGCTGCAGCATGCTTGTAACTTCATCAAGAGCACCTTCAGCAGTCTGACATAAAGAAATGCCGTCGTTGGCGTTTCTGTTACCCTGAGTTAAACCATTAATCTGAGAGGTCATGCGATCAGCAATCTGCAATCCTGCCGCATCATCTTTTGCAGAATTAATACGGTTTCCTGAAGCAAGTTTTGTATAGGAACTCTGCAGGGCATTTGTTGATTTGTTCAAATTTCTCTGGGCGTTAATAGAACTTGTATTGGTATTAACATATAAAGCCATGATGTTTCTCCTAACTTTTATTTGAAATCCGGATAACGGCGGGTAATATTTTCCACCACTTTAATTACATATCGGTTATATTTTGGTGAACTTTAATTAATTTTGTTGCATGTATTCGTTTCCATATGGAAAGACAGCACTAATAAATTCAGTGAATGACACTGTCAATAATAATACACCATCCAAAATTGGATTTTTGCGAATTATGTTTAATTTTGGTATTGGTTTATACCTTGAAAAGGTTATTAAAGAGAAATAATAAATCAAAAATTTGACGTATAGTCAAATTAATGACTTAAAACCTTTTGATCTTTGATTTTAATGTTACAATGAAAAAAATATCTACAAGTTAAACACGGTTCAGAAGGTTATTATGGATTTTAACGGTGTTATATTAGTTATTGATAACAATCAGGAAAGAAGAACTCAGATAGAGACCATTCTGGGATTTATGGGAATTTCCTGGCACAGCGGGACGGAAGAGGATTGCGTTGCATTTTTGAATGATACTGAAGAAATGACTGCTGTTCTGGTTGGCGATTTGAAGCAGAACACTCTTGCTGATTTTCTGGCTAAATTTTCCAAAGTACCTTTTATCGGTATCAATGTTGAACATGAGTACAGTTCACCGAATATGATGGGAACGCTGAAACCTCCTTTTAATATAGAAGAGTTTTCACAGCAGATAAGATATTGTCAGTCCTTCTTTTCATTTCATAACAAAAACAATGAGAAAGGTGCCACTCAGACATTGCTTAAACTGCTGGTAGGTCAGGGTGATGCAATAAAGGAGGTTCGACACCTTATTGAACAGGTGGCTGTCACTGATGCGAATGTATTGATACTGGGCGAATCCGGAACAGGTAAAGAGGTGGTTGCACGTTCCGTCCATGAATTGTCCAATCGTTCCAAAGGTCCTTTTGTGCCGATCAACTGCGGTGCCATTCCTCCTGATTTACTTGAATCCGAACTGTTCGGACATGAAAAGGGCGCATTTACCGGTGCGATTTCAGCCCGAAAGGGACGTTTTGAAATGGCCGAGGGAGGAACCATATTTCTCGATGAAATCGGAGATATGCCGATGCCGATGCAGGTAAAACTGCTGAGAGTTCTTCAGGAACATTATTTTGAAAGGGTAGGAGGAAATAAATCTGTCAAAACCAATGTAAGGGTGATAGCGGCTACTCACAGACATCTTGAGGATATGATTCGCGATGGCAAGTTCAGGGAAGATCTGTATTACCGCCTGAATGTTTTTCCGATTGAAACTCCTCCGCTCCGGGATCGCGCCGATGATATTCCTCTGCTGCTGCAGGAACTGACCAGCCGTCATTCCGTTGAGCATAATGTAAACATAAGATTTACCCAGAGAGCAATCGACTCGCTTATGAAGCATCAGTGGCCCGGCAATGTAAGAGAATTGTCCAATCTGGTTGAGCGGCTGATGATCCTTCATCCTAACTGTGTCATTGATGCAAAGGATCTTCCTGTCAAGTACCAGTATGGTGTAGAGATCGATAATACCAGAAAATCACGCTATGAGGAAAGTTCTCCTCAATCGGAACGTGATGCTCTGATTGCCATGTTTGCTGATGATTCTTCATCTGATAACGCGTCGGATGCCGGCAGCGATATTGATAATTCGCAGGATGAGCAGCCTCTGCAGTCTTCCGGAGAAATTTCAAATGATAACGAAATGTCAAAAGCAGCATCAGGAGGAGAAAACGCCGCTGTAAGCCTTGAGGAGTCGGCATTTGCGAGTGTTCTTCCAGATAATGGAATCAATTTAAAGGATATGCTTTCAGAACTTGAAATCAATCTGATTCGCCAGGCTCTTGATAAACAGAACGGTGTTACCTCACGTGCAGCCGAGATGCTCGGCATGAGAAGAACAACTCTGGTAGAGAAAATGAAAAAGTATGGAATTGTAGCCAAGGATTTTTAACGGAACCTTTCATCAGGTTATTGTTCTATTCCCGTATTCCTTAAATTCTGAGGAATCACGGGATTTTTTTATTCTGGCACGGATATTGATTGCTCTACCGTAACGGAGCTGTAATCATGAATGTAAATGCGGAACAGAATAATCTTTATTCGGAAATTTTTAATGTTATTCCCTCGGCGGTTGTTATTATCGATGACCGTGGAATGGTTTCTCACATTAATCCTGCAGCAGAGGTGCTGTTTGGAAAAAATATAGCCGGTCAGACCTGGCTTGGCGTTATAAAGGAGTATTTTCGTATCAGGGCTGATGACGGACATGAAATATCCCTGTCAAACGGCAAAAAGGTACAGGTCAGTACATCGCCTTTGGCTGCCAACAATGGACAGCTGGTTCAGATCACCGATCTGACGGAGACAAGAGCACTGCAGGATCAGATGAGACAAATGGAAAAACTGTCAAATTTAGGACGCATGTCTGCTACTCTTGCTCATCAGATAAGAACTCCTTTATCAGCTGCAATCCTGTATGCTTCCTCTTTGGGAAATAAAAATCTTAAACAGGAGGATCATTATCAGTTCCAGCAGAAATTACTTTCAAGACTGCACGATTTGGAAAATCAGATTTCAGATATTCTTCTCTTTGCGAGATCCGGAGAAAACATTGTGGAAAGTGTTGAACTTCATGATGTTATGGAGCATGTAAGGAACGATACCGAGAGACTTTTTGATGAATCCGGTGCCGAACTGACAATAAAATCCGATGAACCGCCTGTTACCATGATTGGCAACAGTTCCGCCTTAAAGGGTGCGGTAGACAACCTGCTGGTCAATGCGCTTCAGGCAAATGCCACACATGTAATGATTCAGGTTGAAAAAAACGAAGAAAATGTATTCATTAAAATCACAGATAACGGCGACGGCATCAAACAGAAAGATCTGAAAAATCTGTTTGATCCGTTTTTTACTACAAAAAGCAGCGGAACTGGTCTGGGTCTTGCAGTAGTAAAGGCAGTGGTAAGTTCTCATCAGGGCAGTGTCAAAGTTTCGTCGGAAGATGGCATGGGATCCTGTTTTACGATGAGATTTCCCCTGTATGAAGTCAGGAGCAGATGATGAATAAAGCTAAAATTTTAATTGTTGACGATGATCAGAATCTGAGAGAAGCAATAGCGGATACTCTCAAACTTGCCGGTTACAGCTGCATCGAAGCTGTCAACGGACTGGATGCACTTGCAAAACTGGCTGTAACAGAGATTGACATGGTGATTTCGGATGTTCAGATGGAGGGAATGGACGGTCATGCCCTGTTGAACAATATAAATAATATGTATCCCAGATTACCGGTATTGCTGATCACCGCATACGCAAATATAAACGGAGCAATCAGAGCGATGCGGGAGGGTGCGGTGGATTACCTGGCAAAACCCTTTGCTCCCGAGGTGCTGCTGAATCAGGTAGGGAGGTATGTTCCGTCTTATCAGGTTGAAACCAAAGAACCTGTTTACGGAGATCCGAAGACAGGACAGCTGTTTGCACTGGCAGTCAAAGTTGCACGTTCCGATGCCAGTGTTATGATTACAGGTCCGAGCGGTTCAGGAAAAGAAGTCCTTTCAAGATATATTCATGATCATTCTCCGCGTGCTTCCAAACCGTTTGTGGCGATAAATTGCGCCGCGATTCCGGAAAGCATGCTTGAAGCTACCCTGTTCGGTTATGAAAAGGGGTCGTTTACCGGTGCGGTTCAGGCATGTCCGGGAAAGTTTGAACAGGCGCAGGACGGAACAATTTTACTGGATGAGATAACGGAGATGGATTTGAATCTTCAGACAAAACTTCTCAGGGTGCTTCAGGAAAAGGAAGTGGAGAGACTGGGAGGAAGAAAAACGATTCCGCTTAACGTAAGAGTGCTTGCCACATCCAACCGGAATCTTAAGGAAGCGGTTGCCAAAGGTCTTTTCAGAGAGGATTTGTATTACCGTTTAAACGTGTTTCCGCTGGCGTGGCTTCCGTTAAAGGACCGCAGAGGAGATATTATTCCGCTTGCGGAGCACCTGCTGGCGCTGCACGCAAAAGAGCAGGGCAGAAAAATCCCTGTGCTGTCGGATGATGCAAAGCAGACTTTATTAAATTATGATTTCCCCGGCAATGTAAGGGAACTTGATAATCTTGTCCAGCGTGCACTGATTCTGTCGGATGAAGAGGTTGTTTCCGAAAATCTTCTTATTGAAGGGGATTTCACGATGCATATTCAGGCTGAACCTTTTAATGTTTGCAGGAACGGACAGGAGAACAGTGTGCCGAATGAAAACAGCGGCGGTGAATACCGGGATAATGAGAGCGTTGCTGACGGTCAGATCTGTTCCGAACTGAAAGAGCAGGAAAATCAGTTGATAATCAACACACTGAAGGAATATAACGGATCTAGAAAATGTGCTGCGGAGAAACTTGGAATCAGTCCGAGAACTCTGCGTTATAAAATAGCAAAAATGAGGGAACTTGGTCTGGATATTCCCGAAATGAACCGGTTTGACAAACCTCTCCCTAATTTTGCCTGAAGTTAAATTTGTGACTGTTTTGTAGACAGTTAAATATAACATCGGTTTTGCTGAAATCGGCAGGAGCCTTGCAAATAAAGCCTTCAGCCGATTTTTTTCATTTGTCATGAAAAAACAGAAAAAAATCATTAATTTTTCTAAAGTCACTGTTTTTAAATCCGATAAACTAAGTAACAGACGGCAGTGTTTGAAAAAAATGTTCGGATTTCTGTATTTTCCCGATCTGTTTTGTTCAGACACAAAATCGATTAAATAAACAGGAATTTATGACGATTAGAGTTTATTTTAATTAAACATTCCGGTTAATGTGAATAACCGGTGATTACTAAGGAGTGAAGTATGACAACCACTAGTTCACATATGGCATCGACTTTCGATCCTCATAATGTGATGAGTGCTAATGTTGGTCTTACTGTAAAGAAGAATGGCCAATCGTTAAGAACAAACAGTTCAAACAGCGAAGCACAACCAATTGTGGGATCTACGGTTGCCGCGGATAAAGAGAAACCTTTATCGCCTAAGGACCTTGCTTTGAACCAGGCTTTGCAGAAGCAAAATGATGAGCAGGACAAGGAACGGGATGAAAAGCAGATAAATGAAGAGCTTGAAAACAAACTGAGCGAACTCAGTGAGCAGATGTCATTTCGCAAGATCGGCATCAAGTTTATCAGGCACGAAGATCCGGACTGCAATGTTGTTAACGTTATTGATGCTGATTCAGATGAAACAATCCGCCAGATCCCGACAGAAGAGTTTTTGGAGCTTTCCAAGAGACTTGATGAATTCTGTGATGATTTTATGAAATCAGATCAGACCAATGCTACTGATGATGCCAAGGGCAAGGGAAAGAACCAGAGTGTTCTGTTTGACACCAAGATCTGATAATTACCGTTAAGAGTCAACAGAGGAAGTAATTAGCGTTACTTCTTTTGTATTTTTATTGTTTGAATTCAAGCCACTTTTCCAGCCTTTCCTTTATTTCATGCTGCTTTTCTGACGCTATGTTGTTTTCAGCATGTTTCATCAGCTTTATATTTTTTTCTGACAAGGAGTTTTCCAGTCTGTCGCCTGCAAGCAGCCAGAAGAATGTTTCAGACCAGTTGTTCTGTTTACTGTAGATTTGCGCCAGATCTGTGCAGGAATTGTAAAGACATCCCAGTTCAGCGGCATCCTGTAATTCGCTTATTGCTCCGTTTAGATCATTCTTTTCCTTTTTTATTTGTGCCAAACCTTTTTTTGCCAGCGGATCTCCTTCCGCAATCAGCGGCTGCAGAATTTCTTCAGCTTTTGCCGGATCCTTTGACGTTCCGATCCCGTACAGATACAGATAACTTAACCAGTAGATTCCTTCCGGATCTCCGGCTTTTTCCAGAATTTTTGCCTGTTCAAATGCCAGATCCGGTTTTGCTGAAGTCTCTTTTGTTCCATTCAGATAGATCTGAAGAAGCTGTCTGTTGCCCTGCAGGTTTCCTGCTTCGGCTGCGCGGTTAAACCACAGAATCATCTCTTTGGAATTCTGTTCCCTGTACATTTCCGCTATGGCGATCATTGCATTCGTGTTATTCTGCTTTGCCGATTTGTGATACCATTTGGCAGCCATATCCGGATTCGGTTCTGCCGAAAACTGATACCATCGTCCGAGGGTATATTGTGCCAGGTTGTCGCCTAGTTCTGCTGATTTGCTGTACAGTTCAAACGCTTTGGCAGGATCTTTTTCCACACCGTTTCCGTATTCGTACATTTGAGCAAGATAATAGATTGCCAGAGGATTCTGTTTTTCTGCCGCTTTGCTCATCCAGTAGAAGGCCTCTTCATAATTTAAATCAAGATCCTTTCCTGTTGAATAAGCTCTGCCGAGTGAGATTTGCGCAGAAGTGCTTCCCTTGTTGGCAGCGGTCTTGTAGTAGTCTATGGCGATCGGAATGTTTTTATCAGTACCGAAGCCATTGATATACATATATGCAAGATTGGTCAGACCATCGGTGTTATGATTGTCAAGTCCGGATTTGCGGCACCAGAAGAATGCTTCGTCATAATTTACCGGAATGCCGGTTCCGTACAGATTGAGGGCGCACAACTTGAATGCGGCCTCGTCCTTCAGTTGAGGGTGGCTTCCGTTGGCTAGAATTTTCAGCCATTTCGCCGCCATGGCAACATCAATTTTTTTATTTATTCCGTTTCCTGTCAGGTAGTAGTCGGACAGTTCCTTCTGAGCTATGGACAGACCGCCTTCCGCAGCTTTTGTTATAAATCCGATTCCTTCTTCATAATCAGGTGAAGCTCCTATTCCCCGCAGTTTCATATATCCCGTGAAGAACCATACCAGAGGGTTGTTTCCGCCGGAGGCTTTGAGACAGTTGTTGAAGGTTATGCCGTTGTTTACTGTCTGATCATTCTCGAGCAGCAGACGTTTTGCGTTATTGATGCAGTATGCTTCAGGATCCTGATCTTCCGGATTCTGACTGCCGGCAAATGAAGTGCTGCAGAATGTTAAAACTGTAAGTATAAGAAATTTTGAATAATTAAACATATCTGTCAGGGAACCGTATAAACAAAGTCTTCTGCTATCTGATTTTACAGAAAAGAAGGATGAGATCAACAATGTGATTTGAAAATTTCAAGATGACAGGCAAAGTTATGTGTTTCTTATTAAGGAAACATAAAAACAACCGTTAAGGCTCACATCGGCTGTAACGGTTACAGAAAATAAGTACTGTTCTAATAACTGATCTTCTGATCTATTTCCTGTTCGATCTGCCTGATTTCGTCTTCCCGCAACCCTATTTTATATTTGCTCAGATCTCCAAAATTCGGAACACCCAGACATGACGCAAAATAAGCATTGTAATATGATTTTTTATGATCAACCTGAGTTCCTTCGCCAAGAAAATAGAAATCAGCCAATTTTGCCAGTGCCGGAGGATAATTTTTATCTGCAGCCTTCTGATAATATGTCAGAGCTGATGCCTTATCTCCGTTTTTGTAATAGTAGGAACCTATTTTATAACAAGCGAATGATGAACCGCGATCAGCCGCCTTCTGATAGTACTTTCTGGCCTTTTCCTGATCAGCCTTTACTTCCAGACCTTCTTCATAAATGTATCCGAGTTTTTTCTGGGCATCAACGCAATCATCCAGAGCAGGATTCTGGTAGTATTCCATTGCGGTCTTGAAGCTGCATTCCACTCCCATGCCGTCAAAATATGCATTGCCCATTTCCAGAATTGCAATCGGAACTCCGGCACGTGCTGCAAGATCAAGATTGGTTATGTATTCATTGAGATTTCTTCCCGGGAATCTGTTCTGCAGATATACCTGCGACAGATTGTAATAGGCGTCGCTGATACCGTGTTCTGCAGATTTTTTAAACCATTTGATGGCCTGGTAGTAGTAGCAGACGTCTTGATTGCATTTTGAAAAGTAATAAATTCCAAGAGAACACTCCGCCAGGGGAAGACCTGCATTGGCTGCAATCTTGTAGTACTGAACCGCCTTCTCCTGATCTGCATTTACCAGTTCACCCAGTGTATAGATATCGGCAAGATCAAGTGCGGCGTCTCCGTATTTATGGTTGGCTGCCTTTGTCAGCCACATCAATGCCTCGGACGGATCCTTGGCAACACCGTCACCGTCGCGATACATCTGCCATAACTGGTATTCGGCTTCCGGAACTCTTGCCATGGCTGCTTTTGAAAGCCATGTGAAAGCTTCTTCCTGATTTGCGGTGCACCCGTATCCGAAACGGTACATGTTTCCGATCATGGTCCAGATACGTGCATCGTCGGTATTGATACTGTATCTCAAACAGGATTCCAAGGCTTTTTCGTAATTGCCGTTTGAGTATAACTGCTCGCATTCATTGTAACTCTGCGTGTTTAAATCCTTGATTGCTATTGACTCAGCATACTTTTCAAAAAGACCCATTTTCACCACCTCTTTTACACCGCATACTCCTATTAATTTATACGATTTTCGGCTAAATATTGTGAACATTTTTATGATTTTGTATGGTAGGTCAAACTATTTTTTTACCCCTTATTTTTTTTAAGTTTTTAGCCGAAATTCTTAGTAAAAATCATGAAATTGAAGTTCCGCAAACGTCAGAAAAAGATAAATAAAACAATGTGCTTTCTGGTTTTTACAAATGACATAAAAATGCTTTTATATAGAATAAGTGTTTGTTTATATGTGAGAATAGAAAGAATAATGTTTATTGTGACATAAAGATATAAACATCAAAAATATGCAGATAACGGCATGAAATCTTTCGTCAGATCTTCCGTTTTATATCTGTAAAAAATTTAATTTCAGCCAGGCAAAATCACGAAAAAAAGCATGCTGCAGACTGTCTGAACAACGCAGTGATATGAGATGGCTCGCACTGGAAAAAAATTGTTCTCTGTCCGGTACCGATATTGCATAAACCGGCAGCAGATTCAGAATATCAACCTTGTTTATCAGGCGGCTGACGAACAGGATATCCCTAAGGCGGCATGAACGTCATTAATGCAGCAGCAATCCGCATGTGTGAGATCACATGCTACAAATGAACAGTTTGATTACAAAAAATCTTTGATTTACAATTGCTGTGGTTCCGGGAGATGCAGGTATGGTGAACATAAATTTTAAATACCTGAAAAACTGGCACTGAATTTGCTTTGTCATAATGAAAAAATAAAAAAAGAGGTGGAATTATGATAACAAATATTCAAGGCGCAGGTTCAATTCTGGAACAGATGAAAGCTCTGAAACTTGAATCATCCGGTCTGGAAATTCAGAACAATACCAATAAAGTGAATCAGGCTGATTTCGGTCAGTTTTTGCAGAATGCACTTAACGGTGTCAATAATCAGATGGTGGAATCTGATAATTTAAAGGAACGTTTTGAACTGGGTGACAAATCCATCAGTCTTTCCGATGTTATGATTTCATCCCAGAAGGCCACGCTGGCCTTTGAAGCCACGGTTCAAATCAGAAATAAATGCGTGGATGCATATAAGACTATCATGCAGATGCAGGTTTAAATACAGTTATATAGGTTGCGGTTATGGCAGAGAATAACGAATTGGTTGAAGCAGGTGAAGAGCAGGAGATGGACAAGGTTCCGGCCTCCAAAAGTTTCATGCCTAGTTCAGATATTATGCGTCAGATTATTATTGTCGTTGCTTTGGCGGTATGTCTTGCCGTAGTGGTATATCTCATATTTCTTGCAAAAGCGCCGGAAATGCGTCCTTTAGGTCAGTATGATTCCGACGATCTCGTTAAGGTTCTGGATCTTCTTGATGCCAATAAGGTTGAATATGAACTGGATAATACCAAAACCGGCGGAACCGTATATGTGGCCGCAAATGAATATCAGAAAATTCTGCTTATCATAAGCAAGGCCGGAAATGTTGTGGGCGGTAAATCTTCCGGCGATGAACTGATCCTGAAGGATTCCGGTTTCGGTGTCAGCCAGAGACTTGAAGCAGAGAGACTTAAATTAAGCCGCGAACAGCAGTTGGCCAAAATCATCGAGGAAAATCAGAAAATATCCAAGGCGACTGTACTGCTGGCCATTCCAAAGGACAATGTTTTTGCAAGAGACAAGAGAAAACCGTCCGCGACCGTAATGGTTAATGTCAAGGGCGGCACAATTTTGACGCAGGAAAATGTTGAATCAATTGTCAATCTTGTGGCATCGGCAGTTCATGATCTTGAACCATCCAGAGTAACTGTTACAGATCAGAACGGAAGACTGCTGAATTCCGGCTCCCAGGATCTGGCAACGATGGCCAGCCGCAAGGAATTCGAACTGCAGCAGAAAAAGGAAGCCGAATATAAACAGAAAATTGACTCAATACTGATTCCTGTGCTCGGTCTGGGCAATTTTACGGCCGAAGTGGATGTGGCACTGGATTTCACCTCCGAGGAGAAAACCTCCAAAACCTTTAATCCTGACGGCTCCACTGTGAGATCCGAGGTAACCCGTGAAAATGTTAACGGAACCACGGCTGCCGGCGGTATTCCCGGTTCGCTCAGCAATCAGCCTCCGGCAAGTTCTCAGATCCCCGAAACCCTGAACGGTGCCAACAATACCGGTACTGTGGTGGCAGGCGGTGTGGGCAATATGAGCAAGGAGGCTACCAGAAATTACGAGATTGATACGGTAATAACCCACAAGCAGAAAGCCTACGGTGCCGTTTCAAAATTGTCTGTATCCGTTGCTGTCAACTATCTTGAGCAGACTGTGGACGGTAAAACCGTACAGAGTCCGAGAAGCGATGTTGATATCGAAAAAATCAGAAAACTTCTTGAAGGCGGTCTTGGCATTGATGCCACCCGCGGCGACGCTCTCGAGGTTGTATCCGTTCCGTTCAACAAGGTTACGGCGCTTGACGGAGTTGAAGATGAACCGATTTACGAGCAGGACTGGTTCTGGCGCGGCTTCAAGATTCTGGCTTCTGTAATTCTGGTAATCGTGATTGTGCTGGTTATCATCAAGCCTATGGTTGAAAAACTGCTTGCGGACAAGACCGAGGAACAGGAAACAACTACAGAGGATCTGGATGATTCCGTGGCGCTGGATGGTGATGACGATCTGCATTTGATTGCACAGTCTGTTGAAGGCAACGGCGGATCTATTTACAATGTTAAGAACGGTCAGGTTATTCTGCCTGATATTCACAAGGATGAGGATGTACTAAGAGCGGTACGTGCTCTGGTGGCCAACGAGCCGGATTTGGCGGCAAAGGTTGTTAAAGACTGGTTAGAAGCGGAGAAGGTTAAGTAATGTCTGGAACTGAATTAACTGAAGAGCAGGTTCAGCTGCTGAGCGGAATGAGCGGTTACGAGAAGGCCGCCGTTCTCATGCTGAGCCTGAATGAAGAGGATGCCGCCGGCATCTTCAGGCACTTGGAGCCGAAGCAGGTGCAGCGTCTTGGTATGACTATGGCTTCCATGAGCGACTTTTCTCATGATAAGGTAACGGCTGTTCACCGCTGTTTTATCAATGATATACAGAAACATTCAAGTATCGGTCTGGATGCCTCCGGATTCATCAAAGATGTGCTTGTTCAGGCTTTGGGCGAGGACAAGGCGAGCAACCTTGTTGAGCAGATTATCATGGGTTCAGGCTCCCACGGTCTGGATTCTCTGAAGTGGATGGATGCTCGTCAGGTTGCGACTATAATTCAGAACGAACACCCGCAGATTCAGACAATTGTATTGTCATATCTTGATCCGGAGCAGTCCGCGGAGATTTTAAGTCAGTTCCCGGAACCTGTCCGCCTGGATCTGATTCTGCGTATTGCCGATCTGGAAGAGGTTCAGCCGGCCGCGTTGCAGGAACTTAATGAAATCATGGAGAAACAGTTTGCCGGTTCAGCCGGTGCTCAGGCTGCCAAAATGGGCGGTCTGAAGGCTGCGGCTTCAATTATGAACTACCTCGATACAAATATTGAAGGACCTCTGATGGATGCAATACGTGAAACCGACGAGGATATTTCACAGCAGATTCAGGATCTGATGTTCGTATTTGAAAATCTGATCGACCTTGACGATCGTGGCATGCAGACCTTGCTGCGTGAAATTCCGGGTGAACTTCTGCAGAAAGCTCTCAAGGGATGTGATGATGCTCTCAAGGAAAAATTCTTCAAGAATATGTCCAAGCGTTCCGCTGAAATGCTGAAGGAGGATCTGAAGGTTATGGGTCCTGTCCGTATCAGTGATGTGGAAGCGGCACAGAAGGAAATTCTTGCTACTGCAAGACGTCTGGCTGATGCCGGTGAATTTGTTCTTGGCGGTGGCGGCGGAGACAGCTTCGTTTAATATTGTATGGTTTAGGGAACAGGTATGGCTGCAGCGGAACAGAATAATGTAATCGAAGGAGAGGCGGTTGTAAAACAGACCGTCTCTTCCGGTTCGTCTCGAAAAAACGAACTGCCGGAGCTTCCTGAATCGATGCAGAAGGTGAAACACACCAAAAAGGTTGAATTAAATGAACTCGCCGATTATGTTGCTGACGATTACGGCGAGGATAAACCGAAAGAACTGTCGAAACTGGGTCGCCGAAAGCAGTATGTTGAGGAGGAATGGCCCGAAAGAGAGGAATATAAATCCACCAATGCATTCGGACTGCCGAAGAAAGAACCTTTTAAAGCCTTGAAACAGGAATGGCCGCCAAAGGTAATCAGACGGAATTTAACAGATGAAAACGGTAATGTAATTACCAATGTATTTGATTTACCAAAGAATTTTACCACGACTGAAGCCAGAAATTTTTCTTCTGAAAATGAAGGTGAAACGGAACAGCAGTCATGGTATCCCGATGAACCCAAGCCTGATTATCTGGAGGCAAAAGATGGTGAAAGTACCAATGCTTTGGGTATTCCGCAGCACTGGTATGAGCGTAAACAGCTGGAACTTCAGCGGAAACAGGATGAGGAATCAGGAAAGGTGCCTCAGCTGACCGAGGAGGAAATCGAGGAGATCAGGGTTAATGCCCACCGCAAAGGGTATGATGCCGGATACAGGGAAGGTTTGGCGGCCGGTCATGATGAAGGAATGCCGATCGGAATCGAGGAAGGAAAAAAGTCTGGTTTCGATGAAGGCTACGCCCAGGGCATGGAGCAGGCGAAACAGGATATGCAGGAGAAAATATCCTACTTTGAGCAGGCTGTCCAGCAGCTGGCTGTACCGCTGGAAAATCTTGATAATCAGATAGCTGATGCGCTGGTTAATTTCGCGTTGAATTTAACGGAGCAGCTGGTACACCTGGGGGTGGATCGCAGTAAAACATATATTGTGACGGCGGTAAACGAAGCCGTATCCATGCTGCCTGTTCTGGAGGAAGGAGTAACGATTACAGTAAATCAGCACGATCGCGATATTCTGGCTGAAGCATACAACGAAGAGGAACTGGAAAAGCGCAAGTGGAAGATTATGGTTGAAAACACCATGAACAACGGGGATCTTCAGGTAGAGGCAAAAGATTCATCAATTTCACAGACTCTTGAAAAGAAAATACAGGATTTGGTAAAAGCATTCGTAAGTGCGAATTTGCAATAAAAATAAAATACAGATGAGAAATTTCAGCGGGTTTATAAACGGGCTAAAAACCGATGTGCAGCTTCCAAGACCCAATGTGGCGGGGAAACTGGTACGCGTTGTGGGACTTACCCTTGAGGCGGTAGGCTGTCGCGCCGCCGTGGGTTCCATCTGCCGTATTGATACCTGCAACGGCTATCTGGATGCCGAGGTAGTCGGCTTTGCCGGTGATAAACTGTATCTGATGCCGTCGGAGGAAATGAAGGGTGTTATACCGGGCGCAAAGGTTATTCCTCTGGGGGAGACCAGTCAGATCCCGTTCGGTCCGCAGCTTCTCGGCAGAGTTATTGACGGTATAGGTACGCCTCTTGACGGTCTCGGTCCGATAATAACTTCTTCCGATGTTCATTTTGTTCCCAAAAGATTGAATCCTTTGTCCCGCAGACAGGTTAAAGATTATCTGGATGTCGGAGTTAAGGCGATCAACGGTATTATTACCGTAGGCAAAGGTCAGCGTATGGGACTTTTTGCCGGTTCCGGAGTCGGTAAATCGGTTCTTCTCGGCATGATGACCAGAGGATCGGTGGCTGACGTTGTTGTGGTTGGTCTGATTGGTGAACGCGGCCGAGAGGTAAAGGAATTTATAGAGGATATTCTTGGACCCGAGGGCCGGGCGCGATCTGTTGTGGTTGCCGCACCAGCCGATGCCTCGCCGCTTATGCGCTTAAAGGGTTGCGAGACGTCATTGACCATAGCTGAATATTTCAGAGATCAGGGCAAGGATGTTCTTCTTCTCATGGATTCACTGACAAGATATGCACAGGCGCAGCGTGAAATTGCGCTGGCCATCGGGGAACCTCCTGCAACCAAAGGTTATCCGCCTTCCGTTTTTGCAAAACTGCCGGCTCTGGTTGAACGTGCTGGCAACGGCGGCGGGCATCAGGGATCTATAACCGCATTTTTCACGGTATTGACCGAAGGGGATGATTTGCAGGATCCGATTGCGGATTCGGCAAGAGCCATTCTCGACGGGCATATTGTACTGAACAGAGAACTTGCCGATGCGGGACATTATCCTGCCATTGATATTCAGAAATCCATAAGTCGTGTTATGCCGATGGTAACGGATGAGGAACATATGATGATGGCACGTACCATGAAACAGTGCTATGACCTGTATCTGCAGAACAGAGATCTGATTACTATCGGTGCATATCAGAAGGGGGCAGATCCTCGTCTGGATCTTGCAATCACCATCAAACCGTTTCTTGATAATTTCCTGCAGCAGAAAATGAAAGAGGTCTTTCCTTATGAAACATCCATGGAACTGCTGCGCCAGGTTGCCCAGAAATATCTGGACCTGGCTAAAATTCAGCAAAGCGGCGGAACCGTTTAGCAGGAAGGATTTAGAACATGAGTAAAGCGATAGAACTGCTGCTGGAAATGGTTAAGAAGAAAGAGGAAGAGGCCAGAAATATTTATATGATGGCAGTGCACGAAAAAGAAAGCAGTCTTCGCAATCTGGAGGCGATTAATAATTACCGTGAAATATATACAGGCGAGTTAATCAATGCCGGCAGGAATGTTATGAATACCGGAACGCTTACACAGTATAATAACTTCATAAATCGTCTTGACACAGCGTCTGAAGAGCAGGTACAGGCTTTAAAAAAAGCAGATCAGATAATTGAACAGAAAAAAAGTGAATATCTTCAGATTCAGGCCAAGCGAAAGGGACTAGAAAAACTGCTGGAAAAAAAGGCTCAAAAGATTGCTGAAAAACTGTCCAAGGCTGAGCAGAAACTTATGGATGAATCCGCTCTGCATTCATTTTTCAAGAGTAAAAGTGATAATTGATTTTTTGTTTCAAAACCGGTTAACAGCCGGCTCTTAGTTTAGTTGTCAATAAAAAAAAGACCCGGCTTTTCAGTCGGATCTTCTAGTTACAGGTTTATATTTGTTACGATGTTAACCGAGCAGGTTCAAAGCAATGGAATTCTTCTGATTTGCCTGGCTTAACATGGAGGTTGAAGCCTGCTGCAGAATCTGCTGCTGAGCCATCTTGGCTGTCTCGGAAGCATAGTCAACATCCTTGATGCGTGAACGAGCATCGCTTACATTTTCGATAACGTTTTCCTGGTTGGAAATGGTGGATTCCAGACGGTTTTGCGCTGCACCCAACTCGGCACGATATGAATCAACCTGTTTAATCATTGCATCAAGAGATTTAATCGCGACCTGTGCATTATCGGCAGAGCTAAGACTGATATTTGTACCATTACTTAAAGTGTCTGCAGTAACGCTAACTGCTGCGGTTATTGTTCCGCCTTCAGTTAATGATAACAATTTATTCATGGATTTAAAGCTAACAGATATTTTTTCGTTGGCATTTGAACCAACCTGGAAATCAACAGTCTGCCCTCCCAATATGGTGCTTCCGACATCTCCATTTGAATTACCGAATACCTTCAAAGTTCCACCAAAAGAAGTGTCTTTTCCGATTCGACCGATTTCCTGCTGCAACTGCTTTGCTTCCGCCTGAATTGCATCTCTTTCGTCACTGCTGTTGGTACCGTTTGCTGATTGAATAGCCAAAGTACGCATGCGCTGAAGCATATTGGTTACCTCATCCAATGCACCCTCAGCAGTCTGACATAATGAAATACCGTCATTTGCATTGCGGTTACCCTGGGTCAGACCGTTAATCTGGGAAGTCATACGGTTTGAAATCTGTAAACCTGCAGCATCGTCCTTTGCGGAATTGATA
>CACWLF010000007.1 GCA_902761645.1 uncultured Aeromonadales bacterium | reverse complement strand
TTCTTATAAAAAGTTAAGTCTTATTGAAAAAAGAAAAGGATGGATTGTTGATTTTAAACAATCTTAAATAGCATCAAAGGTTATTATGGAGCGTTTACGTTCTGTATGTGGAAACTTGTTAAGCAATACCTTCATTTTGCGCTGTTCGGCGCTCTTTTAATGGTCGGCGAGGTGCTGATGGATCTGATTCAGCCCGGAATAATGCGCAGAATAGTCGATGACGGTGTTCTGGGAGTAAATGCCGGAGGTACGGGAGATCTCAGACTTGTCATAAATTACGGCATTCTGATGATTTTTCTGGTAATTGTCGGAGGGCTGTGCGGTTCCTTCAACAATGTATTTGTGAACCTTGCCTCTCATAATATCTGCAACAATCTGCGTAAAATCTGCTACAGAAAAATCATGCGTTTCTCGTTTCCTCAGCTTGATGCAATGGGCACAGGTCCTCTGATTACCCGTATGACAAGTGATATAAATCAGATTCAGATGTTTATCTCCATGATGGTCAGAGGCATGGTAAGAACACTGTTCATGACCGTCGGAAGCATTTATTTCATGTTCAGGCTTGATGTTCAGTTCGGTCTGATTGTTCTGGCGGCGTTTCCTCTGGTTGCAGGCATTCTCGGTTTTTTCCTGATGAAACTGACTCCGCGATTCATGCTGATGCAGGCGCAGCTGGATCGCATAAACAGTCTGCTGCAGGAGAATATTTCAGGGATCCGCATTATCAAGGCCTGTGTCCGTGAAATGTACATGAAAATCAGATTCGGCGAGGCCAATGCCGCCATTGTTGCAACCCAGCTTGCGATAATGACTCTTTTCGCCTTCATAGATCCTGTGGTTAATATCATGATGGCGGTTCTGGTGTCGGTGGTTCTGCTGATCGGTTCGGCGGATGTTGCAGCAGGCACGGCCTCCCCCGGCGCGATTATGGCAGGCATTACCTATCTGACTCAGCTGCTTCATTCCATTCTGATGATGATCATGCTGTTTCAGGGAATTTCCCGCGGCAGAGCATCGATAATACGCATCAGGGATATTCTGTCCTGCCGCAGTACTTTAAAAAACGGCAGTTATGTTCCGTCACGGCCGCTTGAGGGAAGAATTCAGTTTGAAAAGGTCTGCTTTTCCTATCCCGGCGATGAAACAGATACCCTGAAGGATATTGATTTAACCATAAATCCGGGGGAAACCGTGGCGATTATCGGCAGCACCGGTTCTGGGAAAAGCACTTTGACCGGTCTGATAGACCGCTTTTATGATGTCGGCAGCGGCAGAATTCTGCTTGACGGAACAGATCTCAGGGATTATCAGCTGGAATATCTTCGCGGTCAGATAGCCTATACCCGGCAGAAAACCGAACTGTTCAGCGTGTCGATTGCCGACAATATCCGCTGGGGAAGACCGGATGCATCGATGGACGAGGTCAGACAGGCGGCGCAAATCGCCCAGGCTGACGGGTTTATCTCGGAACAGCCGGACGGCTATGAAACCGTGGTGGCGGAAAAGGGAAAAAGTTTGTCCGGCGGTCAGAAGCAGCGTCTTGCCATTGCCCGAACAGTCATAAAAAATGCACCTGTCATGATTTTTGACGATTCCTCCAGCGCGCTCGATTTAACTACCGAAAGCAGATTTTATCAGGCTCTCGGGAAATACAATCCCGGAAGCACCAGAATTATTGTGGCACAGCGTATTTCTTCCGTTGCAAATGCAGATCGCATATTCATTCTCGATCACGGAAGAATCGCCGCGGAGGGAACCCACAGGGATCTGCTGGAAAACTGTGAAATTTATCAGGATATTTACCGTTCACAGATCGGTGACGAGAAAATCCTGTAGGTACTGTGAATGCGGTTCGGCACAGGAATAATTATGTTCAGCCTGACTTATTAAAAACTGAAATGAAGGCGGAATTAAAGAGAGAAAGGGAAAATATGGGAAAAGCGGATAACATCGGAGGCAGACCTGCGGGAATGCCAGGACGGATGAGAGGAATACCGGGACTTGAGGATCAGGAACGGGCTGACAACGCATGGAGAACTCTCGGAAGACTTAGCGGTTATTTTCTGCGGGAAAAACTGCTGATTGCGTCCGTTTTCACTGTGGTTCTTGTTGCCACGATCTGCAGTATCTATGCCCCGAGTTTGCAGAGCAGAGCCATCGACATTATAGCCTCGGACAATGAATACAGACTGCTGCTGGAGGTTGTCTCCTTCATGTTTGCTGCCTATGCGATAAATTCTGTTATGAATCTGCTGATGGGACTGTGCAGCGCGCATCTCAGCCAGCGGATGGTAAAACGGATGAGAAAGGAACTGTTTGCCAAAATCACCGATTTGCCGATCGGATATATCGACACTCACTCCCATGGAGATCTGATGAGCAGAATGACAAACGATCTTGAAAACATGGCAATGACCGTATCCCAGTCGATTCCTTCATTCTTTTCAGGTGTTCTGGTGCTGACGGGAACGGCGGCCGTAATGTTCTTTTTCTGCTGGCAGCTGGCTTTCCTGAGTATGATTACCATTCTGCTGACAGTGTTTGCAACCAGGTTCATCGCCTCCTCCGTCCGGAAATATTCCCGCAGGCGTCAGGCTCTGCTCGGCAGTTTAAACGGCTGTGTCGAGGAGACGATCACCGGTTATCATACGGTTGTTTCCTTTAATCATCAGAAAAGCAGCATAAGGGATTTCGAGAAGATATCCGACGATCTGACTCATGTGGGCATCAGAGCCGAAATTTTCAGCGGTATAATGGGACCGGTAATGAATGCAATCGGCAATATCAGTTTTGTGATTATTGCCGCCTGCGGCGGTGTATTTGCCATTAACGGGCTTATATCTGTAGGTCTGATTGCGGCTTTTATAATTTATGCCAAACAGTTCAGCCGTCCGGTAAACGAACTTGCCCAGATTTACAGTCAGCTGCAGTCCGCCATAGCGGCGGCTGAACGGGTCTTCGCACTGTTTGACTGCAGGAACGAGGAGCAGGGAGGCGAGGAACTGAATGAAAGTGAAACCATCGATATACGGTTCAGAGACGTTGATTTTTCCTATGAAAAGGATCATCCGGTATTGAGAAAATTCACTCTTGACGTGCCGGCAGGAAAAAAGGTTGCGCTGGTAGGTTCCACCGGCAGCGGCAAAACCACCGTGGTTAATCTTCTGCTCAAGTTTTATGATCCGGACGGCGGCGAGATTTATCTCAACGATCAGAAACTTTCTGCTCTTTCGCGTTCTAGCGTGCGAAACTGCATGGCCATTGTTCTGCAGGATACCGAGTTTTTTGAAGACACGATTTACAATAATCTTAAATTTGCCAATCCGTCGGCCGGAGATGAGGAAATCGACCGGGTCCTGCAGCTCAGCAGATGCGGAGATCTGATTGCGCGTCTGCCGCAGGGAAAGAATACCGTACTGTCAAATTCCGGAGCAAATATCAGTCAGGGTGAAAAACAGCTGCTGTCCATTGCCAGAGCTCTGATTGCCGATCCGAAGATCCTGATCCTGGATGAGGCTACCTCCAATGTTGACACCAGAACGGAAAAGAATATTCAGGATGCCATGCAGGAGGTCATGAAAAACCGTACCAGCATTGTCATTGCCCATCGCCTGTCAACCATCAGGGATGCAGATGAGATAGTCGTGCTGGATCACGGCCGCATAGCCGAAAGCGGCAATCATTTTGAACTGCTGATGGCTCACGGCAGATATTACGAACTGTATAAAACGCAGTATGCCGGTTTTGCAACCTAGGAATATATTTTGCCGGGCCAGTTCGGAACAGTGTTTCCCCATGAAATCAATACGCGGGATTTTTTCATTGAAAAAGGATGATTTCAGGAGAATCCGGGCAACTGCATGCGTACCGGAGCTTTCAGCTTATGCCACTGCTGACATCAAAGGCTTTTCGGTGTCTCTGAATCCGGTATCCGGGAAATAATCATAAAAAACAATGCTGCACAGTTCATCTTATGATTGTTCGTTTTATCGTATTTAATCGGATTTTGTGCTAAAATTACGGACAATTATTTGAAATTTGAACAACAAACTAGAAACGTTAAAGGATTATATATGTCTTCTCAGATTAGTAAAACAGTATTGGTTGTTAACTGTGGCAGTTCATCAGTTAAATTTGCAATTGTAGATCCGAAATCAGGTGAGGTTTTTGTAAGCGGTCTGGCTGAAGCCCTGACTCTGCCGGATGCCAGAATCAACTGGGCATTTGAAGGCGAGAAAAAAACAGAGGAAAGCCTGGGAGCCGGCGCTGATCATGAAAAGGCAATCGACTTCATCGTTAATACCATTCTGGCAGGTCATGATGATTTGCTGAACTCATTGGTTGCGGTAGGTCATCGTATCGTGTCCGGCGGTGACTTGTACAGTCAGCCTACACTGATTGACGATTCCGTGGAGGCAGGTATTGAAAAGTGCATTCCTTTTGCTCCTCTTCACAATCCTGCACACCTGCAGGGTATCAGAGCAGCCCGCAAGATTTTCAAGAATATCCCTCATGTATGTATTTTTGATACCGCATTCCATCAGACAATGCCTGATTATGCATACCGTTATGCAATCCCTGAGGAATACTACACCAAATATCATATCCGCAAATACGGTGCTCACGGTACCAGTCATGCCTATGTTTCACAGCTTGCATGCGAGGAACTGAAGAGAAATCCTGATGATTTCAATGTAATCACATGCCATCTGGGCAACGGTGCGTCAGTATCCGCTGTAAAGAACGGCAAGTGTCTTGATACCTCCATGGGTCTGACTCCTCTTGATGGTTTGGTTATGGGTACACGCTGCGGTTCCATCGACCCTTCTGTTATTTTCTTCCTCTGCAAGAATCTTAATCTGACAGCTGAAGAGGTTAGCAAGATCCTTAACAAGGAATCAGGTCTGATGGCTATTTCTGAAAAGACTTCCGATTTCAGAGGCATTACAGAAGGTTTGGAAAGCAACGATCCGCGCTGTACTCTGGCTTATGAAATGTTCTGCTACCGTCTGGCCAAATATATCGCTTCATACTACATTCCTCTGGGCCGTGTCGATGCCATCGTATTTACCGGCGGTATCGGTGAAAACTCATTCCTGATGCGTAAGCGCGTACTGGAATGGCTTGCACCTTTAGGCGTTAAATTCGATGAAGCAAGAAATGAAGAAGCCCGTGTATTCAAGGGCGGACGCGGAGTGATTTCAACTCCTGATTCAAGCTGCGTGGTGACCGTAATTCCTACAAATGAAGAATTGATGATTGCCCAGCTTGCCAGCAAATTCGCCAAGTAGTGCGGTAGACAGTGATTAGCAATACAGTGAGGGGGATTTTCATTGAAGTCCCCCTTTTTTATTAAAAAAGGAGAGAGGTAAAATGGCTGAACAGATAGAGGTAATTTATGCATGCGCGCGTCGCCAGTTTGTTCATAAGGTTGAACTGAAGGAGAATGATACATTTCAGACTGTGATTGAAAAAAGCGGAGTTCTTCAGGTTTTTCCTGAACTTGAGCTACAGGCTCTGCAGATCGGCAGTTTCGGCAAAAACAGAAAATTAAGCGATCAGGTAACCAGGTATGATCGCGTGGAGATTTACCGTCCAGTTACTGCAAATCCGCGCAATGCAGTTAAAAAATAATCAGTTTCTCATTGTAGTCTGATATTGCAGGTGCACGGCAGAGACGATATTTTCACTGCATGAACTGCCGTGCTTCATTAAAAGTTTTTTCCTGTCGGATCGACATTTTGCTTTTTCTTTCAGATAACCCATAAACAAATGATGCAGGGTGGTATACCAATGCCTGCATCATGTAGAGATAATTGTTTTTTTACAAGTCCGGAAGGTCGGTTCTAGATTGCATCCAGAGCCTGAGACAAATCTTCAATCAGATCTTCTGGATCTTCAATGCCGATGGTCAGACGGATCAGTTCAGGAGTAATACCTGCCGCTCTTAACTGTTCTTCTGTCAGCTGTCTGTGGGTGGTGCTTGCGGGATGGCATGCGCATGATCTGCTGTCACCGATATTTACCACGCGTTTAAACAGTTTAAGTGCGTCATAGAATTTGATTCCGTCCTCGAGACCGCCTTTAAGACCGAAGGTAAGCATACCGCTCTGTGTTCCCTTGGTATATTTCTGGGCATTTTTGTAATACTTGCTGTTCGGATCGTTTACACAGTTAACCCATGAAACCTTAGGGTGCTTTCTGAGGAAATCGGCAATGGCAAATGTATTGCTTACATGCTGTCTCATTCTCAGGGTCAGGGTTTCAAGACCGACTAGAATATTGAAACTGCTCATTGCAGGAAGAATACCGCCGGTATTTCTTAATGCCACTGTTCTGATCCTTGCGGCAAAAGCAGCACGTCCGAAGCTTTCGGCATAAACCACGCCGTGATATGATTTTTCCGGTTTGGTAAACTGGGAGAATTTATCAGGATACTTTGTCCAGTCGAAGTTGCCGCTGTCGATTACAATACCGCCCATGGTGTTGCCGTGACCGCCGCAGAATTTTGTTAATGAATGAACCACAATATCGGCACCGAAACTGATTGGCTTGCACAGAGCAGGTGTGGCAACGGTGTTATCCACAATCAGAGGCACTCCGTGTCTGTGGGCAACATTGGCAAGGGCTTCAATATCAACGATATTGCCTGCAGGATTGCCGATTGTTTCGCAGTATACCGCTTTGGTGTTTTCATCAATCAGTGCTTCAATGTCTTCAGGAGAATCAGTTTTGGCGAATCTTCCCTGAATACCGTAGCTTGGAAGCATGCTGTCCAGCAGAGTAAATGTGCCGCCGTACAGCTGAGGAACGGAAACGATGTTGTCGCCGGATTTTGCAACGTTAATCAGTGCATAGGTAATTGCATTCTGGCCTGAAGCTGTGGCAACCGCGGCAAAACCGCCTTCAAGCTGGCACATTCTTTTTTCCAGAACGTCAACGGTAGGGTTCATCAAACGGGTATAGATGTTGCCCGGTACAGCAAGATTAAACAGATCTGCAGCATGCTGCGCATTATCAAATTCATATGCGACAGTCTGATAAATCGGGGTAAATATAGCATGGGTTGTCGGCTCTGTAGTGTAGCCGCCGCGTACTTCTATTGTCTGATCTTTCATTGAATACCTTCTATTCCTATATGATATAACTTGTTTATAGTCTTTAATAATAAATTCTAACCTGACAAAAATCAATAACTAGTTAAGCATTTATTAGGCGGAACATAAAACCGGAAAAGAAAAAACCACTGCAACCGCAATAAATTTCAGAGAGAGTATTTTCTCTGATTGATTGTCTTTTTTGTCCGTTCCTTAATATTTTTACTCTGTTCCATGAAAATATTCCAGATCGAATAGCAAACGATCTGGAATATTTCCTTTCTGCATAAACCTGCAGTCCATATGGTAATGGAAAACGTGAACTATTCGGCTGCTTCTGCCGCAGTCTGATCTTCGTTTTCAGTCAGTGCAGGTTCTTCGGTACCGCTTTTCAGAGTATAGTCACCTTCAATTCTTGAAAGGGCGTTATCCTCAAAAATCACAAACAGATTTTTCTGTACCGGATCGTCCCAGCCTTCCTGGATCAGAAAGATATAGTTCCAGCGGTTTTTGTTGAACGGTTCGATTGTAATCGGTGTTCCGAGAATAAACTGTACCTGTTCGCGGGTCATGCCTGCTCTCAGCTGTTCAACCTTTTCCTGATCAAGGTAGTTTCCCTGGGGAACGTCTACACGGTAGATACATCCTGACAGAACCAGAGAACAGATCAGCAGCAGTGCGCCTGTAAATATTTTTATCATTATTTCACCGTTTTTTTCAAAATTCCTAGCCTGAGCTTCAGTTTGTGCCGTTGAGATCTGCAGTCGGTCAGCTTTGGTTTCAGTCCTGTATATCCGGCTGCATTCTGAGGAAATCACAATTCAGAAAGCCGATGGCCACTATTATAACTCATTTTTTTCTATTTGTTCTGATTAAGTAATTCCTCTGCGCTTGCCAGAGAGTTCCTGGTAATTTCGTCTCCGCTCAGAAGCCGTGCTATTTCCTTTACACGTCCTTCATGATCAAGTTCTGTCATGGAGGTTTCGGTGCTCTGATCTATCACATTCTTCTGTACAAAGAAATGGTTGTGGGCGGAGGAGGCAACCTGAGGAAGGTGGGTAACGCAGATAACCTGTGTTGTTTCTCCGATTTTATGCAGCAGTTTTCCCACCACATTTGCGGTCTGACCGGAAATACCGGTATCCACCTCATCGAAAATAAGACTCGGAGTGCTGACTTTTTCCGCATAGATTTCCTGAATGGCCAGGGATATGCGGGCAAGTTCGCCCCCGGATACGGTATCCCCAAGAAGACCCGGAGCCTGACCAGGATTGATGCTCACCATGAATCTGATAACATCGTTGCCTTTTGCTGACGGATTTTTTGTTTTTTCGAAATCGACGCCGATTGAGAACTGACCGTAAGGCATGGCAAGCTCATGCATGTGGTCGGTAATTTTTTTCTCAAGCTCGAGAGCATATTTACGGCGCTGTTCTGACAGTTCCTCTGCGGCCGCCACATAAGCCCTGCGAGCATCAAACAGCTGATTCTGCAGTTCCTCGGCGGAACCTGCAAGACCGGTCATGGATTCGTATTCTTCCCTGATGTCTCGGAAAAAAACATGCAGTTCCTCGGGTTTTACATGATATTTGCGGGACAGCTCTTCATAGTGGGAAATCCTTTTTTCCAGGTATTTCAGTCTTTCAGGATCTGAATCAATATTATCTGCATAGGAGTGAATTTCATCATAGCTTTCCTCAAGTGAAATTTCCGCCTCGTGCAGCATATTCAGTGCATTGCTTAAATTGCTGTCGATGCCGGCAACAGAATCCATTCTGCCGATGACATTGTTAAGAAGGGAAAGGATTGAATATCTGTCGTTGTCGCGGATTATTTCCATGGATTCATGACAGGAGTTTATCAGTTCGTCGATGTTGGCAAGCTTTGAATATTCCTGTTCAAGCTCCTCGAATTCTCCTTCTTTCGGATCAGCCTTGCGCAGTTCATCCATCTGGAAATGGAGCAGGCTTTTTCTAGCTTCGAATTTCTCCTGGTTCTCGTTAAGTTCCTCAATCTGCTTTTTTATGCTGTGAATTTTTTTTGCAAGTCTGTCGAGCTCATCGTACCTGCTGTTGAGATCTCCGTAGTTATCAAGAATTGCCAGCTGAAAATCCTCCTTGAAGAGCTGATGATGGGCGCTCTGACCGTGAATGTTGATCAGAAGCTCTCCAAGTGTTTTCAGCTGTGCAAGGGTGGCGGAGGTACCGTTGATGTATGATTTGGATTTCCCGTCCTGGGATATTACTCTGCGAATGATTACCGTCTGATCTTCATTTTCAATTTCATGCTCTTCAAGATAGCGGGAGGCGAGAGGCGCATCGCTTATATCGAATTCAGCGGTTATTTCCGCCTTCTGGGTACCTGTTCTTACGGAATTTGCATCGGCACGATCACCGAGACATAAACCCAGCGCATCAATTGCAATGGATTTGCCGGCACCGGTTTCACCTGTAATCGCTGTCATTCCGTTTTTGAAGTCAATGCTCAGATCTTTTACAATCGCAAAGTTTTTTATGGTTAGATGATTAAACATATCTGCCGCCTAGAACAATTTTGCTCCCCATCCCAGTTTCTCTCTCAGTACATTATAGTATGAGTAGTCGGTCGGGTGGATCAGAGACAGGATGGTCTGACTCTTTTTGATAACCACCTTCTGGTGCGGAGCAACATTTACTGTAATCTGACCGTCAATTGCAATCTCGCTGCTTTCATCGCCAAGAAAATCAACGGTAATGGTGTGCTTGTCATAAATAACAATAGGCCGGTTGTTCAGCGTATGCGGGAACATCGGTATCAGGCAGTAGGCCCTGATATCGGGACACATTATCGGACCGCCGGCAGAAAGAGCATAGGCTGTAGAACCGGTAGGGGACGAGATGATCATTCCGTCGGCCTTCATGCTGTTCATGAACTGATCGTCGATGTAGATTTCAAATTCAAACATATGGGCAACCTTTTTAGGATGGATTACAGCCTCGTTCAGTGCCTGATGCTTTTCAAGGACTATGTCGTCCTCGGTTATGAATACATCCATGAGGTTGCGCCGTTCAACGGTGAATTTTCCGTCATTGATTACCTGTGACAGAGCATCCTCTATTCTGTTCGGCTTGAGGTCGGTCAGGAATCCAAGATGACCGCGGTTTATTCCGATTACCGGAATATTGAATTTGGCAAGATTCCGGCAGGCGCCCAGCATGCTGCCGTCACCGCCCACAACAATGGCAAGATCTATCCGCTGGCTGTTGCTGTCTGTATTAAGAGGTTCCACATCGCGAAGATGATACACGCTGATCATTTTCGGTTCGGCATACACGTCCATGTTGTTGTGCTTGAAGAACGCGATCAGCTGGACAATGGTCTGTTTAACGCTGTTACCTTTTCGCGGTAAGCCGAGAATTGCGACTTTGCTGAATTTCATTTATCTGTTTCTGATTGTTACGGTTAATTAATTTCTCTAATGCTGTTCCTGTTGTATTATTCCTGGTTCAAGGCATGGCCGACCGCACAGGAAACGAAAAAATCCGCTTTATTTTAGTACAATTTATCAGTGCTAGCAATTAAAGCAAAATCTGAAATTGCGTATCTGTGATGTTATCCGCGCTGAGAAAGCTCTGCAGAAAATCCTCATTGATAACTGCATTGTGCGCTGCGCTGAATATCATGGCTCTAACGGATCCCGGCCGTATTCCCGCCTACTTAATAAAAAAAATGAATATTCCGACTTGAAAACGGAAAATGGGACTCTATATATAAAGTAATCATATTTTACAAGGAATGAAAAATGGCAGAACAGAATGAAAATACTGCAAACAATGCAGAAAATGTAGATCAGAATACAGAAGACATAAAGAATGAAAACGCTGAAACAGCAGCTGAAAATGCGGAAACTCAGGCTCCTGAGGCTGACAATGCCCAGACCGAGGATGCACCTGCAAGCGCCGAGGCTCTGACTCTTGTTATCAATGATTTGAACAAGAAGCTGAAAGAGGCGGATCTGCGTGCCGCTGCTGAAGTTGAAAATATGAGAAAGCGCAAGGACAAGGAAATCGATGATGCGAAAAAATATGCGATTTCAAAATTCGCGGGAGATCTGCTACCGGTGATTGATGCACTGGAAAAGGCTCTGGCTTCAATCGATCCTTCCGATGAGGCTTTCCAGAATGTAAGAGAGGGTGTGAACCTTACTTTAAAGAGCATGATGGCTACAGTTACAAAATACGGCATGGAACAGCTTGACCCGATCGATCAGCCTTTCGATCCGAATACACAGCATGCAATCCAGATGATTGATGCGCCTGAGGGCAAGAAGCCGAATACCGTACTGCAGGTGTTCCAGAAGGGATACAACCTGAACGGCCGCAATATCAGACCTGCCATGGTTGTAGTTGCCAAACCGGCACCCCTTGATGAAAAAGTTTAAAAAAATTTAAAGAAAAAATTTGAAATACTGAAATAAGCCCTTATATATGAAGTAAAGGGAAATTAAAAGTAAAAGAATTAAAAATTTATAGGAGACATTAAAAATGGGTAAGATTATTGGTATCGATTTAGGAACAACCAATTCTTGCGTTGCTGTTATGGATGGTGCACAGGCCAGAGTACTGGAAAATGCTGAAGGACATCGTACAACCCCTTCAATCATCGCTTATACCGAAGACGGTGAAACACTGGTTGGTGATACCGCAAAAAGACAGGCTGTTACAAATCCTAAGAACACATTATATGCTATCAAGAGATTAATCGGTCGTCGTTATGATGATGCTGAAGTTCAGCGTGATAAGAAAGTTATGCCGTTCGGCATTGTAAGCGCCGACAACGGCGATGCATGGGTAGAGGCAAAGGGCAAGAAAATGGCGCCTCCTCAGGTATCAGCTGAAGTTCTGAAGAAAATGAAGAAGACTGCAGAGGATATTCTCGGTGAAAAGATTACCGAAGCTGTTATTACCGTTCCTGCATACTTCAATGATGCTCAGCGTCAGGCCACCAAGGATGCCGGAAGAATCGCAGGTCTTGATGTAAAGCGTATCATCAACGAACCTACAGCTGCAGCATTCGCATACGGTGTCAACAATGTTAAGGGCAACAAGAAGGTTGCGGTTTACGACCTCGGCGGCGGTACATTCGATATTTCAATCATCGAAATTGATGAAGTTGACGGTGAAAAGACTTTCGAAGTGCTGGCAACCAACGGAGATACCCACCTGGGCGGTGAGGATATCGACAGCCGCGTAATCAATTATCTGGCAGATGAATTCAAGAGCACAAACAACATTGATCTGCGTAACGATCAGCTTGCTTTGCAGCGTTTGAAGGAAGCTGCAGAAAAGGCCAAGATTGAACTGTCTTCAGCAGAACAGACAGAAATCAATCTGCCTTACATTACTGCTGACGCAACAGGTCCTAAACATCTTAACATGAAGATTACACGTGCAAAACTTGAATCTCTGGTTGAAGATCTGGTATTGAGCTCAATCGGACCTGTTAAACAGGCTATAGCTGATTCCGGTCTGCAGTTAAGTGAAATCGATGAGGTTATCCTGGTTGGCGGTCAGACCCGTATGCCTTTCGTTCAGAAGGTTGTTGCTGAATATTTCGGAAAGACTCCTCGTAAGGATGTTAACCCTGATGAAGCTGTTGCACTCGGTGCTGCAATTCAGGGCGGTGTATTGTCAGGTACCAAGAACGACGTGCTGCTGCTTGATGTAACTCCGTTGTCATTAGGTATTGAAACACAGGGCGGTATCATGTCAACCCTGATTGAAAAGAATACAACAATTCCTACCAAGAAGTCACAGGTTTACTCAACAGCCGAAGATAATCAGCCTGCTGTAACAATTCACGTGCTGCAGGGTGAAAGAAAACAGGCCAGCATGAACAAGTCTCTTGGTCAGTTCAACCTGGAAGGTATTGCTCCTGCTCCTCGCGGAGTGCCGCAGATTGAAGTTACCTTTGATATTGATGCCGACGGTATTATCCATGTATCTGCAAAGGATAAGAATACCGGCAAGGAACAGAACATCACCATCAAGGCATCTTCAGGCTTGAGCGATGAGGATATTAAGAGAATGGTTCGTGAAGCAGAGGAAAACTCTGAAGAGGATAAGAAGTTTGAGGAACTGGTAAAGGCCAAGAATCAGGCTGATCACATGGTTCACGAAACCCGCAAGATGCTGTCTGAACACGGTTCTGCAATCGGTTCCGGCGACAAGGAAAAGATTGAACAGGCTATTGCTGATTTGGAAACCGCTTCAAAGGGCAATGACAAGGCTGAAATTGATGCCAAGACCAATGCTCTGCTGCAGGTGTCCCAGTCTCTTGCTCAGGCAATGCAGGCTGCCCAGTCAGCAGGTGCAAATGCCGGTGCTGGTTCTGCTAATGCTGAACAGAGCAGTTCATCAAACGGCAATGATGATGTGGTTGATGCTGAATTCGAAGAAAAGAAGTAATTCAGATATTGACTGCTGTCATTCAGACAGATAAATAAAATGTAAGAGCGCATATTGGAATACAGTGTGCGCTTTAATTTCATACCATAGAAACATAAGTGGATTAGAATTATGAAAGATTATTATAAGATTTTGGGTGTAGAAAAAGATGCTACTGAGGATCAACTTAAGAAAGCTTATCGTCATTTAGCAATGAAATACCATCCTGATCGTAATCGTGATGATCCGAAAACTGCTGAAGAAAAATTTAAAGAAGTTAAAGAAGCTTATGAGATTTTAACAGATCCACAAAAACGTCAAATGGTAGATCAGGGAATCGATCCTAATGAAGCTCAGGGCTTTGGCGCAGGTGGCGGCGGCTTTGGAGGTTTCGGAGATTTCAGTGATATTTTCTCAAGTGTATTCGGCGATGCTTTCGGCGGCGGAAGATCACACCGTCAGTCACGTCAGATGCGCGGTGCAGATATGCAGTATCACCTGGAGATTACACTTGAGGAGGCTATCCTCGGCTGTAAGAAGGATATTTCCTACGACAACTATGTTCAGTGCGAAAAATGTAACGGAAGCGGTGCCGCTGAATCCGGAAGTTTCAAGACCTGTCCGAAATGTCATGGTACCGGTCAGATCCAGATGACACGCGGTTTCTTCTCTACCATTCAGGAGTGTCCTCAGTGCGGCGGCCGCGGCAAGATTGTTGAAAAGCCGTGTCCTCACTGTCATGGAGAGGGTCGTACCCGTATCAAGCAGACTATTACTGTAACCATTCCACAGGGTATTGAAGACGGTCAGCGCATGAGACTGACAGGTAAGGGTCAGGCTCCTATGTACGGCGGTGTTCCTGGTGATTTGTATGTGTTAATCACTGTTAAGAAACACGATATTTTTGTTCGCCGTGATTCCGATTTGTACTGCGAGGTACCAATCAGCTTTACAACTGCGGCACTGGGAGGAACTGTCGATGTTCCTACCATCAACGGTACTGTAAGTCTGAAGATTCCTGCTGAAACACAGACAGGAAAGATGTTCAGATTGAGAGGCAAGGGTGTTAAATCGTTAACAAGCGGTGCTGTTGGTGATATTATTGTTCAGGTGGTTGTGGAGACTCCAGTAAAACTTAACAGTGAACAGAAGGATCTGCTGAAGAAACTCGAAGAATCACTTAACGGCGGCAAGACCGTTAAAGCATCTGATTCAGCCGACGGGAATAAAAAGGAAGCGAAAAGCGTAGATCACAGTCCTAAACAGAAGGGATTCTTTGATTCTGTGCATAAATTCTTTGATGATTTAAAAGGTAAAGGCAAGAAGGAATAATATTTATGGATAAAGTTCCAATGACTGTTCACGGAGCTGAAATGCTGCGTGAAGAACTTGAACAGCTCAAGACTGTTGAAAGACCAAAGGTTGTTCAGGATATAGCCGAAGCAAGAGAACATGGTGATTTAAAGGAAAATTCGGAATATCATGCTGCAAGAGAGCATCAGGGTCTGATTGAAGCCCGTATTCGCGATATTGAAGGCAAGCTCTCAAATGCCCAGATTATTGACGTAACCAAACTGAAGAACGAAGGAAAGGTCGTGTTCGGTGCAACCGTTACAGTTTATCGTCCGGATGAAGACAAGGAAATTGTTTACAAAATCGTGGGCGAGGATGAGGCTGATTTGTCCAAGAATCTGATTTCTGTTTATACTCCGATTGCCAAAGGTCTGATTGGAAAGGAAATTGATGATACTGTTTCCATTAAAGTTCCTGCCGGACTTATCAAGATGGAAATTGTTGACGTTCAATATATCTAATGTATGTCTCCTTATATTTAAAATGAGTGAATGGATATTTGCTCATTTTTTTATTTTAAGGAGAGGTTCAGTCTGAAATACGTGAAACGGCTTTTTCAGATTACGAAAAAACACAGTTCCGATGCTGAAAATATAGTGTTGGAACTGTGTTTTTTTATTCGGCATGAACCGGTATCCGATGCCTGCAGATTGTCAGGCAGAGGCTGAATATCAGGAAAGGATCAGTGTTTAGGCAGAACGAACTTTGAATCCTTTTTTTTCTGTTTGAACAGAGTAAGCACGTTACCCAGCATCTGAACGAATTCAGCTCCTGTCAGTCTGCATAATTCCGCGGCCGCTTCATCGCGGTTGTCCTTGTTGGCTCCGTTTACCTTAACTTTCAGCAGTTCATGGTGATCCAGACTTGATTTGATTTCATCTATAACGCTGTCCGTAATGCCTTTCTGTCCGATGATTACAACCGGCTTCAGTTCGTGTGCGTTGCTTTTTAAATATAATATTTGATCTCTTGTTAGCATAATCTTTTTGATACTGTTAAATTTAGAATGTCGATATGATAACATAGTGAGTCGGATATTTATAATTAAATTTTATTGGACCTGGTAAATAAGATGGAAATTGATAATTGCAGATGCATATTTCTTGATACTGAAACAACCGGTAAAAGTGACGAGGGCGGTGCCGCCCATATCGGACACAGGGTTATTGAAATAGGTGCCGTCGAGGTGGTTAACCGCAAGCTTACAGATAATAATTATCAGTGCTATCTTAATCCGCACCGCAAGGTTGATGAGGAGGCTGTGCAGGTTCACGGCATTACCGATGAATTTCTGGCAGATAAACCTGATTTCAGGGATATTGCAGATCAGTTCATTGAATATATTCGCGGTGCTGTGCTGATTATTCACAATGCAAAATTCGACGTTGGATTCCTTGATCAGGAGCTTGAGTTAAACGGCTACAAGGAAAGGATCGAGGAACTGTGCACAGTGGTGGACTCTTATGCCGAGGCCAAGGAACTGCTTCCAGGTCATGCGAAATACAGTCTTGACGCCCTGAGCAAAATGTTCGAGGTGCAGGGAAAATACGACCGAAGTTTCCACGGCGCTCTGCTGGACTCCAAAATTCTTGCCGATGTTTATCTGGCTATGACAGGAGGTCAGAATACCATGGACAGCATGTTCCGCGCCGACATGAATTCGGCTCACGGCGATGCATCCGAGGACGGCAGACTTGTCTCTGAAGGTTCTCTTATGGTGCTTAAGGCAAGCGAGGAGGAACTTCAGGCTCATGCAAAGAAACTCTCAAGCCTGAATAAAAGCAAGACATCCAACTGGGATCTGTATTATCTCTGACGATTTGCTCTCTTTTCACGTATTTTATGCAGTGTCAGGCGCCGAATGCGGCGGATGACCGTCTGAACGGCATGTTCCAAGAAAAAAGGCACGATGAAATCGTGCCCTGATTCAGATTGAATATTACTTTGGCTAGTTTTGAACGTGTCCGTCTATTTTTTCCTTGATTGCGACAAATTTATCGAAGTTCTGAATAAACAGATCTGTCAGTTTAGGATCGAAATGCTGTCCGCGCTCTTCCTTGAAAAGTTCATAAATTTTATCCATCGGCCACTTATGCTTGTAACAGCGTTCGGAGGCCAGTGCATCAAAAACATCTGCAATGGCTGCAATGCGTCCGTTTAACGGAATATCCTCTCCGGAAAGTCCGTTCGGATAACCGGTTCCGTTCCATTTTTCATGGTGGTAGAAAGCAACCTCTGCGGCTACGTTGAAAAGTTCGATATTTGAATCCTTCAGCAGTTCATAACCGATCTGGGAGTGGGTTCTCATTACCTCCCACTCGTAGTTATCGAGTTTGCCGGGTTTATGAAGTATATCGTCAGGAATGGCGATTTTTCCGAGATCGTGCAGCGGAGCTGCCTGCTTAAGCAGATTGATATCTCTCTGAGGAACTCCGGCAAGCTTGGCAAGCAGTTCACAGTACTGACTTACCCGTTTAACATGTATTCCTGATTCCTTCGACCTGCTTTCAACGATTTCGCAGATGCGGTACATGATCTCGCGCTGGTTGCGGTTAAGCAGTGCGTTCAGATATATATTGCGGTAGTGATTCGAAATCGTATCCTGAAGAAGATTTGCAAGATCCTCATTGTAGCTGTAACCTGTATTTTCGGCAAGATTCAGGTAGAAAACAACTCCGTGATAGTCGGAATAGGCCAGTGTTGTAACCTCCTGATCTCTGTATGTCGCTTTACGGTTCACAGCGGTTTCTGCAATGATTTCAGAAGGAAGATCCTCCTGTCTGACTCTTTCACCTGTGTAATAATCATGAAACTCGCACATATCTCCCATTGGATTTATAAAAGAGAAAATGTGACCCTTGAAATCCCGCTTCTGCGGTCTTTCCTTGTTCAGATAAAAATAAAGGTTTTCGTAAATAAATCTGGCGGCGGCCTTCAAATCGGTGAAACTTACCAGTCTCTGTGAAAGTCTGTTCAGCTGCAGAATCTTTGTGGTGGCCGAACACAGCTCTCTCTTGTCGTTAAAGGCATGAAGGTTGGAACGGATCATGAGTCGCAGTTTCTGGGTCGTAAGTTCCGTTTTTTCCTTGTAGTCGTTGATATCGTAGAGTTCCAGAATCTGATCTTCCGGAACCTGGCCCGGCTGACCAGTCCTTAAAACAATTCGCACCAGATGATTATTCAGTTCATTGCGGATGTAATTCGCCACATCAAGACCGGAATGTTCGTTTTCCATAACAACATCCAGAATAACAAGGGCGATGTCTTCCGTTTTCCGCATTATCTCGCAGGCTTCTTCTCCCGAATATGCCGAAATGAATTCAATCGGCATATTGTCATATTCAATGCCGAGCATGGCAAGTCTGGTGATGCGATGAACGTCTTCCTCATCGTCAACAATTAAAATCTTCCATGAAGCAAGTTCATTGTAGATTTTAAAATTTTCGGTTGTAAATTCGATGGTTTTCGAGAGTTTGTCATTGTTGCTCATAAAATAATACCCGCATAGTCCCCCTCCGGATTTTACTTTAATTATTGCCTTCACGTAAGAACGGAAAGTTAAGATTATGATCTGACTCATAAATAATTAAAATTCAGCAGATAATGAAATTTTTATTTTTTGTTATAAGATTAACATACTGATTTGGTGGGATTTTTTATGAATAAAACGGACTATGGGAAATGACTCCGAAGTTTGAAAACCGTACTAGGTTCTGCAAGGCTGACTTTACAAGTCCGGTCTAAAGCACGGAGATCGCATCCATTGAAAAGATTTAAATGAAAAAATGAATTTGCCGGTTACTGCCATTCAAGGGGCTCATGATCGTCATCAGTATCAAGACTGAAATTATTGCCGCATCTGCAGCTGATTTCGATGTTGTGGCAGTCCTGTTCCTCGATAACGGCAAGAGGTCTGTGACAGTGACAGCAGATATATTCAGGTTCGTATTCGGCTCGGTTTCCGTCCGGCAGATCCTTATACAGTCTGAAGTAGAATCTGACAAAGCCTTTTCTGCAGTGACTGCAGTAGTAGAATTTATGCTGGTAGTCGAAATCAAGCGCATATCCCTGGTTGGCGAGACTGTATGCTTTTTCTCTGATTTTTCTGCTGGTTACCAGAAAGTCGAGAAGCGGCTTTCCGCCGTTCTCGGTACTTGATACGAACAGAGAGATCGGATTATAAAGGACGGTGGCACCGTAATCTATTTCATAAATCCGCCCGCAGTGCGGACAGCTTAAAGTGTAGGTGATACCGCCCATAGAATTCCTGATCCCGGATTGAATTACTCGTTGATTACAACCTGAGCTTCATTGTCTGCTGCTGTTTCAATGGTGCCGAGCAGCCATGCCTTTTCTCCTGATTCATTCAGAGATTTGATGGCTTTTTCAGCATCCTTCTGAGGAACAACAGCGATCATGCCGACACCGCAGTTGAAAGTACGGTACATTTCGTGACGATCAACATTACCGTTCTTCTGCAGCCAGTCGAACACTGCAGGCCAGTTCCATGATTTTCCGTCAATCACAGCCTTGGTATTCTTCGGCAGTACGCGAGGAATGTTATCCCAGAATCCACCGCCGGTGATGTGGGCAAGAGCGTGAACTTCGGCATCCTTCAGAAGCTTAAGAACAGGCTTAACGTAAATTCTGGTAGGAGCAAGCAGAGCCTCGCCGAGAGTTCTGCCGTCAAAGGCCTGATTCAGATCCGCCTTGGATACTTCAAGAATTTTTCTGATTAATGAGAAACCGTTTGAATGAGGACCTGAGGAGGCAATACCGATGATTGCGTCGCCGTTTGCAACCTTGCTGCCGTCAATGATTTCGTCTTCTTCAACAACGCCTACTGCAAATCCTGCCATATCGTAGTCGCCTTTTGCATACATGCCCGGCATTTCAGCAGTTTCACCGCCGATGAGAGAGCAGTTGGACATTTCACAGCCCTTGCAGATGCCTGTAATAACCTGTGTTGCTTTTTCAACATCCAGATGACCGGTTGCGTAATAGTCGAGGTAAAACAGTGGTTCGGCACCCTGAACGATCAGATCGTTAACGCACATTGCCACCAGATCGATACCGACAGTATCGTGCTTGTCCATTTCAATGGCAACTCTTAATTTTGTACCTACACCGTCGGTTCCTGATACCAGTACCGGTTTTTTGTAATTGGCAGGAATACGGCAGAGAGCACCGAAACCGCCTAAACCGCCCATAACTTCAGGACGGGTAGTCTTCTTAACTACGCCTTTAATGTTTTCAACTAATGCTTCGCCTGCATCGATATCAACGCCTGCATCCTTATAGTTTAATTTTTGATCGGCCACTTAAATAACTCCAAATTATCTCTTAAAAAATTACTGCATATTTTAACCTATTTATGCATAATTTTAAAATTTATTATTCGTTCAATGCGCTTCTTTAGTTAAAGAAAAAAAATGTGTTTTATGATAAAATGACATAAAAGTTGATAATTCAGCATAAAAGAAAGATCTTGAAAAAGCCGTTGATGAAAATTGGAATATATGAAGATTATGAAAAGAAATAATTTACTGCTTTTAGTGCTGGGCGCTGTATTTTCATTTTCAGCGCAGGCCGGAACCTTGTCCAGAAATCTTACAGATCAGGAATTTTCCGTGGTTGTTCCGAGTCAGGAAAACGCATCTCCGGATCGTTCAAAGGTTTACAGGGATGCTCTGAACGGTCTTGCCGAAAAACTATCCGGCGGGGTCTATGACACGGTTAATCTTAACGGCCGTTCAATTGATTACTACATAGACAACATCGGCTTTCAGAACCGAGATCTTGTTCTTAATTTCGACCGCATCAAGGTGCTGCAGCTGCTCAGAAGCCAGAATATTCCGCTTTATCTGGAGGCAAGACCGGATGTGATGGTATGGATGAGCATTTACGATGAAAAGTATAATATCAGCGATATTATGAGTGAAAGCAATACCAATTCCTTCACTGCAAGTCTTATGCAGACCGCATCCTCCTATGGTCTTAAATTCTATCTTCCCATTATGGACAGTGACGATGCGCTGTATATCAGCGAACAGGCAATTCAGAATTTTGATGTGAATTCACTTGGTGCGGCCAACGGCAGATATGCAACCAGATATTATATTGCCGGTACCATTCAGGGTTATAACACCGATCACGGCGACCTGGTATGGAAAATCTATGAGGCCGGTTCAGGTGCTCCTGTTTATCAGTCCGTTGCTCACGGTGTTCCTCACGACCTCGGCAGAATTGTTGCCAAGGATGTGGTGAAGTTTTTTGCCAAGCAGCATCCGGAGTATATTTCAGACGAGGATGTGCCTCCGGTGGCAGAAAGCTCCGGTTTCAGACATGAGAGCAACAAAGCTCTGAATCCGGATGAGGCGACAATAGAAAACAACGGTGCCGACAATGGAGAAAAGCATGCTGCGGGAGGAAGTTCCGGCGGCTCATACAACCGTTTGGATTTGTTCGGCGGCGTTGTAAACAGCAACAGGGTGAGAGTGGTAATTGCAAACGTGGTAAAATTCCAGGATGTGATTTTTGTGGAGAAATCACTGAAGAACATCGCTGGAATCAACAAGGTTATGCTTTCACAGTCCCAGGCTGATCAGCTGGTTTATGAGCTGACCATAAACAAGGATTTCAACGGAATTTCCCAGAAAATTGCGGATATACCTGGTCTGTATATACCTGATCCGTCAAAGCCTTTCAATTATCTTTTCGATGTGCAGAGAAAAAACACCCCTGCTGTTGAAACCGCGAATGCCGATCACAGCGGTGAGCAGAGTGTGACTACCGAAACAGTAGGCAAGGAGAAAAAGTCTGAAAAGGTTCCGGGAGACAGCGGCAATGCCGCAAAACCTGCGGAAACACCTAAGCAGGACAGTGCTCCGGCGGCGGATAACAGAAGCGGAGAACCTGCCGTGCCTAAGAAGGAACAGAATGACGGCGGTTACGAGGAAATGGAGGCGATTCCTATCACCGATCCGGATTCAATCAAGGATACATCAAACCGTAAGCTGTAATTATACGGCCGGAACGGTATTGAACAGCTTGCAGCCGGTGACGGCTGCAATAAGGTCGCGGGAAGTTTGTGGAACAGTTGACTTTTACATACGAATACAATGATGAGAAATCGCTGAATACCTTTGTGGTAGGGCGCAATCAGGGACTGATTAATAATCTGCTGCAGCCTGAACACGAGTTTTTGCAGACTTTTATCTATGCTCCGAAGGCATGCGGTAAAACCCACCTTCTTTATGCTGTTTCCGATATTATGTCCCGTAATCAGTCGGGAATGTATTTTTCCCTTGCTGATCCGGATATAAGAGATATGGGAGAGGCGGTATTCGAGGACATGGACTCCATGGATTATCTGCTTATTGACGATCTTGATGCTGTAGCGGGTGATCGTGAATGGGAAATAGCCTTGTATTCCTTTATCAACCGTGCCCGTCAGAGTAACAGATGTCATGTGATTTTTGCCGCAACGGGACTGCCTTCTGAACTGGAATTTTCACTTAACGATCTTAGAACCAGGCTTCAATGGGGTGAAACCTTCTATCTGGAACCTTTAAGCGGCGATGAACTTAAGACACTGATCAGATGCATGTTTAAGATCAGAAGTCTTGAAATCAGTGAAAAGGTTATTGATTTTATTTACAGAAGAATAACATGGAATCTGCCCAATGTTGTGAAAACAACAGAACAGCTGATCGCCTACGCAACGGAAAACAATGTGAAAATCACAATTCCTGTTGTCAAGAAGGTGGTTTCCGATGTTTCACAAATGAAACTGGATATTTAGATTAGTAAACCGTTCATTTTTTAGCTGAATGCAGTTTTTTTTTCAGAGGGTGCGTTTTCTCCGCTGCAGGACGGACAGCGCCTGAATCACAGCAATCTGCATGTTTTTCATTGTCAAAAAAATTTCCCGGAGCTTTAGTACGCTTTTCCTTCTGCCAGCCAGATGTACGACTGCCGCTTCCGCTTATTTTTCAAACTGGGCGTCTGATTTTCTGTTCTGTTCGTTCAAAACTATCAGAGCGTTGATTTTTGCCTTGTCCAGTCTTGTTTTCGCATACTGGTAGGCATAGTTGTAGTTCATATTTGATTTGGTGTAGTCACTGACCAGAGCAAAACGTTTCCCGAGTGAAATGTAATATTCCATCTTCATTCTGAGAGACTTGTAACAGTCACTGAGCAGATCCTGCACCAGCAGATTGTCAGGCTGCTGCTTTGCAAGATCCTCCAGAAGTTTCAGGGCTTTTTTTGCATTGTTTGCTTTAATGTAGGCTACTGCCAGATTAAGAATAATGGTAGGGCTCCGCGGAGTGAATTTCAGTCGTTCTGTCAGAACTCTGATTACCTCGGAGGTGTTGTTCTTCAGAAGTTCAAGATCCGAGAAAGTGTCCAGCATGAAAAGATTGTTGCGGTATTCGGCGCCGATCATGTTAAAGTACCGTCTGGCATTGGTGTAATCGTTTTTCTTTATGTAGGCGAGGGTTAAACCGTAGAGAAGGTATGAGCGGTTGTATCTGCCGGAGTTCTGATTTTTTTCCAGAAGTCTGGTGAAATGTTCAACGCAGAAATCCGCGCTGTTTTCCGAAAATCTTACAAATATCCTGGCTTTGGCAAAGTAGAAATTGATATTTTCATCGGTTTTAACCGGCGGGTAGCGCATTGCTCTGCTGCGGGCGTCGGCTACACGGACTTCCGGGATAGGGTGATCGATAAGATTGGCAGGGATGGTTCGTCTGCCCATTGAGGTAAGCTTATTGAAAAATACCGCCATTTCGCCGGGATCGAATCCTGCACGGTATAGCAGATCTATTCCGATATGATCAGCCTCAAGTTCATCGCTTCTGGTGTAGTTGATGGTGTTCTGAATATTAAGAGCCAGAGTTGCATTGAGTGCCGCCATGCCGATAACAGGATTGATAAGCGCAATAACAATAGAACCTACGATAGCTCCTATGGTTTTTGTCTGCCGGCTGTATGCGTCTTCAATGAAACGTGCCAGATGCCTTTGGGTTACATGGGTGATTTCATGGGCCAGAACCGAGGCAAGCTGGCTTTCGTTGTCGGCGTAGGTGAAGAGCCCCGCGTTCACTTTGACATTTCCCCCCAGAAATGCCGCGGCGTTAAGTTTCGGATCGTTAACCAGAAAAAAATTGAAAGGAAAATGAACGTTGTTGGCATGGGAGATGAGCCTTGATCCTAGAGTGCCGATATATTCATCAAGAACAGGATCATCGATGATATTGAGGTGCTGACGTGCCTTTTTGAAAAAGTATTTTCCGAAAACCTTCTCCTCCTGGGTGGTTATGGTGGTTGAACCGACGGTTCCGATCTGCGGCAGAAGATTATCGGTATCGCTGTTATTGTAATAATAACTGCGGTTGTATCGCTCGTTTAACGCCTTCTGCAGATCAGATTCAAGATCTCCAGCGATTGAATTCGATACACCGAAGGTTAATCCGATAGCTGTTAGGATAACTCGTTTCAATTTTTAAGCCTTAATGCCTGATTTGAATGCTGACACTTTGACAATCAAAAAATAAAAAAGTTGCCGGCTTTTCGTAAACCGGCAACTGATTATTACAGAGTTGACATCAAAAGTAAATTTTTCTGTTTACTTTATCTGTGGTGATGACTGCTTGAATGCATTGGTTTCGGACCGGGACCACCGTGCGGACCTGGTCTCGGACCTGGACCGACGTGATGACGAGGAGGCGGCGCATGACGATGGTGCGGCGGAGGAGGCGGCGCATGACGATGGTGCGGCGGAGGAGGCGGCGCATGATGATGGTGCGGCGGAGGAGGCGGCGGTGCATGGTGATGATGGTGAGGCGGCGGAGGTGGCGGCGGTGCATGATGATAGCCGTCATCGTAAATAAAACCGTCATCGATGATTATACATCCTGATAAAGCAAATGCGGATATACAACTTAGAACGAGTAACTTTAACTTACAGGTCATGTAGTTCTCCTATATAATAAACAATGAGTAATCAATCCCATTAGGCATTGATTTGTTTCTATAATCCAATGCTGATTTTACAACAAGTTCGAATGCCGTAATGAGATACGGATCTATTATATTGGTAAAGTTGCCGTATGCAACCTGTAATTAAGATAATGAATTGATTAATCTGACATTTACGGCAGAAATTATTGTTTCTGATTTCGGTAACTCGCTAATGAATCATCTGCGGTACGGCAAATAAGACAGCAATCGTAAAAATCTTTTTCCGAACTGTATTTACATCACATCGAGAGTGTGATAATTTTGCGTTTGTCCGTGACATGAAGTTGCATGTTCATGATGCTGTATGGTTGCGGCGTGCTTTTTTTTATTTAAGGAAGTTGTAATGGTTAAGGTATTAAAGGATTGGTATAAAAATCTGCTGAGCGACCCGAATGCGGCAACACTCTTTATTTTATTGACCTTTATTTGTTTAATAATTTATTTCTTTACAGATGTTCTGACTCCGATTCTGATAGCTCTCGGTGTTTCCTATATTCTGGAATGGCCGATAGGCATTCTTGAAAGAAGAAAATGGCTGAGCCGGGGTGTTTCAACATCATTATTCATGTTTGTATTCTTTTCACTGCTGATTATCGGTATGATTATGCTGCTTCCTGTTCTGGTTGAGCAGGTTACAAATCTGTTCAGAAAAATACCGGATATGCTTAATACCGTAGAAAATTATGTTCTCAGCAAAACAAAAGAGTATCCGGCGGTGGCCGAGTATGTGGATTTCTCTCTGCTGTCGGATGTCGCCAAGGACAAGCTTGCCGAATACAGTTCATCAATTATCCAGGAGAAACTTCCGTCATATCTGGTTAATCTGACATCTTTTATAACCTATCTGATTATTGTTCCTCTGCTTTCATTCTTCATGCTGAAGGATAAAAACGATCTGCTGGAAAGTCTGAAATGCGTGTTTCCTCCTAATCTGAGTCTTGCTACCAAGGTATGGGTTAAAATGAACCAGCAGCTGATGAACTATATCAGTGGAAAATTTGTTCACATCTGCATAATTGCAGTTGTTAACTTCCTTGCTTTCAAGTTTTTTGACCTGAATTACTCGATTCTGCTAGGTATTTCCGTGGGTCTTTCCGTGGTGATTCCGTACATCGGTGCCGCGATTGTTACCATTCCTGTGGCAGGTGTCGCACTGTACCAGTTCGGCATGTGTTCGACTTTCTGGTGGCTGATCCTGGTATATGTGGTAATTCAGATCCTTGACGGTAACGTGCTAGTACCGAAACTGTTCTCTGAAAAGATGAAACTTCATCCGTTTGTGATTTTGTCATCGGTTCTGGTATTCGGATCTCTCTGGGGATTCTGGGGCGTGTTCTTTGCAATTCCACTGGCCACACTGATCAAAACAATCATTACTCTCTGGCCACGCGGTGAATACAAGGAGGATGACAGTCCGCTTGATGAACAGGATAAGCTTGAGCACACAGATGCTCAGAATAAACTGCCAAACAGCACAAAGGAGCAGTAGTTTCCCGAAACGGTAATATTCCGTTTCTTATTCTTATGTTCAAACAGAAACGGTCATTGTTTAAAACAATGACCGTTTTTGAATGTTTCTGAATTATCCTGTTCAGACCGGCTGCAGTTTTTTTCTTCCTGATGAATCCGGCTGTGACAAACCTGTACTAGTACATAAGAGAGTACAGTTTTCTTCTGAAGCTTGAAGCCTCTGCTGAAGCGCCCATGGTTGCAATAATATCCAGGAAGGTCTGTTTGGCATCTTTATAATTGATATCCTTTTTGAGGACTTCAAAAAGATAGTTAAGAGCCTCCACCTTGTTGTTAAGCTGATTATACTGAACTGCAATTTCGATTTTCAAATCCAGATTGTCAGGATCCTCTGCCAGTTTTTTCTTAAGCTCTTCAACCGGTGAATTATCCATTGCTTTTTTAGCAAGTTCCAGAGCTGATTTAAGGTTGCTGTAGTAATCCTTTTCATTGAGCTGATCTTCCATGCTGCAGGCATTGATAATAGCCTCGGCATCATCGAGTTTATTCTGTTTTATGAAAATATCGGCTTTAATCAGACGATATCTGGTCTGATTTTTAAGTTGAAGAGCCTTGTTGATTTTTGACAGGGCCTCGTCTGTCTTCTGCTCCTGGAGCAGCTTGGCAGCTTCATCGGCCAGCAGCTGATCTTCCTGAGGTATGTAGTCATTTAACAGATTTTCATAATTAGGAACAATCTCATCCCCCTGCAGAATTCCGACAACACGGGATTCCTTCACTACTGCCAGAGCAGGCAGTGCATTCAGCTGGAACTGGTATGCCACGGCCTGAAGTGCGTCATTGGCAATATCAACGCAGGCAAAACTGAGATCCGCACTGCCGATGTATGCATTGATTTTGTTTTTCAGTTCAACCTGATCTGCAGCCTGTGAATGAAAAATATAAACGATAACGCTACCTGTCTGAGATTTTTCAATAATCTCCGTCTTAATATTCTGTTCATTAATTTCTACAAGCATGATTACGTCCTTATTTGGTAATTCTAATTGTTGTTGAATTTGTTCAGCTGCCGCATTGCTTTCAGCAGTGTCGGCATTTTAATGTTGACCGTCTTCTTGTGGTCTGTGCTGTCTGTTACAAACAGATTGCCGCGGTTATTGATTTTGGTTATCTGATCGTTTTCGACAATATAGACGATACTGCTGTCGCCGCTGATTATGAATTCAGCCGGATTATCCTTTTCAAAAAGATTGTTACCGGTCGAATATTCACTGTAAGGTGTTGTTACTCCAAGATATTTTTCCAGCAGAGTAGGAGCAAGATCCGTATGGCTTGTCAGCTTGTCGTACTTTCTTGCTGTTTCAGTCTGATCATAAATCATGAACGGCACATGAAGCTTGTTGTAGGTGTAATCTCCGCTGTAACCGAAATCCCAGGCATCGTTGTATCCCAGCTCGAATCCGAATTCTCCTGCAAGGATCACAATCGTATTGTTTTTAAGGGATGTTTTTTCAAGAGCAGTGATAATTTTTTCAATCATCAGATCAGTGCTGTAGATGGAATTCGCGTACGCGTTCCGGAGTTCCTCGATCTTCTTTGTATTGATTTTGCGGGTAAGCAGCTTGCCCTCGTCATTGGAAATGGTTGGGCTGAATCTTACTATTCCTGATTCGTTTTTAAGTATTGACGGATCGGCCAGAGAAACATAGATAAACTGCGGAGCCTGATTTGCAGAATTGATGCTGTTTAATTTCTCGAGGAATGAAACAACCGCATTTGCTGTTTTCAGATCGTTGTTAAGCGTTTCAGGAATACGTTCTCTTATGGTACTGAAAGTACTGGTGTCCAGAATTGTTTTGTCATTTGTTTCATTGCTGATGAAAGTTCGTACATGATATTCCTCGTGCTGCAGTTCTTCAATCAGCACCGGTGAAATATTGTTTGCCGATGCGGTGTTGAAATACTGGGGACTAAGACCGTAGAAAAACGAAAACATTGCATTTTCGGAGGATGAATTTGCGGCATAATGTCTGGTAAAGAACTGGGTCTTTTTTGAGAAACGGTCGGTGAACGGCATAAGCTTTGAATTCAGTGATTCATAATTCCAGCCTTTGACACTGATAATGAGATAGTTGTATTTTCTGACATTATGCGGATTGACAGTAATCCTGGAAAGAGGGTATTTCATTTCTCTTGCGGTTGTTTCGTTATCAGCGGCGGGCAGAACTATCCAGTCGTTTTTTGCAATAAAGGATTTTGCCGTCATAGGGTAGGAAAGCGGCAGTGTTGAATCCTGTACCAGTATAGGCTGATAGTCGGTGTAGTCGGCCCATATGTGGATAAGATGTGTAAGTGCAAACGAACCGATGAATGTTACCAGACATGTAACTGATATCCAGTTGTTTCTGTGCTTGTTCGCCTTGTGCTTTGCATATTTCGCCAGAACTATTTCGATTACGATGAGGCTCGGAACAGTTACATAGAGGAAATTGAAGTTCATTCCCGACTGGTAGTTCGAATTTTCACTGAAAATCTGCAGGAGAGTAGGGTTGATGTGAAATTTGAAATAATGGAATATCTGGGTATCGATGAGCAGTGACGTCTGCACCAGTATTTCAAGGATCACGCAGAATACCTTGTATGTTTTGCTGTTCGTTATTATGAATGCCGAAGGGAACATGACAAAGAGGAAAAATACAAAATTAATGAACCACAGGTGGCCGAACAGATTCAGGATCTGATATATGTAGCCGAACTGGGAAAAATTATAATTTATATTCAGGTTGTATCTGATTGAAATAAGTATGGATATAAAGACATTAAACAGAAGAAACCAGTGACACCACTCAACGGATGAAAACACTCTGTCTGAATATGGAATAAATTTTTTATAGCTTTGCAGTGACTTCATATCTTTTATAATGTTTATAACGGGTTATAAATTCTGATACTTTTTATTTTGCTAATTCTATCAAATTTTGTTTATCAATTCATGGTAAATTGCTACTTTAATTAATGATGAACACTGTTAAGACAGAGATCCGGCAGCCCGGGAGTAAACGTGTGTATTCCGCCTAAATATTAGTCAATACGAACGTGTTTAAGCCACATTTGCAACGTGGTTCAAAATATCGGTTTAAATAATTAGGAAAAGTTTTTGCAAAACACAATAAATTGTTATCATTGTATCGGTTTGACACAATATGTTTGATTATTTGATAATCACATAAATTGGATAAATACTATGCAAAGTGCAGTTTTTTTTGTAAAAAAATTCATTTTTTGAGATATACATCATAGGATTGAATTGAAAAAAACATTAATATGCACTCTGTTGGTTAATAAAATCATCAAAAATTATTTTGGTTATATTTTTATAAAGGAAATAGCTAATGAATAAGAAAATTATTGCTACTTTAGTTGCAGCTGCAACATTAGGTTTGTCTTCAATGGCAAGTGCTTCTATCGAAGAAGGTAAACTTGTTATTTGGGTAAACGGTGATAAATCATATGATGGTATCGCTGCAGTAGGTAAGAAATTTACCGAAGAACAAGGTGTTCCTGTTGAAGTAGCACATCCTGATGGAGTAGAAAACAAGTTCCAGCAAGCAGCTTCTACCGGTAATGGTCCAGATATTTTCATGTGGGCTCACGACCGTTTCGGTGAATGGGCTAAAGCAGGTTTATTATCTGAATTAAACCCAGATAAGGCTGTTCAGGATAAATTCCAGAAATTCGCTTGGGATGCATTGACAATTGATGGCAAGATCTATGGTTACCCAATGTCTGTAGAAGCTATCGGCTTGATTTGTAACAAGAAATTAGCTCCAAAAGCTCCAGAAAACTTCGAAGATTTTGCTAAATTAGATGCAGATTTACAGAAGAAAGGCAAACGTGCTGTTATGTGGGATTACACCAATCCATACTTCTCATATCCATTAATCGCTGCTAACGGCGGTTACGTGTTCAAGAAGACCGCTCCAGGTCAGTACGATGTTAAAGACCCAGGTGTTAACAATGCCGGTGCTTTACAGGGTGTTCAATTCTTAACAGATATGGTTAAGAACAAAGTTATGGACAAGGGTGTTGACTACGGTGTTATGGATTCAAACTTCAGCAAGGGCGATGTTGCATGTATCATCAACGGACCATGGTCATGGGCTAACTATGACGGAAAAGTTGAATACACCGTTAATCCATTACCTAAGTTAGCAGGCAAGCCAGCTAAGGCATTCGTAGGTGTTCAGGGTCTGGCAATCAATGCTCAGTCTCCTAACAAGGATTTGGCTATCGAATTCATTCAGAACTACTTATTAACCGATAAGGGTTTGGAAGTTGTTAACAATGATAAGAAGATCGGTGCTGCCGCATTGAAATCATTCCAGAAGAAACTTGAATCAGATCCACGTATCAAGGCAACCATGGCTAACGCTGTAAACGGCGAACCAATGCCTAACGTAGCTGAAATGAACAGATTCTGGTCTGCATTTGGTCAAGCTCTTAAGAATGCAACTGTTGGTCGTCAGACAGTTAAAGATGCATTAGACACAGCTGCTCAACGTATTAGTCAATAGTATTATTTTTTCGGCTCCCTCCCGCTGTTGGTTGAGGGAGTTTTTTTTGTGTTCTTTTTGGCAAGTTAAATAGGTGTTTGTATATGGCAAACGGAAAAGCGAACTTAGGGTCTGAGGTCATGTCTCCTTTGGCGTGGCTGAAATGGCTTATAGTAGTTATTATTGTTGCATATTCAGGCTACATGGTAGTCTCTATGTATTTGAAGGGTGATGTTGCATTCCCTCTCTTAGTTCTTGTAGTGGTTACATCAGGTGTTATTATTTTCTTGAACAAGAAAACCTATGCACACAGATATGCGTTCCCTGCTATCGCAGGTATGGTAACGTTCATTATCTTCCCGATGATTTATACCATTTCAATTGCATTTACCAACTATTCCGGTGATCATACTCTGACAGTTGACAGAGCAATGAAATTCCACCTGGATAAGGTATATAGAATTCCTGCAGATCAGGAAGGTGGCGGAACTTATCTGTTCAAACTGCTGGTAAAGAATCCGCAGTCTTCGGTTAACAGACAAGGTCAGATTGTTTTACAGAAAGATGATGATAGCAAGAAGCTCTTCATCTCTGAGTATTTTAAGATCAAGACAAAAGCTGAACTTGCAAAGTCAAGTGAATCTCCGGTTCAGACAGTTAATCTTTCTCCGTACCACGGTCCTGATAACAATGACTGTAAAGATCCTGAAGGAAACGATATTGCGTTTGAAGACTGTATGGCTTCTTTAAACGATTCCGTTAAACCTGCAGAAATCAATACTGTTTACAAACCAGCCCTCGACAAGGTTGATTTGATTCTTCCTGAAACAAGCGTAAGACTGCGCAAGACTCAGATGAAGAAGTTTGAAGCTGTTATTAATAAATATGACCAGGTTTTATACGGTGCACAGCTCCCTGGCGGTATTTACTATACACATAAGAATCTGTTGAAGGATAATGAAACAGGTAAATACTTTGCTCCTGATGAAAACGTTGGTTTCTATCGTTATCTGAATGATAAAGGTCATGCAGTAGGCGACAACTATGTTCCAGGCTTCAAGATTGCAGTTGGTTTCCATAACTTTTCTACAATTTTCGAAGATGAAGGCGTAAGAGGTCCGTTCTTCAAAATTTTCGTATGGACGGTTGTATTTGCTGCTCTGACTGTATTCATTACACTTGCCATCGGTATGGTGCTGGCATGTCTGGTTCAATGGGAATTCCTGAAAGGCAGATCAATCTACCGTGTATTCCTCATTCTTCCATATGCGGTTCCTGCATTTATTTCCATCTTGGTGTTCAGAGGTTTGTTCAACGAATCATTCGGTGAAATCAATGCGATCATCAAGTCATTCCTCGGTATTTTCATGTCCGCAGACACTGTTAAGGATTTTGAAATCCCTTGGTTCAGTAGTCCGATTATGGCTAAATCCATGATCTTAATCGTTAATGCATGGTTAGGTTATCCTTACATGATGATCTTATGTATGGGTCTTCTGAAATCAATTCCTGAAGATTTGTACGAAGCATCAGCTATGGATGGTTCATCATTCATTGATAACTTCTTCAGCATTACATTACCGTTATTGATTAAACCTTTAACTCCGCTGTTGATTGCTTCGTTCGCGTTTAACTTCAATAACTTCGTTTTGATTATGTTGTTAACCAACGGTTCTCCAGATATTCTGGATGCAAATCCACAGGCTGGTGAAACAGATTTGCTCGTAAGTTATACCTACCGTATAGCGTTCCAAGGCAATGGTGGTCAGAATTACGGTTTAGCTGCTGCAATTGCTACTCTGATCTTTATCTTAGTAGGTGCAATCGCTGTACTGCAGTTGTGGTTTACACGTAAGTTGGCTGAAGAAAAACCAATTGCTTAAGAGGAGAATTTATAAATGGCTATTGTTCAACCAAAAAGTATTAAATATAGAATTGCAGTTGCTCATGTTCTAATGATTGCGTTTATCTGCGTTATTATGTTCCCGTTAATCATGGTTACTGCAATTTCTTTCAGAACCGGTAACTTCTCTGTTGGTAGTATCATTCCTACCGGAGACGAGTTCTCTCTGGAACACTGGAAACTGGCTCTCGCCAACCCAGATACACCTGTGGAAATCAACGGCAAGATGGTTAAGCCGCCGTTCCCGGTTAAAATGTGGTTATGGAACTCAGTATATATTTCTGTATTGACTTCATTCTTTATTCTGGTTTTATCCACTACATCTGCTTATGCATTTGCACGTTTGAGATTCCATGGTAAAGAGACAATTCTGAATGTAATGCTGATTGTTCAGATGTTCCCGTCAGTGCTTGCGTTAGTTGCTATTTACGCATTGTTCGATAAACTCGGTGAGTATCTCCCGGCATTCGGTCTGAATACCCACGGTGGTTTGATATTGTCGTATATGGGCGGTATTGCGCTGCACATTTGGACCATTAAAGGTTATTTCGAAACAATTGACCCTTCATTGGAAGAAGCTGCCGCAATTGATGGTGCTACACCATGGCAGGCATTCCGTCTAGTACTGTTACCGTTATCAGTACCTATTCTCGCGGTAGTGTTTATTCTTTCATTTATCGGTACAATTACAGAAGTTCCTGTTGCATCATTGCTCCTGACCTCGGTTCCTGATACCGGCAAGACCTTGGCAGTAGGTTCTCAGATGTACTTATACCCTCAAAACTATTTGTGGGGTGATTTCGCGGCTGCCGCTGTTATGTCCGGTTTCCCAATCACTGTTGTGTTCTTGTGGGCGCAGAAGTATCTGATTGGCGGTTTGACTGCTGGTGGTGTAAAGGGTTAATTTTTTGTGGGAACAGCACATGTTGTTCCCTATGATAAGATTTTATAATTTAAGAGGCTAAAAATGGCTGACGTAGTATTAAAGAATGTATTAAAGAATTATCGTTTAGGTGTTTTAAAAGATACACTTAGAAATATCAATATGGAAATTGCTGATGGTGAATTTATCGTATTCGTAGGACCATCAGGATGTGGTAAGTCAACTCTGTTGAGAATGATTGCAGGTCTTGAGGATATCACTTCAGGTGAACTTCTGATTGGCGGTCAGTACATGAATGACGTTCCTCCTGTAGATCGTAACATCGGTATGGTGTTCCAGTCATACGCTCTGTATCCGCACATGAATGTGTTTGATAACATGGCATTCGGTTTGAAATTAAAGAAAATGGATAAGGAATCAATCCGCAAGCGTGTTAACAAAGCTGCAGAAATGCTTGGTCTGATGCAGTTCCTGCAACGTAAACCAAAGGCATTGTCCGGTGGTCAGAGACAGCGTGTGGCAATCGGTCGTTGTATCGTTCAGCAGCCTTCCGTATTCCTGTTCGACGAACCGTTATCAAACCTTGATGCCGCTTTGCGTGTTAAGATGCGTATCGAAATTGCAAAATTACATCAGGAATTGAATGCAACAATTATTTACGTAACACACGACCAGGTTGAAGCTATGACTCTGGCTGACAAGATCTGTGTTTTAAGCCCTCTGCAGGATTCTGCTGAAACCAACCTTGAACAGTTCGGTTCTCCACTGGAGTTATATCACAATCCTCAGAACAAGTTTGTTGCAGGATTTATCGGTTCTCCTAAGATGAACTTCCTGAAAGGTTCTCTGATTGATATTCAGGAAAAGGTTTGCAAGGTTAAACTGAATACCGGTGATATCATTACTGCCAATGTTGATGCACGCCGTGCAAAAGTTGGTGATGTTGTTGAATTGGGTATCAGACCAGAGCATCTCGTTCCAACCGATCATCCGGATGCTGTAGGTCGCATCAACGGTCTTGTTAACGTTGCTGAACACCTCGGTGCTGAATCATTCGTATACATGGATGTTGACGGTGAAGACTTTACAGTTAAGGCTGCATCTGAAATCCCTGTGGATACCGGTGATACACTTGTTGTAGGTATTCCTCCTCAGGCATGTTACTTGTTTGATGAAAACGGAATTGCATTCCCAAGAACATCAAAGTATAACAGAACCTAATAAGATTTAATTACAACTACTATTATATTTGCCAAACTGATATTCGGGTGTCTTCCAGACACCCTTTTTTAGTTTGGTAATTATTCTTGATTTTCTTTCAAACACATTCTTCAGTCATTTTCATAATTTATCCGGCGGTACTGTGAAAGTTACGTATTATTCGACCGTTATGATGCATGACACATTCATATTCGAAAACTTCAGATTTCATTGAACCGTCTGATGATGCAGATTTATCTTTTGACTTGGCTTAAGTTTTTTAATGTTAATTTTTTGCTTTTAGTGTAAAATTTACATCTCGTGGAGAATTGTGAACATATGCAACTTACTGATTTTAATTTTAATTTACCGCAGGAGCTTATTGCCCAGTATCCGTGTAAGGATCGTACCGGATGCAGACTTCTTGCACTCGACGGAAATACCGGTGAAACACAGGATTTGAAGTTTTATCAGGTGATAGATTTTCTTAAACCGGGAGATCTTCTTGTATTTAATGATACCAAGGTTATCCCTGCAAGAATTTTCGGAAACAAGGAAACCGGGGCAAAGGTTGAGATCCTCGTGGAACGTATCTATACAAAGGATCGCATTCTTGCTCATACCAGAGCTTCAAGATCCCCGAAAATCGGATCTGTGATTATTGTCGGCGAATACAGATTTGAGGTTGTGGATCGCCAGGATGATCTGTTTGTTCTCAGTCTCAAGGATACCGATGAATCGGTATTTGACGTTCTTGACAGGATTGGTCATGTGCCGCTGCCTCCGTATATCAACCGCCCGGATGATTCGTCAGACAAGGATGACTATCAGACTGTATACGGCAGGATTCCCGGAGCAGTTGCAGCTCCTACCGCAGGACTTCATTTTGATGAGGCTCTGATTGAAAGAATACGTGACAAGGGAGTAAAAACAGCTTTTGTGACTTTGCATGTAGGCGCCGGAACATTTCAGCCCGTAAAGGAATCAAGAATTGAAGATCATAAGATGCATGCTGAATTTGTTCATGTGCCGGAGGAGGTTACCGAACTGATCAGGGAAACCAAGAGGAACGGCGGAAAGGTTGTTGCAGTAGGCACAACATCAATTCGTTCGCTTGAAAGCTGCGCTCAGGAATACGGCTCTGTCGAGAACATGCATGAATACAACAAGGATACATCGATATTTATTTATCCTGGATATCAGTACAAGGTGGTGGATGCGCTGATTACCAATTTCCATCTGCCGCAGTCTACACTGATTATGCTGGTCAGCGCCTTTGCCGGTTATGAACATACCATGCAGGCATACGAACATGCTGTTGCTGAAAAGTACCGTTTTTTCAGTTATGGCGATGCAATGTATATCACTAGGAAAACTAACTGACAGAATATGAAATTTAATTTAATAAAATCCCAGGGAAAAGCGCGCCGCGGACAGATGGTATTTGATCGCGGAACCGTGGAGACTCCGGCCTTCATGCCGGTTGGAACATGCGGCACTGTCAAAGGTGTTACTCCTGAGGAAATAAAGGATTTGAATGCCGAGATTATTCTCGGCAATACCTTTCATCTCTGGCTGAGACCTGGAACCGAAATTATCAGGCTTCACGGCGATCTTCATGATTTTATGCACTGGGACAAACCTATTCTGACCGATTCGGGCGGATTCCAGGTGTTCAGTCTTGGAAAACTGCGCAAAATCAAAGAGGAAGGTGTATATTTCAGGAATCCGATAAACGGAGACAATGTATTCCTGTCTCCCGAGGTATCGATGCAGATTCAGTACGATCTGGGTTCAGATATTGTTATGAGTTTTGATGAATGCACTCCATATCCTGCAACACTGGAATATGCCGCAAGCTCAATGAGATTATCCATGAGATGGGCGAAGCGTTCCAAAAACGAATTCATAAGACTGAATAATCCGAATGCTCTGTTCGGTATTGTTCAGGGCGGCGTGTACGAGGAACTGAGACGTGAATCGGTTAAAAGTCTTTTGGAGATCGGTTTTGACGGTTATGCTGTCGGCGGTCTGGCCGTAGGCGAGCCGAAGGAGGATCGTGAAAGAATTCTGAATTTCGTTCTCGATCTGCTGCCGCAGGATAAACCTCGTTATCTTATGGGTGTAGGCAAACCGGAGGATATTGTCGAGGCTGTACGCCGCGGTATTGATATGTTTGACTGCGTGATGCCGACAAGGAATGCAAGAAATGCGCATCTGTTCACTCACAAGGGTGTTATCAAACTGAGAAACTCCCGGTATGCGAAGGATTTATCACCGCTTGATCCTGACTGCGGCTGCTATACGTGCCGTCATTATTCGAGGGCCTATCTGCATCATCTTGATAAATGCAAGGAAATTCTCGGTGCCCGTCTGAATTCAATACATAATCTCTACTATTATGAAGAGCTTATGAAGAAAATCAGAGGGAGTCTTGATAACGGTTGCTTTGAGGAATTTGTGGCGGAGTTTTATGCCGGATTAGGAAAAAATGTTCCGCCGCTGGATTGATATTAATAGGAATAGACCCTATTTATTATAGAGTTGGTTATTTAAAAAATTAAGGAAATCAGAATGGATTTATTTGCTGTTGCCAATGCTGCCGAAACTACTGCTGCTGCAGGAAACCCTGAGGGCGGTTTTGGTTCAATGATTATTTTAATCGTGGTGTTTATTGTGATTATGTATGTAGTGACAATACTGCCGAACAAGAAAGCGATGAAGGAAAAGCAGAATCTGTTATCCAAGATAGCAGTCGGCGATGAGGTTCAGATCCGCAGCGGAATCTGCGGCAAGCTTATCGAATACAAGCAGGACAGTGAATATGCCGTGATAGAAATCAGCAAGGGCGTTCCTGTTACCATCAGTAAAGATTATATTATGAATGTTCTTCCGAAAGGAACAATCGGTTCTTTAAAGTAGTCTGGAGTCAAAAGTGTTAAATAAATTTCCGTTGTGGAAAAATCTGCTGGTAATAGTAGTGGTTATACTGTCTACTATTTATGCAATTCCTAACCTTTTCGGAGAGGATCCTGCGGTGCAGGTTTCCGGCAAGAAGGGTATAGACGTGGTTCAGTCGGTGGTAACCGATCTTGAAAAGAAAGTAAACGATTCAGGTATCAAGATCAAAAAGACCGAACTGGAAAAGGGTCAGCTTCTGATGCGTTTCTTCAATGAAACAGATCAGCTGAAAGCCAAGGATATTATTTCAGATGCGCTGGGCGAGAGTTATTCCGTTGCGATCAACCTTGCTTCAAGCACACCGAAGTTTCTGTCTGCAATAGGTGCAGGTCCGCTGAAACTCGGTCTTGACCTGCGCGGCGGCGTTCATTTCCTTGAAGAAATTGATATGAATACCGCGATGGGCAAAGCCAGGGAGCAGCTGGTGCAGGACTGCCGTTCCATTCTTAAGGATAACAAAATCCGCCGTGCATCCGTTCGTGATGTAAACGGAACAGTTACGGTGGCATTTGCTTCGGAAGAAGATCGTGCAAAAGGTGAAAGCGAATTCAGAAGCAAGATCCCGGGAATTGTGTTCAATGATTACGATCAGGATGAAAAATTCTATTCCCAGATCAGTCTGACCGATGCACGTATTCAGGAACTGAAGACCAGTGCAGTGGAACAGAATATTACCATTATCCGTAACCGTGTTAACGAACTTGGTGTTGCTGAACCTCTGGTTCAGAGACAGGGTGCGGATCGCATTGTTATCGAACTGCCAGGTATTCAGGATACAGCCCGTGCCAAGGAAATTCTCGGCACCACTGCTACTCTGGAATTCCGTCTTGTTGACAAGTCTGCAGATCTGAGTTCTGCCGAAGCGGCTTCCCAGAGTGCAAATCCGAATGTTGAATATCTGACTACCGCAGAGGGAAGGGTTGTTGCGCTTGACAAGCATGTTATTCTGACCGGTGATCATATTACCGACGCCAATTCCGGTTTTGATGAATACGGACGTCCTCAGGTTAACATCAAGCTTGACAGTGCAGGCGGCAGCAAGATGTCGAATTTCACCAAGGATCACGTGGGCGCAATGATGGCTACCGTGTTTATCGAACAGAAGGCAACCAAGAACAAGCGTCCTGACGGTTCAACAATTTTTGAAACCCACAAGACAGTTGCCAATATGGCTACCATTCAGTCTCAGCTCGGTTCAAGTTTCCGTATTACCGGAATTTCAAATCCTACCGAAGCTCACAATCTTGCACTTGTTTTACGTGCCGGTGCCCTGATTGCGCCGATCCAGATTGTAGAGGAACGTACCATAGGACCTAGCCTCGGACAGCAGAACATTGATTCCGGTGTAAGAGCAATGGTTGTAGGTATGGGGCTGACACTTGTGTTTATGGCTGTATACTACAGCGTATTCGGTATTATTGCCGATATTGCCCTGCTGTGCAACCTTGTATTCCTGGTAGGTATCATGTCGATTATTCCGGGAGCGGTTATGACCATGCCTGGTATTGCCGGTATCGTGCTGACCATGGGTATGGCGATTGATGCCAATGTGCTGATTTACGAACGTATACGTGAGGAACTGGAACGCGGTGTCAATGTTCAGAATGCAATTGATATCGGTTACGGACGCGCGTTTGTAACCATTCTGGATTCCAACCTGACAACTCTTGCGACAGCCCTTGTTCTGTTCGCTGTGGGTACAGGTGCGGTTAAGGGCTTTGCTCTGGTGCTTATGATTGGTATTCTGTGTTCTTTGTTTACCGCGATTACCGTAAGCCGTGCGATTGTAAACGCGCTTTACGGCGGCAAGAAGAATCTGAAGAAATTACCTATATAGTGGAGTGGTGTTAAATGTTTAAAATAATTAATCCTAAAAAGACTATCCGCTTTATGGCGATTGCCAAGTTCATGACAGCTGTGGCAATGCTGCTGGTTTTAGCTTCTTTTATTGTTGTCGGTGTAAAGGGTCTTAATTTCGGTCTGGATTTTACCGGCGGTGTTACCATCGAGGTTGAATATCCGAATGATATTGAACTTGCCGACATCAGAGCCAAACTGTCTGAACTTAAAATTGATTCTCCTGTGGTGCAGCATTTCGGATCATCAAAAATTGCCATGATCAGAATCAAACCTGTGGAAGGCATGGATCAGAAGGTTCTTTCAACCAAGATTTTCAACTCCGTTCAGACTATTCAGCCGGGTGCAAAACTTAACCGTGTTGAATATGTAGGTCCTTCCGTAGGTTCAGATCTGGTGGAAAGCGGTATTATTTCTGTGTTTGTATCACTGCTGTGCATTCTGGCATACGTTGCTTTCCGTTTTGAATGGAGAATGGCTACAGGTGCGGTTATCGCGCTGGTGCACGATACCATCATAACCCTGGCGGTGTTTTCGATTTTCGATCTGGAATTCGATTTGACTGTGCTTGCCGCAGTACTTACCATCATCGGTTATTCGCTTAACGATACCATCGTTGTATTTGACCGTATCCGTGAAAAGGCAAGACTGATCCGCGACAAGTCAATGGACGATATTATCGATATTTCCATTACCGAGACTCTGAGCAGAACAGTTATTACCTCTGGAACCACCATGTTTACCGTACTTGCTCTGCTGTTTCTCGGCGGCCCGATGATTTTCGGTTTTGCCTTTGCTCTGACAGTAGGTATTGTAGTAGGTACCTTCTCATCTGTTTATGTGGCATCAGGTCTGGCTAAATTCTTCGGTATGACACGTGAAAATCTTCTTCCTCCTCCTCCTCCGGTTCGCGGAGACGACGAGGAATTTGTCGAGTCTATTGATGAGTAGCCGCTAGGACAGCGTAAGACTTTCAAATTGAGAGCGTCCGGAATTTCCTTGGGAGTTTCCGGGCGTTTTTTTATTCATAAGAGTGACGAAATTTCCGGAACGGTTTTCCGGCGCGGATGTCGGGGCCCTTCATCATGCTGAACTTCAGATCAAAAAATACAATGTATCCTCTCAGATGTGTTATAATTCCTTAAACTTTGTAACAGTGTAATTTTGAGTAGGTTTGTGTATGTTACATTACTTTTATGCTGCTTTGCTTTCAATTTGTTCCATAACCGGAATTGTCGGTTGTGAAAGTACGATTTCGGATTACGAACTTCAGGAAGTCTCTCAGCCTCTTGAGGGGCAGCTGGTTGGAAAAAATTATTCCAAAAGAGTGGAATTCGTACCTCGTGAATGGAGAATTGATGTAGATATCGGATTACTTCCCATCGAACGGACCAGAAATGAAGAAAACCGTGCCAAACTGCTCGAAAATTTCCGCAATGCGCTGTTCAATCTGGAAGCTGCATATCCTGATGTTTCGCTTGCATCCATGCTGCAGATTGCAAATTACAGCAAACAGCTTGCAAAGGCAGGCAAAAACGATTCTGCAAAGCAGCTCCTTGCGGAATTTAAAAAGCGTGTTCCCGACGATGTAATTGACAAGCTTCTGGAACTGTACAGCAGAGCCGCTCTGGCATCGCTTAATGTGGATCCGGCTGCATCGGTGGATGAATATGTATACAAATCAATTGCTCTGATGGCGGTAACCGGCAGGGATGAAAGCAAGGAAGGAGTTAAAAACAAAATTGATATTGAAAATATCAGAATGATGAGTCTCCAGGCCCGCAACAAGCTTGCTCTGTCAAACGATTCTCTGGCTGTGGTGGAGGATCTGACGGATATGACCGGTGTCAAAGGTCAGTCTCTCAGTCAGATGTACCGCGCACTCAACAATTTTTTCCTGGGCAATTACGATGCCGCCGCAACCCTGTTTCTAACAGCAGACGAATATTCCGATCAGAACAGCGATTACTATCTGTATAACAAACTTCATCTCTATGGAGTTCTGGGAAGAATCAACTGGCCCGAGGCACGTGCATTCCTGAAAAGGGTGGAGGAACGTACTGAATCGGAAAATCTGAAGAAATCATGGGCGTTTTCCATTATTCACGCAATTAATACCGAGGATTTCGTGTCCCTGATTGAAGATGCAAAAAAGCTCAGCGATCCGGATAATACCAGTGTCAAGGCTGAAAATTTATGTGAAGCATATTATTATGTCGGACTGGATTTGTACAACCGCAATCAGAAGGATCTTGCGAAACTGTTTTTTGTACTGAGCAAGGCACAGAAGGTTCCTTACTTCATGGAATATACCACCTCAGAACTGGCTCTGGCAAATTTCTTCAAGGATGAGGAAGACGGCGGAGACAGACAGCCCCAGTCAGAGAGCGAAAAAAACAAAGATAACAGCGATAACAAAGAAAGCATAGAAAACAACAATCAGAAAACAGATGACAGCAACAAATCAGAGCAGCCTTCTGAATCAAATTAATATTGTACTGGTAAACACATCTCATCCCGGCAATATCGGTTCAGCTGCAAGAGCAATGAAAACCATGGGTTTGTCCAATCTGATCCTGGCTTATCCGGAACATCAGATTGACGAACAGTCCTATGCATTGTCCGCAGGAGCGGAAGATCTGCTTAAAAAAGCAAGGGTGGTGCCGACGCTTGCCGAAGCGCTTGAGGGCTCAACACTGATAATCGGAGCTTCCGCAAGACGCAGAACTTATGAACGCCCTCTGCTTGATCCTCACGAAATGGGCGGTTTTGTTATTGAACAGGCAAAGGCCGGCAGCAGAATTGCGGTTATGTTCGGCTGCGAACGTACCGGTCTTACCAATGAAGAACTTGAAATCTGCAATTATCATGTTACCATACCGGCCAATCCTGATTATTCTTCGCTCAATCTTGCCATGGCTGTGCAGGTTTTAAGCTATGAAATCCGTCAGTCTTTCCTAAAATATTTAGGAAACGACCCGATGAGGCAGGAAATTGTTCATACTTCGGAAAAATTTCTGGAAAAGGAGCAGATTGCCGGCGGGGACGAGGTTCTCGGATTTTACAGTCATCTTGAGGATGTTCTGCAGACAACAGGTTTTCTGCACGAAAATAATCGCGGTCATATCATGCGCAAGATTAAACGTATTTTTACCCGTCCTTTTTTAACCAGGGACGATATAAATATTCTGCGCGGAATACTTTCTTCAGTTACCAGAACCATAGATCACAGAAATGAATAAGCCAAATAAACCGGTATACCTTGATTATGCCGCTACTACACCGGTAGATACCCGTGTAGCGGAAAAAATGTTTGAATGTTTAACCATGGACGGCAATTTCGGCAATGCCGCCTCCCGCTCCCACCGGTACGGATGGCTGGCGGCCGAGGCTGTCGACATTGCCAGAAACCAGATTGCCGATCTGATCGGAGCGGATCCCAGGGAGATAATTTTCACCTCCGGTGCCACCGAATGCGACAATATGGCCATAAAGGGAGCAGCCCTTGCCCGCCGGGAACACGGCAATCACATCATAACCAGCATGATCGAGCACAAGGCGGTGCTGGACACCTGCAGATATCTTGAATCCCAGGGCTTTGAGGTTACATATCTTAAACCAGGACGTGACGGTATTATTTCAGTTGATGCCGTTGCCGAAGCTGTTACCGATAAAACTGTTCTGGTGAGTCTGATGCATGTGAACAATGAAATCGGCACGGTAACCGATATTAAAGCCATAGGTGATCTCTGCCGTGAAAGAAATATTGTTTTTCACACTGATGCCGCTCAGAGTCTGGGAAAGGAGAGCATTAACGTAAATGAGCAGAATCTCGATCTGATATCCATGTCCTCCCACAAAATCTACGGACCTAAAGGCATCGGAGCTCTGTATGTGCGCCGTCAGCCGAAGATTGAACTTGTTCCCATTATACACGGAGGCGGACACGAACGCGGCTACCGTTCGGGAACACTTGCCACCCATCAGATTGTCGGAATGGGCGAGGCATGCCGTATCCTGCAGGAGATCTTTGACGAGGAAAGAGAACATATAAGAACACTGCGCGACAGACTGTGGAAAAAATTATCATCTCTGCCCGGTGTAGCACTGAACGGAAGTTATGAGCACAGAGTGTGCGGCAATCTGAATGTTTCCTTCAGCGGTGTTGACGGAGACACCTTCCTGTCATCGCTGACAGATATTGCGGTATCATCGGGGTCAGCCTGCACATCTGCAAGCATGGAGCCGTCATATGTGCTTACCTCCATTGGAGTACCCCGCAGTCTGGCATACAGTTCAATCAGATTTTCAGTAGGCCGCTACACCACGGAGGATGATTTGAACCGTGCATTCATGGCGGTTACCAAATCGCTGTCGGCATTAAGATAAGGAGCAGGAAATGAGTACGAAACAATTGAAGATTTATTTGACAGAAGAATGTTATGACGGAATCTGGGGAGAGGATCCTCTGGTTAGTATTCAGGATGACTGCGGTTATATCCACATGACCCCGGAACACTGCGATTTGTTCAGTGTCACCGCTGCAGGCCGCAGATTTGATTCTCTCGGTTTCAAGGATGTCAAACTTGACGGTGCCGGATGGAATTTTGACAATACCTATGCATTTCTGGTCGGATACAATTCGGCTTTTGACAAGAACAGGATCGGTCTTGCCGAATTCGATGATCCGGAGGTTATCAGAAAACTGGATGACTATGTATCGGTATTCGACTGGCTTAAGGTGGTAATCAATACTCCGGCCAGTGAACTGTGTCCCGAGCAGTTTGCTGTGGAATGCGAGGATTTCCTGGCAAACTGTGCAGATGATGAAAGTCTTTCCATGAAGACGGTTCATTACAATGAACTTCTCGATCATGAATATGTGGGAACCGAGGCGGTAGGCCGCGGTTCGGACAACAAGTCGTGCGTCTTCATTGCGGAATACAATCCGAACAATACAGAAACGGTTGACGTGGCTCTGGTTGGAAAGGGCATTACCTTTGATTCAGGCGGATACAGTCTCAAGTCGGCCGACGGCATGCTGCTGATGAAATCAGACATGGGCGGAGCGGCGACTGCCGTGGCGGCACTGGGTATAATAATGCTGAGAGGTCTGCCGTACCATGTTAAACTTATTATCTGCTGCGCCGAGAATATGGTGGGCGGTTCCTCGTATAAACCGGGAGATCAGCTCTTTTATCCGAACGGTGTTTCCGTCGAGGTGATGAATACCGATGCCGAGGGTCGTCTGGTGCTCGCAGACGGACTGATAGAGGCGCAGAAATCATCTCCGAAACTTATTATCGATATAGCAACCTTGACCGGTGCGGCAAAGGTTGCGCTCGGACGCGACTACAATGCGGCTCTCAGTTTTGATGAAAAACTTTCATTCCTGTTCAAGCAGAGCGCCGAGGAGGAGAATGAAAGAGCATGGCCGCTTCCTCTGGACAGATTCCATCGCAGTCTTGTTAAAGGAGTGAATACCGATATTGTAAATTCAGTGTCGGCCGAGGGAACGGCGGGAGCAAGCACCGCGGCGGCGTTTCTGTCATACTTTGTAAAGAAGGATCAGCCGTGGCTGCATATTGACCTCGGAGCTTCGTTCCAGAAGAATCCGAATGAATATTATTCCTCGGGAGCCAAGGGTCACGGTTTCAGATCTGTGGTAAAATTCATAGAAAATGTGATCGGTTAAGTAATTTGCTCAAATTTATCGGGCATTTTGGTGTGCAGTTAACTATTTTTAAGTATAAGAGTTGATTTATTGGGTGATAATAAGCAAAATATCTGAAATTTTTAATCAAAACAATAGTTAATTATTGCAAGGGGGAAAAAAGGTTATGGGTATTGAAAGAACTTTATCAATTATTAAACCGGATGTTGTGGCAAGAGATTTAATCGGTGATGTTTACCACCGTTATGAAAATGCCGGTCTGAGAATTATTGCGGCAAAGATGGTGCATCTGCGTCCGGAACAGGCAATGCGTTTCTATGCACAGCACCGCAACAAGAAATTTTTTATGGAACTGGTTGATTACATGATTTCCGGTCCTGTAATGATGCAGGTGCTTGAAGGCGAGGATGCGGTTAGAAAGCATCGTGAAATCATCGGTGATACCGATCCGAAGAAAGCAAGAACCGGTACCATCCGTTCAGATTATGCCCACAGTGTGGAGGAAAATGCTGTGCACGGTTCCGATTCCGTTGAAACCGCTCAGGAGGAAATTTCATTTTTCTTCTCTGAAAGTGAAATCTGTCCGCGCACCAGGTAGTACGGATGTCTGAATTAGTTACCGAACAGGTTAATCTGCTGGATTTTAATCGTAAATCACTGCGTCAGTTTTTTGCCCGGATTGATGAGAAGCCGTTTCGTGCAGATCAGCTCATGAAGTGGATCTACCGCTACGGCTGTGACGATTTTGATTATATGACCGATCTTAACAAGAATCTTCGCGCCAAGCTGAAGGAAATTGCCTATATCAAGGCGATTGATATCAGCCGTGAACAGCGCTCGTCCGACGGTACCATAAAATGGGCCATGGATGTGGGAGACGGTCAGGAAATCGAATCTGTGTATATTCCTGAGGATGATCGCGCAACTCTTTGCATTTCCACTCAGGCAGGATGCCCGCTGAACTGTGCTTTCTGCTCCACAGGAAAGCAGGGTTTTAACCGCAATCTTAAGGTCAGTGAAATTATCGGTCAGGTATGGAGAGCGACCAAAGTACTCGGTTTTACCAATAAAACCGCCGAACGTGCAATTTCCAATGTTGTGCTTATGGGAATGGGTGAGCCTCTGCTTAATCTGAATAATACGGTGGAAGCGACGGATATCATGCTTGATGACTATGGCTTCGGATTGTCAAAACGCCGTGTGACGATTTCAACCGCAGGTATTCCTCCGGCCATAGATCAGCTTTCGGAAATGACTGACGTGGCGCTTGCGCTCTCTCTGCACGCTCCGAATGATGAGCTCCGTTCCCGCATCATGCCGGTTAATGAACGCTATCCGCTGAAGGATGTGATGGATGCGGTAATCAGATATAACAATAAATCAAATGCCAATCACGGCAGAATAACCATAGAGTATATTCTTCTTGCCAATTTCAATGACAACGAGGAAAATGCCCACGAACTGGCCCGTCTGTTAAAGAGGATCCCCTGCAAGATCAATCTTATTCCTTTTAATCCTCATCCTGACAGCGAATTCCAGAAACCAAGCAACAACCGCATTAATCATTTTGTGAAAATTCTGATGAGCTACGGTTTTACCACTGTTATCCGCAAAACACGCGGTGACGATATTGACGCGGCGTGCGGTCAGCTGGTAGGTGACATTGAAAATAAAATCCGCCGGTTTGACAGGCTTGATCCTGTAAACAACGTGGAAAGGGTTTAGAACTGGCCAAGACAGAATTGCTGACAGCGGACAGGGACGGTTTTTCTGTCTGCTGTCCTTTTTCTTATGCATATGCAGTTCCTCTTTTTCAGATGTAAATATATTTAAACGAATTTTCCGGAAACTTGACCAACAGCGGTCTGAACATCTTTGTTTAACCTCTGTTTCTGCTGAATTTTTTCAAGAGTAAGTGCAGGATGATTTTGTCGGTTATAAAATAGCGCCGCTGTCTGACGGAATCGGCGGATATTTATCTGCATGCTCGGGATTTAGTGTGAAGCCACGGGTGAAAAATGATATTAAAACCATTTAAATCGTGCCAAGTCCGTGACCTTCGTGCTACAATTACCGGGATGTTTGTTAATTATTAATTTTATGACTATTGAGGGATAACTTTTATGTCATTTGCTTTAGTTGGTGACATTGGCGGAACCAATGCACGTTTTTCTTTATGCGATATCGAATCAGGTGAAATTTCAGCTACCAGAGTATATTCAGGACTGGATTACGATACTCTGGAAGCATGTGCCAGACAGTATTTAAAGGATGTTGACACCAGTGTTGAACATGCATGTATTGCGATTGCATGTCCGATCATGGGTGACTGGGTTCAGATGACCAATCACACATGGGCTTTCTCCACTGCGGAAATGAAGAAGAACATGGGTTTGACCACCCTGGAAATCATTAATGACTTTACAGCGGTTTCAATGGCGATTCCTGCACTTAAGGAGGAAGATAAGGTTAAACTCGGCGGCGGTGAACCTCAGAAGGATCGTCCTATTGCAATTTACGGTGCAGGCACCGGTCTTGGTGTTGCTCATCTGATTAATTACAACGGCGTATGGATCCCTCTGCCGGGTGAAGGCGGTCACGTTGACTTTGCTCCGCACAATGACGAGGAGGATCAACTTCTGCTTCAGCTGAGAAAGGTATTCGGTCATGTATCATGCGAAAGAATTCTTTCAGGTCCGGGACTCCTCAATATCTACAATGCAATGGCACGCTGCGCGAACCGCGAACCTCAGAACTACGAGCCTAAGGACATTACCGAACATGCAATCAACAAAACTGATGATGACTGCGTGAAGGCATTTACCCTTTTCTGCACCCTGATGGGACGTTTCGGCGGTAATCTGGCTCTTAATATCGGTGCTTTCGGCGGTGTTTACATTGCCGGCGGTATTGCTCCTCGCTTTGTGGATTACTTCAAGGATTCAAAATTCCGTGCAGCCTTTGAGGACAAAGGCCGTTTCAACAAATATCTTTCAGAAATTCCTGTATATATTGTTACACATAACAGTGTGGGTTTACTTGGAAGCGGTGTTTATCTGAGACAGAAACTTGGCAAGAAGATTTAAGGAAGAGCCATGAGAGTAAATTTCGGTGCAAAACCATATTCATTTCCTATGCCTGTATATATCATCGGAACCTATGATGAAAATAATGTTCCAAATGCAATGAATGCCGCATGGGGCGGGATCTGTGACGATCAGAAAATCATGATCTGTATTGATTCAACTCATAAAACCGCGGCCAATCTGCAGAAATCAGGCGCATTTACCGTAAGTATCGGTGATGCCGCTCATATGGCTGAATGCGATTATGTCGGAATCGTATCCGGCAACAAGGATCAGGACAAGGTGTCAAAATGCGGTCTTCATCCGGTGAAAAGCGAATTTGTGAATGCTCCTTATTTCGAAGAATTCCGAATGACCATCGAATGCAGGGTAATCAGCTATGATCCGCAGACCTGCTGTCTGATCGGCGAAATCGTGAATGTAAACGCGGATGAATCGATACTTGATGCATCAGGAAAAATCGATCCGTTCAAGCTGGAACCGATCAGTTATGATCCTGTTAATCACAATTATCTCAAACTGGGTGAAATAGTTGGAAAAGCGTTCCATGACGGACGCAAATTCAAATAATTCGGCAGTTTGAATTTTCAGGAGGGAACCGGAGAAGAATCGGTTCCTTTTTTATTTTCGCGCACTTGTTTTTAGCAATGATCTCTAGTAGTATCTTACGGACATAAGGATTGTTCTTAATATAAACTGGCAGATTCAAATGAAAAACAGGATTGGATTTATTTCTCTGGGATGTTGCAAAAACCTTGTCGACGCGGAGCATATGATTACTCTGCTGCAGAAAAACGGTTACAGGATTGCAGGCAATTATCAGGACAGTGATCTGATAGTGGTCAATACATGCGGTTTTATCAACCCTTCAATCGAGGAATCGGTTGAATCCATCAGGGAAGCGCTTGACACCGGAAAACCGGTGGTGGTGACAGGATGTCTCGGTGCAAGGCACAGTTATCTTTCACAGCTGTTCAACCATCCTAATCTTGTAGGTATTACCGGTCCGCAGAACTATGACGAGGTAAACCGTCTGATCTGCAGTGCTCTTCCGCTTGACAACGGAAAATCTTTCTGTTTCAGTGAAGCTCCCGTTCCCGGAACAAAACTCACGCCCGCCCATTATTCCTATGTGAAAATATCTGAGGGATGCTCCAATCACTGTTCGTTCTGCGCCATCCCCGGATTGCGCGGAAAGATGATCTCCCGTCCGATAGACGAAATCATGTACGAGGTTGACAGACTGATCGAGCGCGGAAACAGGGAACTTATTATCGTAGCCCAGGATACGCTGGCCTACGGCAGGGATTTGCCGAAGGAAAAACGGGTTTATCAGGGCGCGGAGTATACCAGTGATATTATTTCCCTGGTGGATTTTCTTGCCCGCAAGGATGTATGGGTGAGACTTCATTATCTTTATCCGTACAATACCATCGAAAAACTGCTTCCTTACATGAAGGACGGCGGAATCATTCCGTATCTTGACATACCGTTCCAGCATTCGAGTCCCGATATCCTGAAACTTATGAAACGTCCGGGCAATATCGAACAGCTGGCCGACAGAATCTTAAGCTGGAAGGAGCAGATCCCGGAACTGTGCATCAGAACCTCCTGTATCGTGGGTTTCCCCGGAGAAACGGAAAAGGATTTCCGGAATCTTCTGGATTTCATTGAAAAGGTTAAACTCGACCGCGTCGGATGCTTCAAATACAGTAATGTCGACGGCGTAAAGGCCGGCGAACTTCCGAATCAGATCTCCGAGGAGGTCAAGGAGGAACGTTACAGCCGTTTCATGGAGATTCAGCAGAAAATCTCTCTGGAGAACATGAAGAAAAAAATCGGTACCGTTCAGGATGCGATAGTGGATGATATTGATTACGAGGAACAGGTTATTATAACTCGTTCCAGATTCGATTCGCCCGAGATAGACGGACAGATTTATATTCCGTATGATAAAGATCAGAGTTCCCGTCTGCCCGAGATCGGCTCGATAATCAGAACGGAAATCTACGATGCCAATGAATATGATCTGTTCGGAGAACTGTGACAGACACACGGAACTGAAATCAGCCGCTTGCGGCATTCGGACTGATACCGCTGAAACGGTAATGAACAGTAACCATGCGGCTGGCGGTTTTACGGACGCGGACGGATTATTTATCGACAAATTTTTGAGTTTACTCTATAATTGATGGCAGTGGATCCGGGCAGGAAACGGGATGTTTAAACCTGTTTTCCGGGTTGCCTGAAGGTTTGATTGTCAGAATGGCGGAGTCTGTTGCGGAATTCCGGCTCCTGACACGAACTCCGATGAAATATCATAGATTAATTTAGGATTTATAATGCAGTTATATAATATTAAAGATCACAGCGAAGTTGTAAATTTTGCCCAGGCTGTGAGACAGGGTTTAGGCAGACAGCAGGGTTTGTTTTTCCCTTCAGAGATTAAAGCTATTCCGAATGTTGATGAAATTCTGGATTTGCCTCTGGTAAAAAGATCTGAAATTGTTTTGCGCAATTTCCTGGGTGACGAACTTCCGGAACTGGATCAGGTTCTTGCAAGAGCTTTCACATTCCCGGCTCCTCTGGTAAAGGTTTCAGAAAATTCATATGCACTGGAACTGTTCCACGGTCCTACACTGGCATTCAAGGATTTCGGCGGAAGATTCATGGCACAGGCTCTTCAGGCTGTATCAAACGGCAGACATATCACCATTTTAACTGCAACATCCGGCGATACCGGTGCAGCTGTTGCGCACGCTTTCTACGGTCTTGAAAATATTGATGTCGTTATCCTTTATCCAAAGGGAAAAATCAGCAATCTGCAGGAAAAATTATTCTGCACATTAGGCAAAAACATCAGAACCATTGCTGTTGAAGGCACTTTCGATGACTGTCAGGCTCTGGTAAAGAAGGCTTTTGATGATCAGAAACTGAAAGAGGATATCGGTCTTAACTCAGCCAACTCAATCAATATCAGCAGACTGCTGGCTCAGGTGTGCTACTATTTTGAAGCCGTAGCCCAGCTTCCTAAGGATAAACGGGACAATGTTGTTGTTTCCGTTCCTTCCGGAAACTTCGGCGACATCACTGCAGGTCTTCTTGCAAAGGCATGCGGTCTCAACATCAGCCGTTTTGTGGTGTCAACAAATGCAAACGATACAGTACCTAGATATCTTGCAACCGGCAAGTGGGATCCTAAGGAAACAATTCCTACTCTTTCCAATGCAATGGATGTAAGCCGTCCTAACAACTGGCCTCGTGTTGAGGAATTATTCAAGGTTAAGGGCTGGAATCTGAGTGAACTGGCATACGGCGCTCTGAATGACGCGCAGACCGAGGATGCCATGAAGAAACTGTATACACAGGGATATGTGGGCGAGCCTCACGGCACCATCGCATGGTCTCTGCTGCAGGATAATCTGAAGGAAGGCGAGACAGGTATATTCCTGTGCACCGCCGCACCTGCCAAATTCAAGGAAAACGTGGATCGCATTTTAGGAACGGATATTGCTCTTCCTCCTGCTCTTGCCGATCGTGCCGACATGAAGGTTCTTTCTGAAACCTTCAAGCCTGAATGGGATATTCTCAGAGATTATCTGTACAAAAACGTGGCAAAATAGTTTCAGGTGGTTACTTAATTCCTGAGAGTCCGGAGAATTTTGATCTCCGGATTTTTTTTTGCGGATTTTTAACGATATTTTCTAAAATTATTCGTCGCTTTTATCTGCTTTTAGGTTAAAATGAGACTGAGTTTATAATCGGTTTTTTATTTTAAGGTTAGTGTAATGGCTTTCGGTTTTATCAATAAACTTAAACATTTAATAAATGAGCCCAAACTGGATTCAAACGGTTTCCTGATTTATTCCCCGATCAGCGGAGAGGTTATTCCTATTACGGATGTTCCGGATGTGGTTTTCTCTGAAAAAATTGCGGGCGACGGAGTGGCTATCAAGCCTACGGGCAATGTTATAGTGTCACCGGTGGACGGTGTTGTTTCGCAGATATTTGAAACGAACCACTGTCTTGTGGTTACCGCCGAAAACGGCATTGAGGTACTGATTCATTTCGGTATTGATACCGTTGAACTCCGCGGCCAGGGTTTTAAAAGAATTGCGGAAAAAGGTCAGAGTGTCAGAATCGGTGATCCGCTGATTGAACTTGATCTGGAATTTCTGGAAAAGAATGCCAAGTCAACCATTACTCCGGTGGTGATTTCCAATGTTGAACTGCACAAGGATGATCGTAACAATCTTTTCGGATATTTTGAAGGTACTGCTGTAGCGGGAACAACCCAGATTTTAAGTATAGGAATTAAAAAATCAGAATGAAAGTAGAATTAAAATGTTTAAAATGCGGCAGTAATGAATTTGCCAATGCCCAGAATAAACTTTTCAAGGACGGTCAGCATGTTCAGTGTCTGAAATGCGGGGCGGTTTTCCCTTTTGAGGAGCTGAAGAAAGCGGCGGTCGAGGCAGCAATAGAGCAGTATGTTAAAGCCAACAAGCAGCAGATCCTGCAGAATGCCGAGACTGTAACCGATGAAAAGGAACTGAAGGATCTTAAGCAACTGAAGGAACAGAACAAAAAAGCATAAGTTTCATGCAGATGCAGCCTGCTTAAATGGAATACATGATTTTGGAGATGATATGAGATATTCTTATTCCACAGAAATCTGCTGCGCCAAGCAGATTGAATTCGATGTAGAGAACGGAGTCGTAAAAAATATTGTTTTTTACGGCGGATGCGACGGCAATCTTAAAATGATCAGCAAACTGCTTGAAGGTTGGACGCTGGATCAGATTATAGACAAGTGTTCCGGCAATCTCTGCCGCAACAAGGGAACATCCTGTGCCGATCAGCTGGCAAAGGCATGTGCAAGCGTCAAGGCTTCCATTGCCGGATAATCCGTTACTCAATCCGCAGTAAATACATCCGTCTGACAGACTCTGTCCTGATAGTTCAGGATCGTTTCCGCAGATGGATTTTTTATTGTTTTTTATGCTCAGTGATTCAAAGGAACTGCAAAGCCGCAGGATGCGCAAGTCCGGTCTGAATTGAACATGGAGGAAAGAAACAAGGGAAGTGCAACGACGACTGCCGCAGACACACGGCAAAAAGAAACATGGTGCCGCAGGCCAGAATCGAACTGGCGACCAACTGATTACGAATCAGGTGCTCTACCAACTGAGCTACAGCGGCATGACTGAAATTATAAATTTCTGATTTTTAAAAATCAAATGAATTGAACGATCTTTTGAACTAATTGTGTGCTGATTGTGCTCTGTAACCGGATTCAGATCAAAAAAAAGGAAAAAAAACGTTAAATGCCGCTGATACAGAATTATTTTTCCGAGAATTCTGCTAGACTAAAAGTTCCTGTTATGATTTTATTATTTGGAGTTTGCAATGAAAGTTTTACTGTTAAACGGCAGCAGAAGAATCAAAGGATGTACATTTACCGCATTGTCACATGTGGCGGATGCGCTTAAGGAGGCCGGAATCGAAACTGAAATTGTTCAGATCGGCAGTCAGGTTCTGAACGGAAGTCTTACCGAGCTTGTGAATGAGGTTCATGAAAAAATCAAATCGGCAGACGGTCTGGTGGTCGGTTCTCCGGTATATTTCGCCTCTCCGAGCGGTGAAATTGTTTCATTTCTCGACCGGCTGTTTGTTTCAGCGGAAAAGGATCTCCGTCTCAAACCGGCCTGTGCGGTTGCTTCGGCAAGACGAGGCGGAACAACCGCAACACTGGATGTGATTAACAAATATTTTGCCTATGCTGAAATGCCGGTGGTGTCCTCCAGATACTGGAATATTGTTCACGGCAATTCTCCTGAAGAGGTTGTAAAGGATGAGGAAGGCATGCAGATTATGCAGATCCTGGGCCGCAACATGGCATGGCTGCTAAAGAGCATTGAGGCCGGAAGGAATGCCGGTATCGCGGCGCCGGAACAGGCGGGAAAGGTGTTTACCAATTTCATCCGTGAATAAATAATTGCGGACAGACTCATCTTTGCTGAATGCAGTAAAAATTCAGTTTTGCGGAACGTTGAGACAGTAAACTGTTCTGCGGTATAAACTGATTGTTTACTGCATTTTTTTATCTATTTCTGCAGTCTGCCGTGGCTGACGGGAAGCAGATTAAAAAATATTGGCTCTGTTGTAATTATGTATTGATTATATCCTTGTTTACCAATAATCTATTCATCAAACAGACTTTAAATTCCAAAATATACTTGTTGTTTGAGT
>CACWLF010000006.1 GCA_902761645.1 uncultured Aeromonadales bacterium | reverse complement strand
TCAGTTTTTAAGCAAATAAAAACCCTATGTAATATAGGGTTTTATATCCAATTGCCGCAAACTGTTCATAGATCAGTTAAATTAAGAAAAGTTTGGGATGAATTGAGTAAATTCTGAATTTTTTAATCGTCGTTTTTCTTTGCCCTCGGGAAACTTTCATCATAAATTTCCTTTAAATCTTCATTTGCGATGTGGGTATATATCTGGGTTGTATTTATGCTTTCATGACCAAGCAGTTCCTGAACACTTCTTAGTTCAGCTCCATGGTTTAATAGATGAGTCGCAAATGAATGTCTGATAGTATGAGGATGAATATTCTTTGTGATATTGGCTTTTTCAGCATAGTATTTAATTCGGTACCAGAATGCCTGCCTGGTCATTTTGGTGAATTTTCGTGAAATAAAGAAATATTCAGCGTCTTTTACATAAGGAAGTTTTGTTCTTACCTGATCATGATACTTACGCAGATATTCTGCTGTTGAACTGGCAAAAGGGACCAGCCTTTCTTTTCCTCCTTTACCGACAACACGAACCAAACCGGGATCCAGTATAATATCTTCCATTTTCAAATTGATGATTTCAGAAACTCTCAGTCCTGAAGAATACATGAGATCGATCATCGTTTTATCTCTTAATTCAGTGGGGTCATGCAGATCAAAAACATTCAGCAGACGTTCAATTTCCTGTTCGGTGAGATATTCAGGAAGTTTTAATTCTACTTTTGGTTCTGGAACAGCGATCATCGGGTTATCTTCGCGAATATTTTTACCATGACAGAATTTAATGAAAGCACGCAGACAACTGATTAGACGTCTGTTCGTTTTGGAGGAACATTCTTTTCTTTTTTCAGAACCGATATAAGCTTTTACGTCTTCAGTTGTAAATTTATCCATTGTCTGGTTATCGCGTTCTTTTTCAAGAAACTTTTTGAAATGTCTCAAGTCGTAAATGTAGGATGCGCAGGTATTATCGCTTAAGTTTTTGTACAGATAACAGTAGTGATGAAACTCATTTATGAGGTCGTTTTTGTTGTCCGTCATGCTAACTTCCCAAAAAAATAAAGGTGTTATTACATATAATAACACCTTTTATTAAATTATAAAAGACGAGCCTTATTGTTCTAACTTTTTGCCCAGATAGTGGATATTCATACCTCCCTGAACAAAGACGCTGTCATTCATGAGTTCTTTATGCAGCGGAATGTTGGTCTTTATACCTTCAACCACAATTTCATCCAGAGCCTGTCTCATGCGGGCGATGGCATTGTTTCTGGTTTCGGCGTGACATATTAATTTTCCAATCATTGAGTCATAGTACGGTGGAACTGTATATCCGTCATATACGTGAGAGTCCCATCTTACGCCTAATCCGCCAGGAACGTGCAGGCGCTGAATTTTTCCCGGAGACGGTATGAACGTTCTTGGATCCTCCGCGTTGATACGGCATTCAATTGCATGACCTGTGATTTTGATATCTTCCTGTTTTACCGTTAGGAAACTTCCCCCGGCAACCAGCAGCTGCTGTTTAACGATATCTATACCTGTAATGGCTTCTGAAACCGGATGTTCCACCTGAACACGGGTGTTCATTTCAATAAAATAGAACTGACCGTTTTCGTACAGGAATTCGAAAGTACCGGCTCCTCGGTATCCTACCTCATTGCAAGCCTCGCAACAGCGTGAGCCGATATACTGTCTCTGTTCTTCAGTAATGAATGGAGCAGGAGCTTCTTCAATTACTTTCTGATTGCGACGCTGCATTGAACAGTCTCTTTCTCCGAGATAAACGGAATGACCCTGTCCGTCGGATAATATCTGGAATTCGATATGACGAGGATTTTCCAGATATTTTTCCATATAAACCATATCGTTGTTAAAGAATTGTCCGGCTTCTGATTTCGCAAGTGCAATTGCATTTTCGAGTTCGGATTCCTCATAGACAACGTGCATACCGCGTCCGCCGCCTCCTCCTGAGGCTTTGATGATGATCGGATAGCCTATTTTCTTTGCTATTTCCTTATTTTTTTCAGAATCTTCTCCTACAGGACCGTCTGAACCCGGTACTGTCGGAACTCCGGCCTTTTTCATTGCCTTGATTGCAGATACTTTGTCACCCATTAATCTGATGGTCTGTGCGCGAGGTCCGATAAAAATAAATCCTGAACGTTCAACCTGTTCTGCGAAGTCCGCGTTTTCAGACAAAAAACCGTAACCTGGGTGTATTGCATCAGCACCGGTTACCTCGGCTGCTGCAATAATTGCAGGAACGTTTAAATATGAATCTTTAGGTGCCGGCTTACCGATACATACGGTTTCATCAGCCAGCATCACATGTTTAAGATTACGATCAGCTGTAGAATGAATCGCTACAGTTTTAATACCCATTTCTTTACAAGCACGGAGTATCCTTAAGGCTATTTCACCACGATTGGCGATTAATACTTTCTTTAGCATGAAATATCTCCGTTACTACTCTATAATGAATAATGGTTGTTCGAATTCAACCGCATCTCCGTTCTGTACAAGAATTTGTTTTACCACACCGGCTTTATCTGCAGTGATCTGATTCATCATCTTCATGGCTTCTACAATGCACATCGGATCACCAATTTTAACACTCTGACCTTCTTCAACAAACGGTTTTGCATCCGGACTTGATGAACGGTAGAAGGTTCCAACCATAGGGGACAGCAGTTTGTGACCGCTAGCCATAGGAGCAGTCTGCGGAGCAGACGGGGTTTCCTGAACAGGTGCATTAACAGCAGGAGCAGGCTGGCTCTGAGGAATAAATGTCTGTGCAATAGGAGCCTGAGCTACAGGTGCCACTACAGCTGCTTTGTTACGACTAACTCGAATGCTTTCTTCGCCTTCTTTAAGTTCCAATTCATCAATTGTTGATTCTTCAACTATTTCGATTAAACGTTTGATTTGGCGGATATCTATATTCATAGCTACTCTCTTAAAAAAATGTAAAACTTCCTGTAACAAACATTGTTACATCCTAATTATTATTTATTATTCAGTAATCTGACTGCCTTACGCAGTGCAAATTCATAACCGTCGCTGCCGAATCCACAAATCACGCCTACTGCAACGTCAGACAGAAAAGAATGATGCCTGAAGCTTTCTCTTGCATGAACGTTTGATAAATGAATTTCGATGAAAGGAATGTGGACACCTAAAAGTGCGTCGCGTATGGCAACGCTTGTGTGAGTAAATGCCGCAGGATTGATCAGTATGAAATCGATTTTGCCCATGGCATCATGAATTTTATCTATAATCTGAAATTCGGCATTAGACTGGAAAGTTTCAAGCAATACGTTCAATTCCACGGAAATTTTTTTCAGATTGTTCAGAATATCGTCAAGGGTTTGATAACCATAAATTTCTGGTTCCCTTTTTCCTAGAAGATTAAGATTAGGTCCGTTTAATACCAGAATTTTTTTTGTTTCCATTCGCGCTTCCGTATCGATGAAAATTGCTATTTTTTTAATGATTTTCTCTATTATAAGTATTAATTGAGCATTTTCTATAGTTTTTTAATAAAAACATGATTATTTTCGTTTTTTTTATCAAAAAATAGCAAAAAAGTAACTTTTAGTGGAATTTTTATATGAATTATTATTGAAATTTTTTGTAGGATTTAATCATAATCTGTATATAAATTGTACACTTGTAAACATGCTGGATATACAATTGATATGCCGCAGCATCGTGTTTTAAAATGTTGTTTATTTCTTAATCAATAAATTGCCGGTATCATGCAAAAACAATGTGATTTGAACTAAATAATGTGAAATCGAACACTAATTAATGTTAAAATCAAACTATATTTAGTATTTTGAATTATTTTGGAGAACTAGTAAATGGCGATGAATAAAAGCCAAATGAATATTGAGTCTTTTGATAAAGATCTTTATGCAGCAATTTTGGAAGAAAACAAAAGACAGGAAGAACATATCGAGCTTATTGCTTCAGAAAACTATGCAAGTCCTCGTGTAATGGAAGCTCAGGGTTCTCAGTTAACCAACAAGTATGCCGAAGGATATCCTGGAAAGAGATATTACGGCGGCTGCGAATACGTAGACAAGGTTGAAACGCTGGCAATCGAAAGAGCCAAGGAATTGTTCGGTGCAGTATATGCTAATGTTCAGCCTCACTCAGGATCACAGGCAAACGCTGCTGTTTATGCGGCTTTGGCAAATCCTGGCGATACCATCATGGGCATGAGCCTGGCTCACGGCGGTCATTTGACTCACGGTGCAAAGGTTAGTTTCTCCGGCAAGTTCTATAATTCTGTACAGTACGGTGTGAATGATGACGGCGTGATTGACTACAATGAAGTTCAGAAACTGGCAAATGAATGTAAGCCAAAGGTTATCGTTGCAGGTTTCTCCGCTTATTCCGGTGTGGTTGACTGGAAAAAAATGCGTGAAATCGCTGATTCTGTAGGTGCGTACCTTTTCGTTGATATGGCACACGTTGCCGGTCTGATTGCAGCAGGTTGCTATCCAAGCCCTCTGCCATATGCTCACGTTGTAACCACAACCACTCACAAGACTCTTGCAGGTCCTCGCGGCGGTCTGATTTTATCCGCTATTGACGATCCGGATCTTCACAAAAAACTGAATTCAGCAATTTTCCCTACAGGTCAGGGCGGTCCTTTGATGCATATTATTGCTGCCAAGGCTGTGGCATTCAAGGAAGCCATGTCTCCTGAATTCAAGGAAATGATGAAGCAGGTTGTGAAAAATGCTGAAACAATGGTTAATGTATTTATTGAGCGCGGATACAAGATTGTTTCCGGCGGTACTCATAACCATTTATTCCTTGTTGATTTAATCGGCAGAGAATTATCAGGTAAGGATGCCGAGGAAGCTCTAGGCAAGGCGAACATCACTGTTAACAAGAATGCCGTGCCAAACGATCCCCGCAAACCTTTTGTTACCTCAGGCTTGCGTGTAGGTACTCCTTCAATTACCCGTCGCGGTATGAAGGAACAGGAGGCTAAACAGATTGCTACTTGGATGTGTGACGTTTTAGATAACTACACAGATGAAGGAAAGATTGCTGAAATTAAGGCAAAAGTAGTAGATTTGTGCAATAAATTCCCTGTTTATGTAGACTAATTACAGTATATATAAATAAAGTTTTATTTTAATTATAGCTTCTTAATCGTGAGGTTAAGGAGCTTTTATATTTGGAGATATATATGCATTGTCCGTTTTGTAATGCTGCCGATTCAAAGGTTATAGATTCTCGTTTGGTTGCCGAAGGGAATCAGGTTCGCCGCCGCCGCGAGTGTGTGGTATGCCATGAACGTTTTACTACGTTTGAAACGGCGGAACTGGTGTTGCCACGGGTAGTAAAAAAGGATAATGCCCGTGAGGATTTTAACAGGGAAAAATTGAAGGCAGGAATTATCAAGGCACTGGAGAAACGACCTGTTGATGTGGACAAAATCGAAGAGAGCATCAGCAGAATCGAGTCGCGCATCCGTGCTACAGGAGAACGGGAAATTGAATCCAACCGTATAGGTGAATTCGTAATGGATGAACTTAAAAAGCTGGACGAGGTTGCATATGTTCGATTTGCTTCTGTATATCGTCGTTTTGCAGACGTTCGTGATTTTGGCGATGAAATTGCCAAATTAGGAAAATAATTCATGTACAATGATGAATTCTGGATGCGCAAAGCTCTGGATCTTGCTGTGCTTGGTCAGTATACAGCATCTCCGAATCCGTGTGTAGGCTGCGTGATTGTCAGGGAAGAACGTGTAATCGGACAAGGGTTTCACATCAGGGCCGGTACCGGACATGCCGAAGTAAATGCGTTGCAGAATGCCCGGGATAACGGAGAGAGTGCAGAGGGTGCTACCGTCTATGTGACACTTGAACCGTGCTCCCATTACGGCAGAACTCCTCCCTGTGCCAAAGCTTTGGTTGACGCCGGTGTGGCCAGAGTGGTCGCTGCCATGAAAGATCCCAATCCGCTGGTTTCCGGAAACGGATTTAAAATTCTTCAGAATGCTGGTATAAAGGTTGACTGCGGCATTCTTGAGGAGCAGGCTGAGTTGATCAATAAAAGTTTTTTGTGGCGCATGCGAAACGGACTGCCGTTTGTAAGAATAAAACAGGCGGCAAGTATGGATGGCGGAATAGCGCTCGGCAACGGGATCAGCAAGTGGATCACATGCGAGGAAGCCCGCAGGGATGTTCAGAACTGCCGTGCCAGAAGCTGTGCAATACTAACCACTTCAAGGACAGTTATTGCAGATGATCCGGCAATGACTGTACGTCGCAACGAAATTTCTGAGGATATACTAAAAATATATCCTGCAGAGGAAATCCGTCAGCCTGATCTGGTTGTGCTGGATTCTCAGGCAAGGGTTCCGGTTTCTTCAAAAATCTTTTCAGAGAAGAGCAGAAGGGTTTTTATAGCAGTATCTCCAACGGCAAGGTTATCCCAGAGATATCCGGAAAACTGCGTGATTATTGTAAATGACGGCACAGACGAAGATCTTAAGCCGTTGTTCCGATTACTGGCTGCTAAATACAATATAAATGATTTATGGGTTGAGGCCGGAGCAGGTCTGGCCGGTTCTCTTGTTAAGCAGCATCTGTACAATGAATATATAATATATATGGCACCAAAACTTCTGGGTGAATATGCCGTTCATATGAATAAGCTGGGTAATTATTCAAGTATGAGTGAAATTCCGGTGTTTTCGTTTGAGAAGTTCGAAAAGATCGGTACAGATTTAAAAATAATTCTTAATACGGATAAAGTTTAACAGGTTTGATGTCGGGAATTGCAAATGAGTGAACAGCAGGAACTGGAAGCAAGAATAACAGAACTGGAAACCAAGATTTCCTTTAATGAATATACAATTGAACAGTTAAGTTCGGAGATGGCCAATCAGCAGATCGTTATTGAAAACTTAAAAAGAGAGATTCGTTTCTTGCATGGTAAACTGAAAGATGTGGTTGGCTCCAATGTGGCATTGCCAAGCGAGGAAACTCCACCTCCGCATTATTAATATTTTATGCAATGCTGAAAATCAATCTGAAGACACTCCGGAATTTTTCAAGATTGCCGGAGTTTTTAATCGGTAAAGTGGTTATAACCTTTAGTGTGAAGTTCAAAAGGCATACCTTTCATGTGATAGCAGATATTTCCGATGTTATCAGTAATTGAACCTATTATTGTAACAGGTATATTCAACTCGGTTGACAGTTTGCTTATTGCTTCCCTGTTTTCCGGATCGGATGTAAAACACAATTCATAATCATCTCCGCCCGATATGGCCATATTTATCCTGTTCAACATGTCTATTTCATACAGGCTCTGCGAATACGGTATCAAGTCCAAATCTATTATTGCACCGACATTTGACAATCTGACGATGTGTTCCAGATCCGAGCTTAAACCGTCAGACAGGTCAAGCATTGAACTGGCAATCCCCACAAGCTTAAGACCAAGATTTACCCTTGGAATCGGATATTCAAGGCGTTTAAAGGCCTCAATTTCCAAATACTGATCATTCAAATGAGTCTGATTGGATTTTAAAAATACGGCAAGCGCGGCTCCGCCCAGATCTCCGGATACATAGATATCATCGCCAATCTTTGCTTTGTGTCTGGTAATTTCTTTTCCGTGCGAAATTTCGCCGATGGCTGTGATGGTAATGGAAAGAGGACCGCGGGTGGTGTCTCCGCCTATAAGTCTGATCTGATGCCGATTGGCTATTTCAAACAGACCATGAGTAAACTGTTCCAGAAACTGCTGATTATATTCCGGTATTGTCATGGCAAGTGTGAAATATCTTGGAACAGCACCCATGGCTGCCAGATCTGAAATGTTAACGGCCAAGGACTTGTAACCAAGTGCATGAGGTTCCACATCTGGAAAGAAGTGAACTCCTTCTACAAGAGTATCGGTAGTAACCGCAACATTATTGCTGCCAAAATTAAAAATGGCACAGTCATCACCTATGCCAAGCTTTAAATCAGGATCATCAATTTTTCGTTGAAAATACCTTTTTATAATTTCAAATTCATTCATGCGTTATTTTGAAATTAATTTTTCTTCTGAAGATCGTTTTTTACAATCTTGTCCAGAACCCCATTCACAAATTTGTGACTGTCTTCTGCAGCATATGTCTTTGCCAGTTCAATTGCTTCATTGATTGCAATTTTATAGTCCAGCTGTTTATTAAAAAGAAGTTCATAGCATGCAATGCGAAGAATTGCTTTATCCACCTGATCCAGCTGATCAAGGGTACGATTTGAAATATATGGAGAGAACTTATCGTCAAGTTCCTTGGTGTGATTGGTTACGCCTAAAACCAAATAACTGAAATAGTCCAAATCAACTTTCTTTTTATTTGATTCGAGAAATTGTTCAATCATAGTTTCCACGTCATTTTTAGCCATTTGCCATTCGTAAATTGCCTGCAATGCCATCTGTCGGGCATTATGTCTTTCATATGGCTTGTGTGAAACCTTTTTTTCTTCTGTCATTTAGGATCCTATTGAATTTGTTGTAGTACATTAATCATTTCCAGGGCACTTAAAGCTGCTTCCGCTCCCTTGTTTCCTGCCTTTGAGCCAGCTCTTTGTACTGCTTGATCTATATTATCAGTTGTTAATATACCAAAAGCAACAGGAATATCATTTTCAAGCATTACCTGGGTTAATCCCTTTGCACTTTCGTTTGCAACAATTTCAAAGTGATATGTTGCACCGCGGATTACGCAGCCTAAAGCAATGATTGCATCGAATTTTTGGGTTTTTGCCAGTTTTTTAACTGTCAGTGGAACCTCTATCGCACCCGGTACTCTTACAACAGTAATATTGTTATCGTCCACCTCACCCTGTCTTTTCAGTACATCCAGTGCACCTGAAAGCAGATGTTCATTTATAAAGCTGTTGAATCTTGAAACAACGATTGCAATATGTGCGTTTTTAGCTACTAAGTTACCTTCAATAATCTGCATTTTAAACCTCTTGTTAAAACTTGTTAATGTTTTCTTAAATCTTGTTTATAACCTGATCGATAATCAATCCGTATCCTGATAATCCGTGATATTTAGTCTGAGTTGACAGAATTCTCATATGCTTGATTCCCAGTTTCTTCAGTATCTGTGAACCAAGACCAACTCTCTTTGACGGTTTGTTTGAGGAAACACGAGGAGCTGTAGGCTGACTTCCATTCTGTGTCTTTGCCTGATCCTCCTGTTCAAACTTCTTTACTGTCTGCAGCAGTGTATCATTTCCTATGTGATTGTTCAGTACCAGAACAACACCTGTGTTCTGTGAAATGTATTTCAGGGAATCATGAATGGAAAATGACTGTTTGCGACTGCGGTCTGAACACAGAACGTCGCTGAAGTAGTCGTTCAAATGAACACGAACAAGCGGAGAAGGGTGTTTTGCTATATCTCCGTGGATCAGAGCAAAGTGAATCTGTTTATCAATTGAATCCTGGAATGTAACCATCTTGAAATTACCGAATTCGGTCGGAAAATCACAGCAGCTGATCTGATTAACCGTTGTTTCGTGAGTCATTCTGTATTCAACTAAATTGGCAACGGTACCAAGTTTTAAATTATGGTATTCACAGAATTTTTCCAAATCGCTGCGACGCGCCATGGAACCGTCTTCATTCATGATTTCGCATATTACTGCTGCCGGCTCCAGTCCTGCCAGTCGGGCAAAGTCAGTTGACGCTTCAGTATGACCGGTCCTTACCAGAACTCCACCGTCAAGAGCCATCAGCGGAAACATGTGACCAGGTTGTACTATATCGGTAGGTTTGGCGTCAGGAGCAACGGCAACCTGTACAGTACGGGCGCGATCTGCTGCGGATATACCTGTAGTAACTCCGGTTGCCGCTTCAATACTGTAGGTGAAGGCTGTTGAAAATGGAGCTCTGTTCTTGTCCACCATAAGATGCAGATTCAACTGGTTGCAGCGTTGTCTGCTTAGAGCAAGACAGATTAAACCTCTGCCGTACTGAGCCATAAAATTAATAGATTCAGCGGTACACGCGGTCGCAGGGATTATTATATCGCCTTCGTTTTCGCGATCTTCATCATCCATTACTACTACCATGTGACCAAGACGAAATTCTTCAATAATTTCTTCTGTTGAACTGATATTCATATTTTGCCTTCTTTATTTTATATAAAATTATTCTTTAACAATGTCTCGTAGGTCAGTTCCTGTGCATTATTTGCCGTCTGCCTGTCGGTGCTGTCAGAAAAATTTAACAGCCTTTCTATGTATCGCGCAAGAAGATCCACTTCGATATTGATCTTCTGTCCTGTTTGCCAGTTCCGTATATTGGTATTGTTTACGGTGTGCGGTATTATTGTCAGTCTTATGTGATTTTCTGCCGGTAAATCATTTACAGTCAGAGAAATGCCGTCTGCCGCTATTGAACCTTTTTTTGTAACGTATCTGCTTAACTCTTCCGGTATCTGAATGATAAAGTCGGTTGACTTTCCATGATTTTCGATTGCCAGAAGTTCTCCTATGCCGTCAACGTGACCGGTTACTATATGTCCGTCCAAACGTTCGCTTACCTGCAGTGCTTTTTCAAGATGCACAGTACTTCCGACTGTTAATGAACAGAGATTGGTGCAGTGGTATGTTTCGTGCGAAATATCTGCTGTAAAACAATTATCCATTAGTTGTGTTACCGTCAGACAGACACCGTTGGTTGCAATTGAATCCCCGATTTTCACGGTTGATAAATCCATCTTTGTTGTGCCAACGGTAATTTGAAAATTATTGTCGCCGGTATTGGATATTTTTTTTACAATGCCGCAATCTGATACTATTCCTGTGAACATCCATCTGTTCCTTAATATATATAAGCAGTATTAATGAGCGCAAACTTTCGGAGCGGAGTATGAGAGGAATGAAGTTTACAATAATCAGCCGAGTCTCTGACAGTTTTTCGAGACTGTACTGTATTCGTATATTGATAATATCCTCTATCATCCGGACTATACCGTCGGTTAAGGATTTTCACCTTATCAGCTTGCGCTTGTGGACTTGAATTCACCACCGGTATGGATTTGCACCACTCCTCGAGAATATGGTTAAATTTTAAAACGTAGCACGGATGTTGTAAAGAGTAATATTGTCAAACATAAGACGACAGCGCTGATAAAGACCTAAAATTAACTGAAAAGTTTGAACCAGGTCTTACCTCTGAGTTTTTTTCATAGGTATTTGTTCAATAAATTTGTGCTAAAATATACGGCGATTTTGTGTTTGAAAGTATAACTATTTTGGAGAAATAAATGTTATTAAAAGGTTTAAAATATTCTTTACTGGCTGCTTCTGTAGTTTTGGCTTTATCAGGATGTGACGGAGACGAGGGTAATAAAAATGCTGCAGCTCCTGCTGCAAAACAGACTGTTAAGAGTACCGCTGTATCCGATAATGCAGTAAAGGACGGCGAAAAGAAAGATGTTAAGGAGACAGCGGAAGTTAAGGATTTCGGCTCACTGGAAAAGAATGCAAGTTATGCTTTGGGAACAATGCTTGGTTCTGATCTGAAGGCTAATTTTGTTGATGCCAACAAGAAACTAGAAATCGTTGTTGATCCTGATTTGATTAAAGAAGGTTTTGTAGATGCAATTGAAGGAAAATCAAAATTAACAAGAGAACAGGCTATTGAGAAACTGGAAAAATTCCAGGAAATGTTTGAAAAGAAGGCAAAGGAACAGGCTGCTAAGAAGAGTTCCGAAAATCTTCAGAAGGGAAAGGATTTCCTTGCTCAGAACGCCAAAAAGGAAAATGTTAAGGTAACGTCTTCCGGATTACAGTATATTGTTAATGTTGAAGGAACCGGTGAAAAGGTTAAAGCCCCTACAGACATTGTAAAAGTTGTTTATACCGGTAAACTGATTGACGGTACAGTATTTGATTCAAATGCAGGCGAAGGTAAGCAGCCTATTGAATTCCCTCTGGCAAATGTTATTCCAGGCTGGACTGAAGGTTTACAGTTAATGTCAGTCGGTTCTGAATATACATTCTTTATTCCAAGCGAACTTGCATACGGTTCTCATGATACCGGCATGATTCCTGCCAATTCCGTACTGATTTTTGATGTTAAGTTACTGGATGTTAAGCACAAGGAAGTTAAGTCAGAAACCAAACCGACTGTAAAGGAAGAAGTTAAAGATGCTGCCAAGGAAGTAAAGGAAGCTGTAAAGGAAGAGGTTAAGGAAGTTAAAAGTACAATCAAGGAAACTGCAAAGGAAACCGTTCAGGAGGTTAATAAAAAAGTTGAACCTGTTGTTATAGATGAGGTTGATATTAAAGCCGAACTGGCTAAAGAACCTTTGGATAACAAGGAAGATGCTGTTAAGCAGTAATCCTGAGTATGTCATAGTTTCTGAATTATCAGATTAAAAAGAAAAGAGAGTTTTTAACTCTCTTTTTTAATTCGTATCAGAAAGTATTTGCAGACAGCATCCGAATCATTTCTGCGGCTTGGATTTACTGTTCATTCTCATAAATTTCTATGAAGGATCTGGCTTTATCAGACTGTTTAAGAATTTCATGAAGTTTTGGAAGAATTTCCTGAACTTTTTCCAGTAAATGGTATGGTGCATTAAGTACAGTAACAGCTGAACCGAACATTCTTATTTCTTCATCGGCAGGTGAAAACGGACACAGTTTGGCTGTAAAGGAATTTTTAACATTCATTCTTCTGAAAGATTCGTGCATGTACAGACTGTGATCTTTTTCGTTGGCCAGTAAAGGATACCAGATTATAAAGCATCCGACGTTCCATCGTTTCAGGGCTTTTTCCACTGCTGTAACAGTATTTTTGTAGTCATCCCTGATTTCATAGGAAGGATCTATGAGTGCAAATCCTCTTCGTGGTGTCGGAGGAGTAAGCGCTACCAGCCCTTCAAATCCGTTTCGATGATGAATGTGGCAACGTGGGTCTTTACCGAAGTTTTTCTGCAGTTTATCCGCCTCATTATTATGAAGTTCCATAAAGATCATCTGATCGTTTTCTCTAAGCAGGCTTTGAGCAATGCATGGAGAACCAGGATACCAAACCATGTTGTTATTTCCTGAATTCAGCTTGTTAATAGTGGAAAAATAACTGAAAGCTTCTTTGGAGAAGTACGGATCTTCCGCAATCTTTTTTATACCGGATTTATATTCATTTGTGGTGTTAGATTCTCTTTCGGTCAGGTTGTATATTCCGGAGCCTGCGTGAGTATCTATGTATACAAAAGGTTTGTCCTTCTGTTTGTACAAATCAATTGTTGCCGCCAATACCATATGCTTTATTAAATCGGCATGGTTACCTGCGTGGAATGCGTGCTTATAACTTAACATTTTTATTTCCTGAAATTAACTCGTCAAAATCATGTTGTTTCTGTTCCAGCTGCTCGCTTAATTCCAACCAGCTCATTTCCAGTTCTTCAAGTCTTGATGCAACGGAATTCTGTTCCGTAAACAGTTCTGTCAGCCTGTTTTTGTTTTCGTCGCTGTAAATGCTGTTATCAGCCAGAATCAATTCCAGTTCTTCCTTTCGCTGAGATAGTTTTGTCATTTCTGAATCTATTTTATTAAGTTGCTGTTTGACAGGACGAATTTCGTTTTTAAAATTAACTTCCAGCTGTTTTTTTTCTTTCCAGCTTAATTCATGAGTTTCTTCTTTTGCGTGCTGTTCCTGTTCTCTTCTGTTATTTTGTTCTATAAGCTGTTTTTGTTTATTTAAAAGGTACTTCTGATAATCTTCCAGATCACCATTAAATTCATCAACCATCCCTTCATCAACGAGATAGAAATTATTGGTGGTGCTTTTTAATAAATGACGATCATGGGAAACAACCACCAAAGCTCCTTCAAAGTCCTGTAGAGCCAGCGTTAAAGCCTCTCTCATGTTTAAGTCCAAATGGTTGGTCGGTTCATCGAGAAGTAAAATGTTTGGCTTTTCCCATACGATCAGCGCAAGAGCCAGACGTGCTTTTTCTCCTCCGGAAAATGTCGATACTTTTTCCAGTACCTTGTCTCCCACGAAAGCAAACCCTCCGAGATAATTTCTTAATTCCTGCTCAGGTGTTTTAGGAGAAATAAGCTGAAGATGCTTTAATGCCGATTCGTCAAGGCGTAATCTTTCCAGCTGATGCTGGGCAAAATATCCGACTTTGATGCCCTTTGAAAATGTTGCTTCTCCGGAAAGCGGAGCCAGTTCCTGTGCAAGAAATTTAATAAAGGTTGATTTTCCTGCGCCGTTTTTACCCAGTAATCCGATCCGTGCTCCGGAAACCAGATTGAACCGTAGCTTTTTGATGACTACGTGATCGCCGTATCCGAGTGTTATATTGTCCATTGTCACCAAAGGATTTGGCAGAGAGTCCGGTGTTCTGAAACTGAAATGGAAAGGAGATGCGACATGGATAGCTGCGATTTTCTCCATTCTTTCCAGTGCCTTTAATCTGCTTTGGGCCTGTTTTGCCTTGGTAGCCTTATATCTGAAACGTTCAACAAAAGACTGCATATGAGCTATAGCCCTCTGCTGTTTTTCATACATGGCGTTCTGCAGCGAGATTTTTTCAGCCTTCTGTATTTCGTACTCGGAGTAGTTTGCTGTATAAGAGGTTAACTGATAGTTTTCTATATTTATAATTTTATTCACGATATGATCAAGGAAGTCTCTGTCATGGGAAATAATGATTAAGGTTCCTCGATATGATTTCAAAAAGCTTTCAAGAAATATTTCAGCATCAAGATCAAGGTGATTGGTTGGTTCATCTAGCAGCAACAGATCGGATTTTACGATAAGCACCTGAGCGAGATTGAGTCTCATTCTCCATCCGCCGGAAAATTCCTTCACTGCCTTTGTCAGTTCCTCCTGGGTGAATCCCAAACCTATAAGCAATTCTGAAGCTCGTGATTTAATGGAATATCCGTCTATAATATCAAGTTCGGTATGAATGTTTGCAATTCTGTTGCCGTCATTGTTCTGGATGGCAAGAGCCAGTTCCTGCTGAAGTTTCTGATATTTCAAATCACCTTCGATCACATAATCGAGTGCAGAGGTCTCGAGCGCTGGTGTTTCCTGCTTAACCGTTGCAATCTGCCAGTCATTCGGAACTGAAATTGTACCTCCGTCAGGTGCATGTTCTCCTGTCAGTAAAGAAAAAAGCGTTGATTTTCCGCAACCGTTTCTACCTACCAGACCTACCTTCTGTCCAACGGCGATCTGGGCTGAAGCTGATTGAAACAGAACAGTATTACCTAAATGAAAGTCTATATCATTGATTGTAATCATAAGAGCTGAATTATTGAATAAATAAAAAACTGACGATATTATAGATTAAAGAAAAGTGAAATCAAATAACCGAAATTTTCAACAATGCTTTTTTACAAGACAAATCAGTGAACCAAACGAAAAAGAAATTAAGATGACTAAAAAATAAGCTAACAAACCAAAAGCAACAGGAAAATATTTAATATATCCTACCATTCATATAGGAAATGTGTATAATATGAATAGACTTTTTTATATGAGAGTAAAACAAGAATGAAATTTAACACAGCAGTACTACACGAAGGTGTAAGTAGGGATGAACGTTTTGGTGCAACTTTAACTCCTATTTATTTTTCAAGTGCCTTTCAGCACTCGAGTGCCGAAGAATTGGCAGATGTGTTTTCTCATAAAAAACCCGGTTTTAATTATACAAGAACAGGGAATCCAACGGTATCTGCTTTTGAAAACCGTATGACAAAACTGGAAAAAGGCATTGCATCAATAGGATTTTCCTCCGGAATGGCGGCAGTGAGCAATGCTCTGCTGAATATTCTGTCAAGCGGTGATCATGTTGTAGCAACGGCAACCTTGTACGGTGGTACCATTTATTTATTTAATGATCTGGAACAGTTCGGAATCACTACAACCTTTGTAAGAAATAATGATTTTGAACAGATAGAAAATGCAATCAGGGACAATACAAAGGTACTCTTTGCCGAAACAATCGGCAACCCGAGTCTTGATGTTACCGATTTGGGAAAACTTGCCGAGATTGCGCACAGGCACAATATTCCTTTTGTTGTTGATAATACAGTTGCAACGGCATACCTGGTAAGACCTGTCGAGTTCGGTGCTGATGTGGTTATTAATTCATCCTCCAAATATATAAACGGAAATTCAACCGGTATCAGCGGAGTGTTGACCGATTCAGGAAATTTCAACTGGAATAACGGTAAATTTCAGAATTTTGATAAATTTAAAAAGTTTGGAAAATTCGCTTTCATAGCGAAACTGCGTAACGGTCTGTTCAGGGATCTTGGTGCCTGTCTGTCACCTCAGAATGCATTCTACAACCTGCTGGGTCTGGAAACACTGGCACTGCGTTTTGAACGTTCCTGCAGCAACGCCTTGAAACTAGCCAGATGGATTGCTGAAAACCACAGCGCAGTCACTGTTAATTATCCCGGACTTGAGACCAGTCCGAGTTATGAGATTGCCGGCAGAATATTAAAGGGCGGATACGGCTCCATTATAACCATCAGAGTCGGCTCTAGGGAAAATGCCTTTAAGATAATGAATTCCCTCAAGCTTGCATATATAACCTCAAATATAGGGGATACCAAAACTCTGGTGCTGCATCCTGCTTCCACCATAACCGTTAACAATACGGAAGAACAAAGAATCGCTTCCGGTGTTTATCAGGATCTTGTAAGGATCAGCGTTGGTGTCGAGGATATAGAAGATTTAATAGAAGATTTTGATCAGGCTTTTAAATCCGTTGAGGGAGTCTGATAGCAGGTTACTGGCAGAAAAGTAACATTGAGTATGATTTGAGAACAAGTAGATCAAAAACATCATATTTTTAACAGGAGAATAACATGGCTGATGAACAACAGTCCTTATCTGCGGAAAAGAAATCCAAATCGATAAATTATGCTGTTCTGAAAAAAGGCGGCTTCATGCGCCAGAAACAAAAAGGATATTTTTCAATGCGTCTTTCTGTTGTCGGAGGTTATATGACATCGGAAAATATCAGAACCGTTTCTGAAGTCGCGGAAAAATACGGTCATGGTTACGTGCATATGACATCACGTCAGGGTATTGAAATACCGTTTATCTATGTTGATGATATTGAAGAGGTGAAAAACAAACTTGCGGAGGGCGGTGTAAAACCGGGAGTCTGCGGTCCGCGTGTGAGAACTGTAACAGCATGTCAAGGATCCGAGGTATGTCCAAGCGGCTGCATTGACACTCTGAAACTAGCAAGAGAGTTGAGCGAACGCTACTTCGGAAGAGAACTTCCTCATAAATTCAAGTTCGGAGTGACGGGCTGTGCCAACAACTGCCTTAAGGCGGAGGAAAACGATTTCGGAGTAAAGGGCGGGTTATATGTAAGTTACAACCAGCCTAACTGTATCGGCTGCGGTGTTTGTGTGAAGGTTTGCAAGGCCGGAGCGTTAAGCATAGATGAAAATAAAGTGATTCATAAGGATGAATCCAAATGTACCAACTGTGGTAAATGTGTGAAGGTATGCCCGTCTGATGCATGGGTCGGAGAAGGAGGATATATTATTTCCTTTGCCGGAACATTCGGAAATACAATTTTCAAGGGAGAAAGCTATTTGCCGTTTGTGAGGGATAAGGAAACTCTGTTCAGGGTTGCTGACGCAACTATACAGTATTTCCAGGATCATGCAAAACGAGGTGAACGTTTCCGTTTAACTCTGGAAAGAGAAGGTACGGAAGATTTTATTAAAGCTGTAAAGGAGGCTTATAATGGCTAATAATGATATTCAAGCAGATGAAGAATTAGATATAACTGATAAGGTTTGCCCTAACACCTTTGTAAAGGCAAAGGTTGTGATTGAGGAACTGGATGAAGGTCAGATTCTTGCAATCAGAATGAACGACGGTGAACCGGTACAGAATGTTCCACGTTCCTTAAAGGATGACGGTCACAAGATTTTGCAAATAAATGACAATCAGGATGGTACATATACTGTATATGTGGAAAAAGTTGGTGATTAAATTAATATAATATAAATCTGGAAAATAATTATGAAAATAACTGTAGCTGGTGTAAATAAAGAAGTTAAAGACGGTCTGACAATCGGTGAACTGATTCAGCAGGAAAATGTTGAAACTCCTGAGTATGTGACTGTTTCCGTAAACGAGGAGTTTGTTGACGGTCAGGATCGCAATGAAAAATCATTGAAAGACGGTGATGTAGTGGAATTCTTGTATTTTATGGGTGGTGGTTCTCATGGCTTTAACAGATAAACAGATCGAACGTTATTCCCGACACATCATTTTAAAAGAGATTGGCGTTAAAGGACAGAAGAAACTATTAAATGCTAAGGTTCTTATTATAGGTGCCGGCGGTTTGGGTTCGCCAGCCGCATTGTATCTTGCCGCAGCCGGTGTAGGAACGATCGGAATTGCCGATGCCGATGTTGTTGATCTTTCCAATCTGCAGAGGCAGGTGATTCATACCACCGCAAATATCGGCAAGGCCAAGGTTGAATCCGCAAAGGAAGCCATGGAAGCTATAAATCCTGATGTTAAGGTTAATGTATATCAGACATTTGTAGACTCAACAAATATCAGAGAACTGATTAGAGAATACGATTTTATTCTTGACGGTACCGATAATTTCCCTGCGAAGTTTCTGGTTAACGACGCGTGTGTAATGGAGAAAAAACCTTTCTCTCATGCAGGTATTATAAGATTCAAGGGCCAGCTCATGACCTATGTACCGGGTCAGGGCCCTTGCTACCGCTGTGTATTCAAGAATCCGCCTCCGGCAGATGCTGTTCCTACCTGTAAACAGGCCGGCGTAGTAGGTGCCATGGGTGGTGTGATCGGAAGTTTGCAGGCTATGGAAGCTATCAAGTATATCACCGGTGTCGGTGAATTGCTTACAGGTTATCTGTTGACCTATGATGCAATCAAGCAGGAATTCCATAAGGTTAAACTGCCGTCAAATACTCACAGCTGTGCCGTGTGCGGTGATAATCCTACAATTACAGAGCTGGTGGATTATGCTCAGCCGACCTGTGAATTGAAACAGAAACATTAAGAATAATTTTCAGGAACATGGTAAATGAAGATAATATTAAAGAAATCCGATTATGAACAGATTGTAGCCTACGCCAAAAGTCAGTTGCCGTATGAAGCCTGCGGGCTTATTGCCGGCAGGGAAGTGGATGGTAACAGGGTAGTGGAAAAGGTGTATTTTTTAACCAATGTTGATGCATCAAATGAACATTTTACCATGGATCCTAAAGAGCAGCTGGCTACTATTAAAGATGTCAGATCACTGAAACTTGAGTTGTTCGGTAACTGGCATTCCCATCCGGAATCCCCGTCAAGACCTTCGGATGAGGATAAAAGATTATCCTATGATTCAAATGCATCTTATCTGATTTTATCTTTGATGGATTTGGATAATCCTGTATTAAATTCCTTTCATGTGGAAAACAGACAGGATGTAACCAGGGAAATTCTTGAAATAATTTAATAATTATGTTTCTTTTGTGTGTTGAAAAGCTCCATTGCATGGGGCTTTTTTTATGGCTGATGTTTTCTTAAAATAGTATGAAATTTTATTTTTCCTGCATATTCTGATTTTTCTTACATGCATCGGTGCTCATCGGTTGTATCGGTCATAAACTTTGTGCTGTGCAAACATTGCTGCTTTTTCTGAACGGATGTGCCGTCACTCTCACTGGCAGTTATTTGCAGTAACCAATGAACCGTCCTGATATTTATTTCCTGTTCAAAATCAAGGGGGGAACCATCCGTTGGTCCATGACAAAGGGATAAAAAAGGACAGCTTGAAAACAAGCTGTCCATTGATAATTATTGTTTCAGAAAATTCCGGCAGAAATTAGTTGTTTGATTCGTCATTGTTCTGTTCTACAGCCGCTGGCTGTTCTTCTGAATCACTTGACCATCGTTTTCAACAAAAATTTCCTTTGCAGACAGGCAGAGTGTTGCAACAGAAATCATTCCCACAATGCAGTATATAATGATCAGCACAACAAAAACAACAACAGCCATCGCTATGCTCGGATTTGGTGAACCGATTATCAGATTTGTCAGAGCTTGTGCAATAAAGTTGGTTACAATTGAGATTGCGAGAAGACCGATGTACATTCCGATAATAGAGGTGATATTCTTTAACAGCCCGTTGGCGGTGTCTTTCAGAGTTGCCATAATTTTGTGGTCATTGCGCTGAATGAATAAAATCAGTGAGTATGTACCGTAAATCATAACAATCACCAGAAGAACCAGCATAACTACCAGACAAATATAGAACAGCACCTGACTGCCGGTTGAAACAATGGCAAGGTATGAAAGGTAGCCGAATGCGCCTACTATCAGTGCACATGTCAGACCGAGAATAATGGCGAAAGGAAGAATTTTGATTAAGAACTGCCTATCCTTTAATGCAAAGAAGAAACTGCCGAATGAAACTTTTCCGTCGTTCAGTATTGTTTGAATGGCTTTCAGGTAGCCGCAGTAGAAACCGAGAGAAAGTATTGCCGTCAGCAGCAAAACTGCCAGAGAAATAATAATTCCTATAACTGGAATCTTTGCAAACAAGGCTCCTACTAAAGTAATCAGTAAAACCAAAATACTGAATACAATAGTTGCAAGCACTGAAACAACAATAAAAGAAGGAGCTTTAGGTAAACAAGCCTTGATTGCGTTGGTTACCCAAGAAAATCCGTCCATGAAGGACTTCTTTGTAATATCCATGAAACTATCCCTAAATAAAAAAATGATGATAATCAGTATGAATTCCAACTCTAATAGAATTCATTGCATATTTTAGCGTAATAAACAAATTTTGTTATAACAAATAATGCATAATTGATAAACTTTTTAATCAATAATTGTCTGACAGAATCTGATGATTTGATTATTTATTGATGTTTTGCCTCCGACTGATGTTTTCTCTGTGAACTTTTGTCAAAATAGTGTAAAAACATCACTATTTCGCATATGCGATGTGCTATAATTAAAATACACTTTGAAAAACATTCAACGTGTGTTCACAATGTTGTTTTGTTACCGCAAAGCAGCATGTCCCTATTTTTTAGGAATATTCTTTAATTAAATGGTAGTAGCTGTAATGTTGTTTATAAATCAACCGAGTGTTTCAGTTTTTAACCGGAAACTGGTAGCTTAATTTATTGCTGCGTGTATGGATTTACGACGATTCGCAAGACGTAAACTTGTAGCCAGGAGGCTTTTTTACAATGGAACAATTATCAGGCGCACAAATGGTTGTGCGTGCTTTAGAAGACGAAGGAATTGATATGATTTTCGGTTACCCTGGCGGTACCGTTCTTGATATCTATGATGCATTAAGTTTTTCAAAAAAAATTAAACACGTTTTGGTAAGACACGAGCAGGCTGCTGTTCATGCGGCAGACGGTTATGCCCGCAGTACAGGAAAGGTTGGTGTTGCTCTGGTAACATCCGGTCCGGGTGCTACAAACTGTGTAACAGGAATAGCGACGGCATACGCAGACTCCATTCCGCTGGTTGTTATTACCGGTCAGGTGGCAAATCCGCTGATCGGTCAGGATGCGTTCCAGGAAGTTGATACCGTTGGTATAACAAGACCAATCGTAAAACACAGCTTTTTATGCAAAAAAGCAACAGATTTACCAACTGTAATCAAGAAGGCTTTTTACATTGCTTCTACCGGCAGACCTGGTCCTGTAGTAATTGATATTCCTAAAGATGTACAGAATCCTAGAGTTAAGTTTGATTATGAATATCCGAAAGAAATTTCGATGCGTTCCTATAATCCGACAACTGTAGGTCATAAGGGACAGATCAAGCGTGCAGTAAAGTTACTGGCTGAAGCAAAGAAACCTGTGGTTTATATCGGCGGCGGTGTTGTTTATTCAAACGGCAGCGAATACTTGAGAAAACTTGCAAAAACATTCAATTTCCCGGTAACCAGTACTTTAATGGGTCTGGGTGCCTATCCTGCGGAAGATCCACAGTTTTTAGGCATGCTTGGTATGCACGGAACCTACGAGGCGAACATGGCGATGCACAATTCCGATCTGGTACTTGCAGTCGGAGCCCGTTTCTCGGATCGTGTAACCAATAATGTTGCAAAGTTCTGTCCTAATGCAAAGATTATTCATATTGATATTGATCCTGCATCAATTTCCAAGACTGTCAGAGTTGATATACCTATAGTAGGTTCCATTGACAAGGTTATTCCGCAGATGATGGATGTAATCGATGAACTTGGCTTGAATTTTGACAGAGCTCAGCTTGTTCCGTGGTGGAATCAGATCGCTGAATACCGCGCCAAGAAGTGCCTTGATTACAAGAAAGGAGAGTACCTGGTACCTCAGCAGGTAATTGAAGCTTTAAGAAAATATACAAACGAGAATACAATCATTGCATCGGATGTAGGTCAGCATCAGATGTTCACTGCTTTGTACTATCCGTTCAAGAAACCGAGAAAATGGCTGAATTCAGGCGGATTGGGAACAATGGGTTACGGTTTCCCAGCAGCGGTAGGTGCACAGATGGCAAATCCTGATGAAACTGTTGTCTGCATTTCCAGCGACGGTTCTTTCCAGATGAATATTCAGGAATTATCAACATGTCTGGAGTACAATATTCCGTTAAAGATTCTGATCATTAACAACTATTCCTTGGGTATGGTGAAACAGTGGCAGAAACTGTTCTACGAGGGTCGTACAACCGCATCCTACAGTCAGGAATATGTAAATTCATTGCCTGATTTTGTAAAACTGGCAGAAGCATACGGTCACGTGGGTATGCGTATTGAAAAGCCTGAAGAGCTTGACAGTACTTTGGAAAAAGCTTTTGCAATGAAGGATAAACTTGTTCTTATTGATATACTTGTTGATCCTGATGCCAAGGTTTACCCTATGCAGATTGCCAAGGGTGCTATGTGTGATATGAGATTAAGCGATACGGAGAATACAGTACAATGAGACATATAATTTCAATATTACTTGAAAATGAATCAGGTGCATTAAGCCGTGTGGTTGGTTTGTTTTCTCAGCGCGGTTATAACATTGAGACCCTGACTGTTGCTCCTACGGAAGATAATACCTTGTCGCGCATTACCATTGTTACCACCGGTAATGATGAAATGGTGGAGCAGATTACAAAGCAACTGCATAAACTTGTTGATGTTCTTAAGGTATGCGATTTGGCGGACGGTCCATACATTGAGCGTGAAATAATGCTGGTTAAGTGTCGTGCTCATACCGCTGATTTGCGTAATGAACTGATGTCTCTGACTAACATCTACAGAGGTCAGATAGTGGATGTAACAAGCGAATTGTATGTAATTCAGCTCGTTGGTGATTCAGCTAAACTTGATTCATTTATTGCTGTGATAACCAAAACAACAGAATTGCTTGAAGTTGTTAGATCCGGTGTAAGCGGAATAGCTCGCGGAGAACGTTCTTTACACGCCTAGCTGTTTTTTTTGTGAGATCTGTATTATAAGTTTAGTACAGGTCTCTTTTTGTATTTAACCATAAGGATTATTAAAAGTATCAGTATTTTTGATAACTGTTTTATCAGGTAAAATTTATGAAAGATAGTGTTATAACAAAACTTGAAACTTTACAGGAGAGATACGAGGAAGTTCAAGCTTTGCTTGGTCAGCCTGAGGTTGTAGGTGATCAGGAACGTTTTAAGGCATTGTCCAAGGAATTTGCTTCTTTGACGGATGTCGTTAAAGGTTTTCAGAATTATAAAGATGCGAAAAGCAATTTTGAAGGTATTTTGGAAATGCTTAACAGTGATGATGCCGAATTAAAGGCAATGGCTGAAGAGGAACATGATGAAGCCAAGGCAGCACTGGAAAAGGTAGAACATGATATTCAGATATTGCTTTTGCCTAAAGATCCAAAAGATGATAATGACTGTTTCCTTGAAATAAGAGCCGGTACAGGCGGTGATGAAGCGGCGATTTTTGCAGGTGATTTATTCCGTATGTACAATTATTATGCAGAAAAGAGAGGATGGCAGGTTGAAATAATGAGCAGCAGTGAAGGAGAACATGGCGGATATAAGGAAATAATCGCCCGTCTTTCCGGTACGTCTGTTTATGGAGTAATGAAGTTTGAATCTGGCGGACATCGTGTGCAGCGTGTTCCGGAGACTGAAGCACAGGGAAGAGTTCATACATCGGCATGTACTGTAATGGTGCTACCTGAGGTTCCTGAAGCCGAGGCACCGGAAATTAATCCTGCTGATTTGAGAATTGATACCTACCGTTCATCAGGAGCTGGCGGTCAGCATATCAATAAAACGGATTCCGCAATTCGTATTACCCACATTCCTACCGGTCTGGTGGTTGAGTGTCAGGATGAACGTTCACAGCATAAAAACAAAGCGAAGGCAATGAGTGTTCTGCTGGCTCGTTTGACCAAACTCGAGGAAGATAAGCATAAAGCGGAAGCAGATGAGGCCCGTCACAGTATTTTAAGTACAGGTGATCGTTCAGACCGTATCAGAACATATAATTATCCTCAAGGCCGTGTAACGGATCATCGCATCAATTTAACCCTATATCGTTTAAATGAAGTAATGAACGGTGATCTTGACGCGCTGATTGATCCTGTAATTCAGGAATATCAGGCAGATCAGCTGGCAGCACTTGCATCACAGGAATAATGTTTCTTGAAAGTTTGTGAATTGTTATCAGACGGGACTGCACAGCTGAAGGCGGCAAACGGAGAGTCTCCGTTTGTGGATGCAAGGCTGCTGCTGGCGCATGTGCTTGGCAAATCAAAGGAATGGCTGATTATCCATGATCATGATTCGGTAGCCGAACCGGAAATTGAAAATTATAAATTTATGATAGACAGGCGAAAGAAAGGAGAGCCTGTTGCGTATATTATCGGGTACAGAGATTTCTGGGATTTAAAATTGCGCTGTAATAATACTACCTTGATCCCTCAGCCGGATACTGAAGTTTTGGTAGAGAGAGCTCTTAAATATGCGAATAAAAATAGTTCCATCCTGGATCTTGGAACAGGTACGGGAGCTGTTGCACTTGCACTGAAAAGAGAATTGCCGGGAGCCATGATTGAAGGAGTGGATCTCTTTGAAGATGTGGTTAAACTGGCGGAAACAAATGCCAGACTGAACAACCTTGCCGTTGAATTTAAAGTAAGCAACTGGTTCAGCGCTGTAGAAGGAAAATTTGACCTGATTGTTGCAAATCCTCCTTATATAGCACCGGATGATGAGCATCTTTCCTGCGGTGATGTCAGATTTGAACCGGAATCTGCACTGGTTGCCGCAGAAAACGGATTATCCGATTTGAGAAGTATTGTGGAGCAAAGCAGTGATTTTCTTAACGATCAGGGAATCCTGCTGGTGGAACACGGGTATGATCAGGGAGCATCGGTAAGAGCTTTGTTTAAAGAGCATGGTTTTAAAAAAGTGGTTACTACAGTTGATTACGGCGGTAACGATAGAGTAACGGAAGGAGTGTTTTATGAATGCTAAAGTGGTAAAAGTCGGTGATATAAAAGTGTCCAATGATTTGCCTTTTGTTTTATTTGGAGGAATCAATGTTCTTGAATCAAGAGAACTGGCTCTGAAAGCATGCGAGGAGTATGTAAAAGTTACGGAGAAACTTAATATTCCTTATGTTTTCAAGGCAAGCTGGGATAAGGCAAACCGGTCATCAATACATTCGTTCCGCGGTCCGGGCCTGGAAAAAGGTATCAGGATCTTTGAGGAATTAAAGAAAACATTTGGTGTTAAAATCATTACCGATGTTCATGAAAGCGATCAGGTTGAACCGTTATCCGAAGTGGTGGATGTTTTACAGCTGCCGGCCTTTCTGGCCCGTCAGACCGATTTGGTAAAAGCCATGGCGGACAGCAAAAAACCGATCAATATTAAAAAACCGCAGTTTATAAGTCCGTCTCAGATGGGTAACATTGTTGATAAATTTGAAGAATGCGGCAATGATCAACTGATGTTATGTGAACGTGGTTCATGCTTCGGATATGATAATCTGGTTGTCGATCTGTTGGGCTTTGGGGTAATGAAAAAAGTGTCAGGCAATGCGCCTGTTATCTTTGATGTTACACATTCGCTGCAGTGCAGAGATCCTAATTCCGAGGCTTCAGGCGGTCGCAGATCCCAGGTTCTTGATTTGGCCCGTGCCGGTATCGCAGCAAAAATTGCCGGTGTGTTTTTGGAATCTCATCCGGATCCTGCCCATGCCAAATGTGACGGCCCGAGTGCTTTGCCTCTGGCGTTGCTGGAAGCGTTTTTATCTCAGTTAAAACAGCTGGATGATTTAATTAAATCCATGCCGGAAATTGAAATTAACTAGTTTCAATATTTTCCTGTAAAAAAAACAGGTACGCTTTTTTGCGTACCTGTTGATGTTTAACTGTGAATCACCGGATTCTACTGAATACTGAAACAGTTCTTTCCTTCTTTCTTTGCTTCCGAAAGTTCCTGTTCTGCTTTTTCAAGTACCGTTACAGGATTGTCGTTTTCTGTAAAATACGCAGCACCTATTGAAACAGTAATCTTAACCTTGTTGTCCTTGAAGTGGAATGGAATGGTGGATATGATTTCATTAAGTTTCTTAAGAGGGACTTCAATATCCTTTCGTTCCGTTCCGATAAAGATAACAACGAATTTATCACTGCTGTAGCGGGCAATAAAATCTGTATCACGGATTTTGGTCTGCAGTGCCCGGGCAATAACCTTAAGTGCACGATCTCCAGCTATATGACCGTATTTCTCGTTAATACCTCGGAAGTTATCAACATCGATTAGAGCTATTGTCATATATCCGCCGTAGCGCTGCCAACGTTTATATTCATGGTCGATTCTGTTTTCATATGCATTTTTATTGTTCAACTGAGTCAAACTGTCAATCAGGAGACGGTGCTTCTGCTGAGCCAGTTTCTGTTTGAATTCATCAGTTTCTTCAACCATAAGTTTCAGGCGATCCTGGATTTTTTCAATGGCTCTTACAAAGTTGCTTTGCTTGTCCTGAATCTTGTGATGCTCTACCATTGCCTGTCTTATGTTTGCAACCTGCGCAAGTATGTTGTCCTTGAGCTGCTGAATGGTATCAACTTCCTTAATTGTGTCATTGATTTTTTCAACTGCCAGATCGATGGAATTATTGGTGTCGGCTTCGGAACTGTGAATGGATTTAACCACTGAAATTGACTTGCCGAAGTTGACATTAAACAGGTTAAGACTTTCGCTCAGTGTTGTAAGGAAGGTTTGCGAATCCTCTCTTTCAATTTTATAACTGGCAACTACCAGTTCTAAAATTTTTACACATATTTTAGGAAGTTCCTTCGGATTAATATCAGAAAGAAGCTTATAGCGTATCAGCGTTAATTCATCGGCGATGGAGTTAGGAAAATCCATCTCTGAAATGATCTGCTGCATACTGCTGCATAGCTGATCCATTTCATCCTTGTCGTATGTTGTTCTGGATATGGTGTTTTTTGAAGCCAAATCATTAAAGGCTACATTGTATAATTCCAGAATTTTCAACAGTTTTGACGGTTTGGAACTGATGCCGAACGCCTTGGAGTTATCGTGATACTGCTGCAGCGATAATTTCAGATTCTTTTCAATATCCGAATTTTCCTCTATGCTGTCAATTGACTTTTCTATACTTTCGGTTGCAAAGTCAACCGCCTTGGCAGCATTGCAGATATCCTTTTTTATAAGCGACTCAATATTTTCTCTTGATTCTTTGTATTTTTCATCATCTATACATGAAAGAACATTTTCAATTTCGGTTTCATTCAGTTTTGAATTATTATCCAGACTGAATAATCCCAATAGCAAAGCATACAGATTGAGGGAACTTCTCTGCTCCTCCAATCTTTGTTTTTTAAGATTTTTCAGTTCTTCCTGTAATTTTTTATTTTCTAATAAAACTGTTTCCGCATTAACTGGACTCATATCTCACCTACAAACTGTAGACAAACTACTTCCAACATTATAAAGCTCTTTACGTTTAACTTGAATAAATTAAATTCGTTTATGTGAGTTTTAACAAAATTAAAAGAAATATTTTGTTAATTAGCCGGTTTATTGTTCGATTTTTCATTACTCCAAGTTATTCCAGATTATAAACCTAAGAAGGATCCTGCAGGTTTCCTGCAACTGTGTTTCAGTAGCATAATTTCAAATATCAGACTTAAATTATTGATATATCAGTTATACGAATCGCCAGCTGCACAAATGTTCATCAAAACGTCTGGTTTTATTAACTTTATATTGACAATGGCTCAATAATATTATACAAATACATTATTCCTATATGATCAATAGGAATTGTATGATTTTAAACAGGGATGGTTCAAACAATGAGTGTAACATTAATTATTCCTACTACGTTTAGGACTTATACGGAGCGACAGTCTGAAATTGAATTGTCAGGAAACACAGTAAAGGAAGTGGTTGATAATTTAATAGAAAAGTATCCAGAAATCAAGCGAATTATTATTGACAGCAATGAACAGCCTTTTTCTTATCTGAATATTTTCATCGGGTCAAAAAATATTAAGCAGCTGCAGGGATATGAATCTCCTGTAAGAGATGGAGATACTGTTGTAATTATTCCTGCCATTGCCGGCGGATCCGGTGTTAAGAGCGTACTGGGTGATAATCCCGGTGAAAAACTTGATAATGATGAGATTTTAAGATACAGCCGCCATCTTTTGTTAAAGGAAGTAGGTGTAAAAGGTCAGAAGAAACTGAAAGCCGCCAAGGTTCTTATTATCGGCATGGGCGGATTAGGTGCACCGTTGGTGCAGTATCTTGCCGCAGCCGGTGTCGGAACTTTAGGTGTTGTCGATTTTGATGAGGTGGATGCCACTAATTTACAGCGTCAGGTAATTCACCGTACCAGGGATATTGGAAGACCTAAGGTTTCATCTGCCAAGGATTATGTCAGAGCCATAAATCCTAAAATCAAGGTTGAAACCTATAACTATAAACTGGATGCGGACAATATTCTTGATTTGATTAAGCAGTATGACGTGATAGCGGATGCTACCGATAATTATGTGGCCAGATATTTAATCAGCGATGCCTGTGCAATTGCAGGAAAACCTGATGTGTTTGCAGCAATTTACCAGTTTGAAGGACAGGTAACGGTATTTTATAACGAATATGGTCCTTGCTACCGATGCCTGTATCCTGCACCTCCTCCTGCAGGATTGATTCCTACCTGCTCACAGGGGGGAGTACTGGGTGTTCTTGGAGGAATTGTCGGCTCCTACCAGGCAAACGAGGTTATCAAACTGATAGTAGGCGGCGGTGAACCGTTAATCGGAAAGGTTTTAACAATAGATGCATGGCACAATCGGTTCTTCATATTTGATGTTGAAAAGGATCCTAACTGCTACATCTGCGGTCACACGGGGGAAGAACGTAAACTGGATACCATTGATTACCTTGAACTGTGCGGTCTGACTCCAAAGAACGATGAGGAACCGGTAGAGCCGATTGAAGCAAAGGAATTAAAAAAACGTATTGATAACGGAGATCAGTTAACAATTGTTGATGTAAGAGAACCTCACGAGAGAGCAATTGTTACATTTCCGAATGCAGTTGTTATCCCTATAGGACAGCTGGAACGCAGGAAAAACGAATTGAACCCGGATATAGATACAATTTTTATCTGTAAAGAAGGTAAGCGCAGTATCCTGGCAATTAATACCCTGAGGGAAGCAGGTTATAAGGGTAAATGTTATAACCTGAAAGACGGAATAAATTCTTGGGGACGTGATGTTGATCCATCATTTCCACAATATTAAACCCAACTTTTATTTATATTTATGGAGATAAAAAAATTATGTCAGAAAATACAGGATTAAATGCATTAGGCTTGAAGGAAGCTTATAATTTAGCCAACGTTACAAAAACACGCCCTCAATTTAAATCTATTACACCAAAATGGTTAACCAGATTTTTGGAATTCAAAGGTCTGGAAACAGGTTTATTCCGTGTTAATAAGGTTGTGGAAGGTGAAACTCCACTTGATGTATTATGCTCACAGACAAAAAAGAGTGACATTATTCCTCAAGGCTTTATCAATTATGAGACTGAACCAAGAGAATACAAATTAAATTCTATTTCTACAATTTTAAATGTTAACACTGTTGTTGATGATGTTTACGGTTCACCTTACGATCAGACCAAAGAACAGCTGGCATTGGCTATTGAATCTTTAAGAGAACGTCAGGAAAGCCAGTTAATCAACAATGATGACTACGGTTTATTAAAGAATATTGCTGATTCACAGAGAATTCAGCCTGTTAGTTCATCCGGTGCTCCTACACCTGATGATTTCGATGAATTGATTTACAAAGTATGGAAAGAACCTTCATTCTTCCTGGCTCATCCTCGTGCTATAGCAGCATTCGGCAGAGAATGCACCAAGAGAGGTGTTCCACCTGCAACAGTTAATATTCAGGGCGGTACATTCCTGACATGGCGCGGAATTCCAATTATTCCTTCAAACAAATTACTGGTTGACGGTGTTAAGGAACCAAAGAGCCAGAGCGGTAAGACCAACATTCTGTTAATCAGAACCGGCGAAGAAAAACGCGGTGTAATCGGTTTATTCCAGACCGGATTGAAACATGAACAGTCTCGCGGTTTATCTGTACGTTTCAGAGGCGTTGACGATAAGGGTGTTGCTTCATACTTATTATCATTGTACTGCTCAGCTGCAATTCTGGCTGATGATGCTATTGCTGTATTAGAAAACGTTGAAGTAGGTGAATATCATGACTACGATTAGTGATCCAACATTATTAGGATTACCAAGTGAAGCAGAACTTGCAAATTTGGCACAGGGATATTTATCCGATATTGATCCTAATATTTGTTTAAATGGAATTGCTAATTTAGCTGATGGCGACTCTGCTTTGCTTGAATCCCGTTTTGAAACCAAGGCAGGCCAGGTGAATGCTGATTTGAATAATTATTTTGGTGCTGATCAAAAGATTATTGACGATGTTTTATCGTTGGATCCGTTTAATGTAACAAATCAGCAGCCTTCCGGAAGCAAGGGACAGAATGCTGTTAGTTATTCTCCTAAGATACTGTCTGAAAAAGAAAGCAAACAGTATGCGGAGAATGCTGCAGGAGTTAATTACGGTTCAGTACCTGCTCCGGTAAACAAGTCATCAATAGTTGTTGGCAATAAATCCATAGAACAGATAAGGGCTGATTTTCCTATTCTTACTACTCAGATTAATGGCAATCAGCTGATTTGGTTTGACAATGGCGCTACTACTCAGCGTCCTCAGGTGGTTATTGATCGTCTTGTTCAATATTACACTACTGAAAATTCGAATGTTCATCGTGCAGCTCATCAGCTGGCGGCGAGATCTACGGATGCTTATGAGGATGCCCGTCAGAAGGTTGCCGATTTTATCGGTGCGCCTAGCAAGAACGATATTGTATGGGTTCGCGGAACCACTGAAGGTATCAATCTGGTTGCACATTCTTTTGTGAAACCTCGTTTGCAGCCTGGTGATGAAATTATTGTTTCGATACTTGAACATCACGCCAATATTGTTCCATGGCAATTGGTAGCAGCTGAAACCGGTGCTGTAATCAAGGTTATTCCTGTAGACAGCAAGGGTGATTTGCTTATACATGAATATGAGCAGTTGTTTACACCACGTACAAAATTTGTATCTGTGGCGCATGTTTCCAATACTCTGGGTACTATTACCCCGATTGAGGAACTTATACATATTGCTCATCGTCACAATGTGCCGATCCTGATCGATGCAGCTCAGTCCATTGCTCATCTGCCGATTAACGTAAGTGCGTCTGATGCGGACTTCCTGGTATTTTCCGGTCATAAGATGTACGGTCCGAACGGTATCGGTGCGGTGTACGGAAAGAGTGCGTATCTTGAAGAAGCCAAACCGTATCACGGCGGCGGTAATATGATCAAGGATGTTACCTTTGAACGTACCATCTACAATCCTGCTCCAAACAAGTTTGAAGCAGGTACAGGAAGCATTGCCGATGCTGTTGGTCTTGGTGCTGCAATTGATTACCTGTCTGAAATCGGTATGGGTAATGTTGCCAAGTATGAGCATGAATTGACTCAATATGCGGTAAAGGAATTGTCTAAAGTGAAAGGTTTGCATCTGGTGGGCTTGCCGCTTAATAAATCAGGTGTTTTATCCTTTGTTCTTGATGGTCATTCAATAACTGAAGTTGGTGAATACCTTGACAAATACGGTATAGCGGTAAGAGCTGGTCATCACTGTGCTCAGCCTGTACTGCGCCACTATGGTTATGAAGGTACCATTAGACCTGTACTGGGTTTATACAACACTCCTGACGAGGTCGACACTTTGGTTAAAGCTTTATACGCTTTGGTTTAAAGTATATTTAACTTTATTTACAAGATCGGATATCTGATATCCGATCTTTTTTGAGGATTCAAAATGGTTAGTGATTACGAGTTATCGCAAAGAATTGAAGAACGGATAAAAAGTATAAAGACAAGAATAATTGATGATTACAATCAGGATCGTTCAATTGATAATAAGGATGATATGTTTCATCAGCCCAACAGGGAGATCGTCTTTGAGTGTATTCGTAATCTGTTAAGAATTATTTATCCGGGTTTTTATCAGACCTGCAACTACAAGGTTTATAATCTTCCGGACTTTATCTCTGTACTTATTGAAGATGTAATGTTCCATCTCAGTAAACAGATTTATATTGCCATGCGTTATAAGCATGATGTAAATTCCGATGAAAAGGAGGAACTGCAGAAGAAGGCTCAGGATGTAACATTGCAGTTTCTTGATCGTATTCCTCATGTCAGAGCATATCTTGAAGAGGATTTGCAGGCCGCCTTTGACGGAGATCCTGCAGCATTTAATTTTGATGAAATTATAATTTCATATCCGGGATTGTTTGCCATTTCTATTTATCGAATGGCTCATGAGTTATATCAGCTTGGTATACCTCTGATTCCGAGAGTAATGTCGGAATATGCGCACAGCCGTACTGGAATAGATATACATCCAGGTGCTACAATAGGTCATTACTTCTTTATTGATCACGGTACAGGAATTGTAATAGGTCAATCAACAGTAATAGGCAATAATGTAAAATTGTATCAGGGTGTAACATTAGGTGCACTGTCCACACATGGTGGTCAGAAACTCAGAAATGTGCGCCGTCATCCTACTATAGAGGATAATGTTACTATTTATTCTAATGCATCAGTTTTAGGTGGAGATACAGTGATTGGCGAAGGTTCTGTAATAGGCGGTAATGCTTTTATCACCAAATCAATCAAACCGGGAACCCGCGTTAATGTTAAGATTCAGGAATTACAGCTGACAGATATTCGAAATAAATCAAAATCTACAGATCCTAAAGATGAATGCTGGTATTATGTAATTTAGTTTATGGAATTCAATACAAGATTATTACATGGATATGAGGTCAGTAGTTACGAACATGGAGCTACTCAGCCGGCGATAAATCAGTCAAGCAGTTTTGCAGCGAAAAGTGCTCAGGAACTGGAGGATATTTTTAATCACAGAAAACCCGGGTGTTCGTATACCAGGGTTGCCAATCCCAGTGTTGATGCGTTTGAACGCAGATTATGCGAGATTGAAGACGGAGCCGGTGCGGTTTCATGTTCATCAGGTCTTGCGGCAATAGCCATCTCTATTTTGAATCTGGTCGAAACAGGTGATGAGATTATCGTGTCATCTTCCTTATTCGGCGGTTCCCTGGAATTATTTGCCGAACTGAAAAAGTATCAGATTAAAGTTAATTTCGTTCGCCATTTTGTTGCCGAGGAAATAGAAAAATTTATAACACCGAAAACCAAACTGATTTTCGGTGAAATTATCACCAATACCAGCCTTGAGGTAATGGATGTCGACGCAATTTCCCGCGTTGCGCATAAGCATGATATTCCTCTGATAGTGGATGCGACAACCGCCAGCCCGTATCTGGTTCAGACCATTAAAATCGGCGCTGATATAGTTGTTCATTCTACTTCCAAGTATATAAACGGTTTCGGTAATGCCATAGGTGGAATTATTATCGACAGCGGAAAGGTGTACTGGAATTTTGACAAGTATCCAACTCTTGCATCATTCAGGGAATTCCGCAATCTTGCCTATCTGGTCAAACTGCGCAGGGAGACATGGCGCAATCTCGGAGCATGTACCTCTCCTTTTAATTCGTATCTCAATATTATGGGACTGGAGACTCTTGGCTTGCGTATGAAAACCATCTGTTCAAATGCATATGCACTGGCTTCGTCTTTGGCATCCAATCCGAAAGTGAAAGTTAATTATCCGACTTTGGAAAGTTCTCCTTTCTGCGAACTGGCGGCAAGGCAGTTTAACGGACTTGGAGGCGGAATTGTAACTTTGCGGGTAGGTTCAAAAGAGAATGCCTTCAAGGTTATGGACAGGCTTAAATATGCAACCATTGCCACTAACATAGGGGATGTCAGAACGCTTGTTATTTATCCAAGAACTACTATCTGCAGAAATTTATCATCATTCGAATGCAATGAAAACGGTATATTTGATGATTTGATTCGAATCAGTGTGGGAATTGAAGATCAGAAGGATCTGATAGAAGACTTTAATCAGGCACTGGCCGATTTGTAAGTTAAAAATATTTTGTTGTTGCTCTAACAGAAAGATCGGTATTTCTACCGATCTTTGTTATTTTTGGAATAAAGATTTCAGATCCTACAGGACATATTTAACATCTTTTACTTTTGCAAGTTCGGTGTAGATCTCGTTCATCTGTTTTTCATCTTTTACTGTTACGTTTACAGATAGAGAGTAATATGTTCCGTTTTTTGACGGCTTTTTTGCAATCGGTGTTTCAACCTTAAGGTCAAAGCGTTCAGCAAAGAAGCTTATAACAGTATTTTCTATATCCGGTACATCCAATACAATAACCCTGAAATCAACTTTACTGGGAAAATTAATCAGTTTTTTGAAATTAGCCATTCCGGTCACCTTTAGTCAAACAGACTTGTAATAGATGATACTGTCCAGTCCCATGATTTGTCGAGCCAGCCTCCCTCACTGATATCTTCCAGAGTTACAAGAGGAGCTTTATGAACAAGAGTTCCGTCAGCTGCTCTTATAAATATGGATCCTACTTCAACTCCGCTCTTGATAGGAGCTTCAAGTTTTGATTTATCGTTCAGCTTTATTGAAACTTTAAGTCCGTCAACTTTATTACGCTGAACGGTTACAGTAACATCCTTGCTGGAACCTAGTTTAACTTTGCCTTTGTCTCCGTAAATGATTTTCTGCTCAATAAGCGGTTTGCCCTTTTTTATAACAGGGACCGGCTGATAGAATCTGAAACCGTAGGTAAGAAGCGCTTTCGAATCGTCAGCACGCTGGCGTTCTGAACTTGCTCCGATTACAACGGATATCAGACGGAAATTATTTCTTGAAGGATCTACGGCCGACGTTACAAGATTGTATCCAACCTGACTTAAATGACCTGTTTTAATACCGTCCACATGCAGTGAGTTATCCCATAAAAGGCGGTTGCGGTTGGTCTGTTTGATCCCGTTAAATGTAAATTCCTTCTGTGAATAAATCTTGTATTCTTCCGGCAGATCGTGAATCAGAGCTCTGCCGAGAATTGCCATATCGTATGCGGATGAGTAATGATTATCATTGTGCAGACCATGAGAGTTTACAAAATTGGAATCCTTCATTCCTATGTAATCAGCCCAGTTGTTCATTAAATTGGCAAAAGCATCCTCGGAACCTGCCAGGTGTTCTGCCATGGCAATACATGCATCATTACCGGACTGAATAATAATTCCAAGATTCAGATCTTTTACGCTTACCTGTTTACCTACCTCAATAAACATTTTTGATGAGTCGCCGTAGTTTTTTGACCATGCATTCTGACTTATTGTAACCATTTCACTAGGATCCAGACGACCTGCCTGAATTTCCTGACCGATTACGTATGAGGTCATCATTTTGGTTAACGAGGCAGGAATAATTCTTTTGTGTATATCCTTGCCTACAAGAACTTCACCGGTCTCATAATCCATGAGAAGATAAGCTGTTTCTCCCAGTTCCGGAGGTGCAGGAACCACTTCGGCTGCAGAAGGTGCCATAGGTTTCGGCCTGTTTGCCTGTGGTTTCGGTTTTTCATTATCTGCAAGTGCATTATATGAAAAACAGGTTAATGCAATTCCAATGATCAGACTAAAACTTTTCTTGATGTTCATTGTTTATATCTCTCGATGTTAATCTAAATACAATAAGTAGGCTTCAGGATAACCTACGCTTTTAATTTTTTCCAATTCCCGCTGTGCCCTTTTCGGCATATACGGGCCAAGGTATACTTTATACATTCCTGTGTATTCCCTTACGAATACTTCCTTGGAAGGTTTCTCCAGCTTCTTGCATAAATTTCTGGCAAGTTCCTTTGCTTTCTGTAAATCGTTTGATGCAACAACCTGAATGTAACGGGAATGTTCCTTTGCAATCAGTTCCTTGGCATTTGCCGGTTCGGGAGCTTTTATCAGCTCGAGTTTTACTTTTGCGGTGCCGTTTTCAATTACGCCTAAAAGTTTTGCGGCACCTTCCGATAAATCAATAATTCTGCCGTCGTGGAACGGTCCGCGATCGTTTACTCTTACAATAAGTGTCCTATTGTTATCAAGATTTGTAACTTTCACGTATGAAGGCAGCGGGAGGTTTTTATGCGCCGCACTTATTCCCTTTTGATCATAAACTTCGCCGTTGGATGTTCTTTCTCCGTGAAATCCTGGTCCGTACCATGAAGCAATGCCTATCTCCTGGTAATCCTCAATATCGGTCCAAATCTCGTAAAAATCGCCGTTCAGTGTGTAATCTGTGTTGCCGATTCTTGAATAAGGTTCATACTTGACCTTAACACCGCTTACATTTTGTGTTTTGGCCATCTGATTCCTCAGAACACGACTGTCGGAACCGATTCCGGTCGCGTATTTTTTTCTTCTGACAATTATTTTTTTATTAGCCTCATCGTCAGCACTTGTGCTTGAATACATCGGCACTGTAGGCTGTGAAGTACAGCCTATCAGCAGTAATTCACAGATAAATGCAAAAGAAATGATAATTTTACTTGGTTTCATGACTTATTACCTACAGTTGATCAAACTGTTCCTTGATGGCCCGGCTTAAATCGTAAACCGCCATTGCGTACAACGGGCTGGTGTTGTATCTGGTAATGGAAATAAAATTGTTGAAAACCACAAAATACTGTTTGGTGCTTTCGTCTGCATCCAGCGCCAGCAGTTTTACATTTTCGCCGGCATCAACTGTCAGATTTGCATCTTCTAATTTTACGCCCTGTTTCTGCAATGCTCCCCATGTTGTATCAAGGGTGTTTTTCTTATTTTTCAGACTTGCAATTTTGGACGGATCCTTAACTGTTACAACATAGGCAACCGGTTTGTGGAGTTTCCATTTGCTTTTATTGAAGTAGTTGGCAATACTGCCGATTGCATCCGCATGATTATGGAACAGCTCTCTTTTCTGGTCACCGTCAAAGTCGACAGCATAATGAATATAGCTTGAAGGCATGAACTGCCCCATACCCATAGCTCCCGCGTATGAACCTAAAGGTTCATCAAGTTCCCATTCCTGTTCCTTGGCCAGTTTGATGAAGTTTGCAAATTCCTTGCTGAAAAATTCAGCGCGTTTAGGATAGTGAAATCCGAGAGTATAGAGGGAATCAAGAATTTTGTAATTTCCCATTCTTGTACCGAAGTATGTTTCCACTCCAAGGATGGCAATAATGATTTCCTTGTCTACACCGTATTTTTTTTCGGCTTTTTCAAAAATTTCCAGATTATCTTTTAAAAATTCTGCACCGGCCTTCGCTCTTTCCTCAGTCAGAAAAATGGTGCGGTACTTATACCATGGCTTTGCTTCCCATGGTTTGGTAATTGCGTCAATTACTCTTTGATCATAGTTTGCTGCTGCCACTGCATCCTGAAGATCCTTAAGATCAACATTAACCTGCTTGCTGAGAGTCGTCAGTCTCGCGTTTGTTGTTTTGTCCAAATCTGCGGCACAGGCCTGAAGAGAAGGAAGCATCGTAAACAGTAATGAACAAAGTAATAACTTTTCTTTTTTCATAATATTCCTAAAATTAATAATTATTCCTTTTATGGTGAGTATGAATCGACATGATAATACCGAAAGCTGCGGTCAGGGTTATCAGTGATGTTCCGCCGTAACTTATCAGAGGCAGAGGTACACCCACAACAGGCAACAGACCGCTAACCATTCCCGTATTGATAAATACATAGCAGAAGAATGTAAGAGTAAGAGAACCGCTCAGCAGTCTTTGAAAGTTGGTCTGCGCATTCATACTGATATAAACACAACGCAATATTATATACATATATATTGCCAATAACACTAAAAATCCGACAAATCCAAATTCTTCGCAGAATACTGCAAAGATAAAGTCTGTATGCCGTTCCGGTAAAAACTGCAGATGTGACTGTGTTCCGTTTAACCAGCCCTTTCCCCACATGCCTCCTGAACCGATGGCTATTTTGGACTGTATAATATTATATCCCTTGTTCAGAGGATCTGATTCAGGGTTTAAAAATGTCAGAATTCTTTGTTTCTGGTAGTCGTACATGAAGAAAAACCAGTGAATTGGAGCATATAATGCAAAGATCAGTGTTCCTGACAGTATGAGGTACCAGTTCAGACCTGCAAGATAGATAATGAAGCATCCTGATATGGATATTAAAATTGCCGTACCGAGATCAGGCTGCATGATAATAAGCACAACCGGAATGGCTATAAGTATCAATGCGACAAAACAAGAGAGCAGTTTCGCCGGCAGTTTTCCCTTGGCAAAGAACGCGGCAATAGCGATAGGCATTACTATTTTCAGTAACTCTGACGGCTGGAATCGTACTATTCCAAGGTTTAACCATCGTTCCGCACCTTTGCCGACATGACCGAACAGCAGAACGCATAACAGCAGTACTGTGCACAGAACATAGCCGAACGGAGCCCATTTCTTATAAACTCTTGGCGGCAGATATGCCATAACCATCATAATTATGATAGCAAAAATACTTCTTACAATCTGTTGCTGCATTACGTCGGGATTTTCCCCGGAAGCGGAATATAGAATTACGAAATTTAAACCCATAAGGGCAAAAATACCTATACAGAGAGAAAAATCCAGATGTAAATTGGATAATATTTCAATAACTTTCTTTCTCATCTACTTTTTCTCCTTTTCCGCCGAAGGCAGTTCCTTTTCCAGATATCCCAGATTAATCAGATATTCATCCAGCATCTGCCTTGCGATAGGTGCGGCGAACCGGCTTCCGCCTCCAACATTCTCAAGAAGAATTCCAACCACGGCAACAGGGTTCTCGTAAGGAGCAAATGCCACGAATAGCGCATTGTCGCGGTGTTCCTTTTTTATGGCGGCGGCATTGTAACGCTGATCCTGTTTGATATTGATTATCTGGGCAGTACCTGATTTTCCTGCTGCAACATATTTGGTGCCGGCAAACGCTTTTCGGCCTGTACCCTCAGGTCCGTTAACCACCAGGTACATACCTCTCATTCCAATATCGAAATAACTGCTGCTTTTAACTTTTACTGCAGTTTCTTCCGGCTTCTTGTATTTCTGTTTTGGATTTCTGATTAGAAATTCTTCCTTGTTTAAATCTGCATAATCCCGGGCGAGATGCGGAATAATATTGCGTCCGTGCTGAGTCAGAATTGCATGGGCTCTTACAAGCTGCAGCAGTGTGGTGGTCCAGTAGCCCTGACCTATTCCTATCGGCACGGTATCTCCGGGAACCCATACCTGGTGATACTTGTTCTTTTTCCATTCTTTACTTGGCAGATTTGCCAGTGATTCTTCGAATAAATCTATTCCTGACGGCTGTCCGAATCCGAACAGGGACATATATTTGTGAATGTTGTCTATGCCTGATTTGAATGCAAGATCATAAAAGAAGGTATCACATGATATCTCGATTGCGCGAAATACATCCATCCATCCGTGCCCCCATTTTCTCCAGTCTCTGAACTTGTGGGTTGAGCCAGGGAGAGAGTAGTGCGGACCGCCGAAAAATCTTGTTTTTGCTGTAAAAATACCTTCATTCAAACCCATGACACTCATTATAGGTTTGATAGTTGACGCCGGTGAATAACCTCCCTGTGAAACTCGGTTGATTAATGGTCTTTCAGGGTTGTTGAGCAGTTCCTGATATTCTTTGTTCAGGATGCCCCTGACAAACATATTAGGATCGTAGGTCGGATTCGAGGCAAACGCCAGTATTTCGCCGTTCCTTGGATCGAGCATCAGAATTGCGCCTTTATTGGTTCCGAGTAATTCCTGAGCTTTCTGCTGCAGTCTGATATCAATTGTCAGGCTGATATCCTTGCCTGGTACCGGCTGTACCATTTTCAGAGTCTGAACAACCCTTCCTATGCTGTCAACTTCAACCTCCTTGTATCCCACCTTGCCGTGAAGAATATCTTCATAATATTTTTCAACACCGAGTTTCCCCATGTCCTGGGTTGCTGCATAATTTTCCGCATTTCCATGAGCTTCAAGCATTTCCTGATCTTTCTGATTTATACGGGAAACATATCCGAGCGCGTGAGTTACAGTATCAGCAAATGGATAGAACCTTTTTAATTTAGGCTCGATGGAAAAACCTTTGAAATTGTACTGGTTTACTGAAAATACGGCGATTTGATCCTCTGTTAACTTGGATGCCACGCTTATGGATTTAAATTTTTTGGAAAATCTTACTCTTTCAATAATATTTTCAATATCCTTGTCATCAATGTTCAGATTCAGAAGTTCCCGCAGTTTCAAAAGACTGTCCTTCAGAGGAACGTCCGGATTTAAATTTTCCGGAATCAGTTCAATTTCATAAATCGGTTTGTTGTCGGCAAGTATTTGACCGTTACGATCAAAGATCAATCCTCTGGGAGGAGAGATTGGTATAATTTTAATACGGTTGTTGTTTGAACGCTTTTCAAATGAACGGAACTGGATAATCTGAATTGTGTAAAGATTGATAATAAGAGCCACTACCATAATCAAAACGGCAATAATGGCTATTTTCATACGGTTATTGAACAGATTTGCCTCTGCGGTTTCATCTGTTGCAACATCGAAATCATTTTTTTTATTGGACCAAAAAAACATTACTATTCTCTGTGATAGGGAAGATTGGCAATTAAAGACCAGGCTCTGTACAGGCTCTCTGCAACCACAACTCTTACTAAAGGATGAGGAAGAGTAAGTTTTGATAAAGACCAACTTTGTTTTGCCAGTGCCTTGCACTCGTCAGCCAGCCCTTCAGGTCCGCCGATCAGAAGAGCTATGTCCTGACCTCTCATTCGCCATTTTTTCATTTCTTCAGCCAGTTCTTCCGTAGTATACATTTTCCCCGGAATATCCAGCGTTACAACATAGGCGTTTTTAGGGATTGCAGCTATTGTGTTTTCACCTTCCTTCTGTAAAATTCTGGCAAAGTCGGCATTTTTCCCGCGATGAATGGCTGGAATTTCAATCAGCTCAAGTGCATTATCCTTGGGAAATCTTTTCTGGTAATCCGAGAAACCTTCGGTTACCCATGAAGGCATTTTTGTGCCGACTGCAATTAAATAAATTTTCAAATGACAACCTTGATTTATCTGTAAAAACACCCGGCTATTATACCAAATAAGGTTGAATTTTTTTAGTATGAATTTAATGCGGCGCGGGTATTCTTTTCATATAAATTCCATCAGGAAAATATGCGTTTACGCTTGCCGTTATGTTTTATTTCTGCTTGGCTGCTTCTTTGTTGTAGATATTTTGTTTGTTTATGTATTCGTTTATGTAATCAGGAACGATTTTTTTTAAATCATTATACCTGCGGCTTCGTATTTCGCTTGAGCTTATGTCAATTTCCTGATTGTCTATCATAACGATTTGTCCGGTTGCCTGTTTATTGAAATCAGAGACGTCGGTCATTCTGGCTAACAGCTTCCGATCCATTCTGTCAGGTGTGTAATGAGGCCGGCGGGCAACGATAAGGTTTACAGAATTCAGCAGTTCCTCTGCCTCAAACCAGCTTAAAAAATTTATAAGTGAATCCATTCCTATGAGAAGTGAAAAACTGCAGTTTAGAAACTGCGGATTGTTCTGCAATTCGCTTATCGTTTCATAGGTATAGGACACAGACTTCTTTTTTATTTCATAATCCAACGGATATATTTGATTTTCGTGTTTGCATACCAGATTGATCATTGCCAGCCGCTGCTGATCATTTGCTACAGGCTGCGGTTTGTGTGGAGGAATATAGTTCGGCATCAGGAAAATGCGATCGGTCAGCCGGCTGTTTAATACCGATCTCAAGAGCTGCAGGTGTCCGTTGTGAAAAGGATCAAAGGTTCCACCAAAGATCCCTATTGCCAGTTTATTCATAAGGTTCAAATTTGTCTAAAAAAGCAGGATTGTTGAAGCCTACAACAAAGGTTTCAAGTAATTCCCAACCAAAATTTTCATTAATTACGGACTTGTCTATTCTGGTAAAAAGACTTATAAGATTTTCCAGGTGTTTAAGCTGATACTGCGGAATGTTTGCCGCCATGGCTGTTATATTCCTTTTTAAATCGAAAAGTTTAAGTTTGCCGTAATATTTTTCAAATACGGCATCAAAGTTTGCCGAATTGGATAACTTAAACTCAAGAATTAAACACAGAACCTGATGAACAGAATAAAGAATCTTCTTTAAATCGACATGTTCATCGTGCATGGTCCGTATGATTCTAAGCGCTTTCGCGCTGTTTTTTTCTGCCAGTGCGGAAAAAAGTTCATCGCTGTTGAAGTGATTTTCTGCAATCACCTGTTTTTCAAGCTGTTCTACTGAGACGTTCCCTTGAATTCCCTGGAGTTTTAAATTGTACAGTACCTGAAAACCTGCCGCCAGGTTGCCTTCAAAATTTGCTGCGAGATAATACTGAGCTTTGGGATCAAGGGATATTTTTAACTTTAATGCCTGTTCATAATACCATCGCGGCAATTCATTCGTCTTTGGCGGATAATATGAGAGGTATTCTGTTTTAGGATTGGCAAAAAGTTCGGAAAACCATTTTAATTTTTCCTGAGTTCCTGTTAAATGCTTGCCATAAATAAGAACAATAAGATCATCGTCTGCAGAAGAACATACAGTTTTTATATTGGCAGTCAGTTCTTTAGGTACCTTTTCGGTAACATCAATACTGATAAAGCGCTGATTTGCAAATAACCCGAAGGAAACAAGATTGTTTTCCAGATCATCCCACGAAAAATTATCTCCGTTGTAATAAAGAAATTCGGTAAAACCGCTGGATTTAAAATGGGATTTTATTGCGGAAACAATCTGAGTTCTAATAAACGGATCGTCGCCGAATACAAGAAAGATATTCGGCTTTTTCATGCTGCCGGGTCTGTTTGCGTTATTCAACAAACCCATAAACTGATCGATTTTTGAATATTTAGCCATCGATTATTTCTGACGCAAAAACTGGATATAGATGTCATCAGCGGTCTGCTGTATCATTTCTTCCTGCAGCATTACTCCTTCATGAGATGATGCAACAATTTCATCCGTCTTGTTCAGCAGAGATCTGGTAAATCCGGAAAATTTCTTCTGAGGTTTTGAATTCTTTGTCTTAAAGTAATAAACGGTTTTGGAACTCAAACTGTATTCCACATCCTGTGATCTGCTGTCGACAGATACAGTTTTCTGTGAAAATTTAGTAGCCCCCAGAATCAGAATCAGAGTATCATCATACGGCTTGTCAACGATTTTAATACCGATGGCGTTTATCTTGGTATACAGTATCTGGTACAGAGGAGAACCGACGCTGCCGATAATCTGTACGGATTTATAATGAATCCTGCCGGCATCATCATTGCCGTAGCCGCGCAGATGCAGACTGCATCCGTTCAATGACAGCAGTAAAACTGAAATGATCAATAATTTAATAATTTTAACTGTATTCATATCTGGCAATAAATGTACACCGGTGATCCGGTGTACATAGCGATAACAACTAACCCACAACAATATTCAGTAATTTACCCGGAACATAAATTACTTTTTTGATTTCATGACCGGCCATGAATTTGGCAACACTTTCATCCTTCTGGGCAAGTTCAAAAATCTGATCTTTGGTGGCATCAACATTAACGTTGACTTTGCCTCTAACCTTTCCGTTAACCTGAATAACGATCAGTTTTTCTGTTTCAACCAGTGCGCTGTTGTCGACAACCGGCCAGCTTTCATTATCGATATTGGTTTCATGACCAAGCTTGTGCCACAATTCAAAACAGATATGAGGCGTAATCGGATAAAGCATCAGGATGATATTATTTAAAATATCTATGTTCAATGCGCGATCCTGCTCTGTTTCAAGCGGAGCCCTGTTCATATTGTTTATAAGTTCCATAATTGCAGCAATTGCTGTATTGAATGTCTGGCGTCTGCCAATATCGTCCGTAACTTTAGCGATTGTTTTGTGAAGTTCACGTCGTAAAGCCTTCTGTCCTGCATTAAGTTCACTGATATTCAGCTTGAGACCGATATTCGGTACAGCTGCAATTACAGTATTCCACAATTTCTTCAGGAAACGCAAAGCTCCTTCCACGCCTTCTTCCTTCCACTCCAATGTAAGTTCCGCAGGTGAGGCGAACATCATAAACAGTCTTACAGTATCGGCACCGTATCTTTCAACCATGGTCTGCGGATCGATTCCGTTATTCTTTGATTTGGACATCTTGGTCATACCTGCGTGAACAACTGATTGACCCTGCAGTGTTCTTGCCTCGATAATCTTGCCCTTGTCGTCACGGGTAACCTTAACATCCAGCGGACTTACCCATACTTTGGATCCATCTTTGTCGACGTAATAGAATGCGTCGGCAAGCACCATTCCCTGACAGAGCAGTTTCTTAAACGGTTCGTCACTCTGCACCAGTCCTGTGTCTCTGAGCAGTTTGTGGAAGAATCGTGCGTACAGCAGATGCATACATGCATGTTCAATACCGCCGATATACTGATCTACCGGCAACCAGAAATTTGTCCTCTTTGAATCAAGCATTCCTTCGGTGTAGTCATTGCAGCAGTATCGAGCGTAGTACCAGGATGATTCCATAAAAGTATCAAACGTATCGGTTTCCCTGGTGGCAGGCTGACCGTTATATGTGGTTTTTGCCCATTCCTTGTTTGTTTTGATAGGGCTCTGTACACCGTTCATTACCACATCCTCAGGCAGTACAACCGGGATCTGATCTTCCGGAGCAGGAACCACATCACCGTTTTCAAGAGTCAGCATAGGGATCGGAGTTCCCCAGTATCTCTGACGGGAAATAGACCAGTCTCTCAAACGGTAATTAACGGTGCGATGACCAAGTTTCAAAGATTCAATTTTGTCTGCAACCGCATTGAATGCGTCGTGATAATTCAGTCCGTCAAATTCTCCGGAGTTGTATACAATACCGGTTTTGTCTTCAAAAGAATGTTCTGAAACATCAGCCTGTTCCTGATCGTGCGGTCTGATTACGGCTTTGATGTTTAAATTGTATTTTTTGGCAAATTCGTAATCTCTCTGATCGTGGGCAGGAACAGCCATAACGGCGCCTGTACCGTAATCCATAAGAACAAAGTTTGCAACCATGATAGGCACCTGTTCGTTGGTCAGAGGATGAATAGCATAGAGTCCTGTTGCCATTCCTTTCTTTTCCATTGTTGCAATTTCCGCTTCTGCAACCTTGGTATTTCTGCATTCTGTAAGGAAATCCTGCAGTTCAGGATTGTTTCTGGCTGCTTCCTTTGCAATTTTATGATCTGCCGCTACAGCAACGTAGGTAACACCCATAAGAGTATCCGGACGTGTTGTATAAATTTCCAGAATTTCATCGGAATCAGCAACTTTGAACTGAATGGTTAAGCCTTCAGATTTTCCTATCCAGTTTCTCTGCATGGTTTTTACCATTTCAGGCCAGCCGTCAAGATTATCCAAATCCTGAAGAAGTTCCTCCGCGTAGTTTGTGATTTTCAGAAACCACTGAGGTATTTCTTTTCTTTCAACGAGAGAATCACAGCGCCAGCAGCGACCGTCAACAACCTGCTCGTTTGCTAGTACGGTCTGATCATGCGGACACCAGTTAACAGATGTTGATTTCTTATACACCAGACCTTTTTTGTATAACTGGGTAAAGAACCATTGTTCCCAACGGTAGTATTCTGGTTTACATGTTGCTATTTCTCTGTTCCAGTCGTAACCGAATCCCAGTTGTTTCAGCTGCTTTTTCATGTAGGCAATATTTGAATAGGTCCATTTGGCAGGCGCGGTTTTGTTTTTCAGTGCCGCATTTTCTGCAGGAAGACCGAATGAATCCCAGCCGATCGGCTGTAAAACCATTCTTTTGTTTAAGCGCTGGAATTTGGAAATAACATCGCCGATGGTGTAATTTCTAACATGACCCATGTGAAGACGTCCTGACGGATACGGGAACATTGACAGACAGTAGAATTTCTCTTTGTCTGTATCTTCTTCAGCTTTGAATGTTTGTTCTTCTTCCCAATGTTGCTGAACTCTTGGTTCAAGTTCCTGTGGATTGTATTGTTCTTTTATGTCAGACATTTGTATACCCGAATATTTGCATACCAGTTGTTAAAAATTAAAGATAAAGAGCAGTGGGTTTCACTGCTTCTTACTGTTTATTACCAGGTAACATTTAAATTTGCTGTTTACAGTCAATATTACCTGTAGCTCTTTGAAAGTACATTTTACACGTGATACCCTCGTTGCTCAATCTTTTATTTTTTTTATTTTCTCAATCAAAAGGTACGAAAAAAAACGACTTTCGGACGATTGATGTTATAGGGCATGAAGAATGACCGGACTTAATGATAAAATTTAAATTTTGCGAATAATTGTTGTACAATACGCCTGACGGATCAATCAAAGATATATTGGTCAGCTTGTCGTACAACTATAATTAACTGAAATTATTGAAGATTTTATGAAAATTTTAAAAAGATTATTACTCGCCGGTTCGTTTTTTTGTTTTTTTTCTGCCGTTCCGTCAGCTAAAGAATATTATATGGAACCTGGTTCAAATCTGGTAGGACAGAATTCTTTCTTTACCATACCCAAGGGAAAAATGTCTCTTGAGGATATTGCTTCTTTAACCAATTTGGGTTTGAGTAATGTGATGGAAGCAAACCCTTCAGTCGATCCTTATCTGCCTCCTCCGGGAACTGTTCTGCTGATACCTCATCAGTTAATTTTACCGAAGACGGTGCATAAGGGAATTGTTATCAATTCCGCTGAAATGAGACTTTATTATTATCCGAGTTCTGATCCTGACTATGTGATTGTTCTCCCTATAGGTATCGGTCAGCTTGGAAAGGATACTCCGGTGGACTGGGTAACGAAGGTTGAACGTAAAAAGGACGGTCCTACTTGGACTCCGTCTGCCAAGGTACATGCCGAATATGCGGCACAGGGTATTACTCTGCCTAAGGTTGTTCCTGCAGGCAAGGATAATCCGATGGGGCTATATGCGTTGTATGTCGGCAGAATGTATGCAATTCACGGTACCAACGCATCATTCGGTATAGGACTTAGAGTAAGTCACGGATGCATCCGTCTGCGCGATGAGGATATCAAGTGGTTATATTACAATGTTCCTGTAAATACCAGGGTGGAATTTATAAATGAACCGATTAAGGCAACAGTAGAGCCTGATGGCTCCAAATATATAGAGGTTCATCAGCCGCTGTCGACGACCGAAGAGGAACTGAATTCAACTGAGGATGTTTCTTTTAAGGAAATTCCGGCTGATGTTCTGAATATTATTCAGAGCAATGATGTGGATCAGGATATTGTGCAGAGAGCTCTGATTGAGAGAAAGGGTGTTCCAGTAAAGATAAACGGTTTTTCATTTTAGGTAACAGTTTTTTATTGTTTACCTGATTGTTAGTAATTAAATGCAAAAGGTCGGAATTTATACAGTTTCGACCTTTTTGTTTTCCAAATGGTTTTTATCTTTTTGCCGCCAAATCCTTGCTCATGATACTCATCAGCAAATAAATGAATGATACGGAAAGCATGATACTTACAATTGAGAAAATAATCAGCAGACCGTATTCATTGAACGGTGTAAGTCCTTTGTATGGAGTTACCCTTGCTTCTTCTGTCGCAATTTGATAGAAAGGCAGGGACAGCAGTTCTGTTCCGTCTTTGCTGTATATGGCTGACAGCCCGGTGTTTGTTGCGCGGATTACCGGCTTTTGAAATTCAAGAGTTCTCATTCTTGCTATATTGGCATGCTGAAGAGGTCCCCGTGACAGCCAGTATTCAGTACTGCCTTTTCTTGGAGGTGTTCCGAACCAGCCGTCGTTGCTTACAGTCAGTATCAGGGATGTATCCTCATTCATATTTGTAAGCATTTCATTAGGGTATGCAATTTCGTAACAGATTGCGGTTGCTATATTTAGTCCGCCGGATACTATATTCTTCTGAACATCACTGCCATTTGCAAATGATGACATCGGCATATTGAAAAATGAACCGTATTTTCTTAATAATTCTTCAAAAGGAACTTTTTCCCCAATCGGAACAAGATGTCTTTTGTAATAGCGGTTGCCGGTGTATGGAGTATAAATCAAGTTTCCTTCAGGATCTTTCATGCCGAGACCAATTACTGCATTATAGTAGTTCTGGGTTGCAGTATCATAAGTTTGAACACCGGTAACGAATGAAAATTTATGCGCACGTGCTTTTTCATCCAGCGCCGACAGCAATGCCACCACATAATTTTCAAGTTCCGGAATGGCAGATTCGGGCCATACAAGCAAATCTATTTTTTTTTGCCCGAAAAAATACGGTTTTGATTCGTCAAAGAATGTTGTGAAAATTTCCTCGGATTTTGACGGATCCCACTTTATTTCCTGGGCAATGTTTCCCTGCACTATAGCAACGTTTATATCTTTCAAAGGACGTGTAAATTCAAGATCTTTAATGAACAAAGGGAAAATAAGAACAAATATGGATGCGGCCAGAGTTATGAGCTTGCGGGAAGCTATGGTGTAGCAGAACAGTGCTGCAGACAGCATAATAACCAAAGTAATAAGGTAAACACCTCCGATTGGGGCTAATGAAGCAAGGAAGGTATCTGTCTGTGAATAGCCGATGTAAACCCACGGAAATCCTGTAAACATATTGCCGACAAGATAATCGGCGATAATCCAGAAAGATGGAATTACAAGTATGTTCTTAATAAATATCTGACCTCGGAATATTTTATTGGCCAGATAAACAAGAACAGTGTGGTACAAGCTGAGATACGCCGAAAGCAGCAGAATTGCAAAGGCGGCAACCGCCATCGGCACATCCGAGTATTCCGTCATGCTGGTATGAAGCCAGAATACAGTAGGATAAATCAGTGAAACCAGTGTTAAAAAAGTGTATCTGGTATGATTTTTATTTTGAAACCAGAAATAATTCAGAGTAAACACAGTAATCAGAATACAGAAACTGTAATTATAGGGAGCAAAAGCAAAAGTACCGGAAATACCGCCGGTTACTGCTATCATGGTGTTTTTTACAGAAGCCAGTGCTTGCAGAAATTTATTCATAATTGCCGCTCTCTTCTTCTTGAGGTTCCGTCTCCTCATCGGAGTCTACTTTTACCTGAAGCGTGTTGATTCTTCTTTTGTCTACGCTAAGTACCTTGAATTCAAATTTCTGAACTTTTGTCTGTTCACCGACTCTTGGAATATGACCAAGCTGGCTGATAACAATGCCGGCTACGGTTTCAACTTCGTTGTTATCAATATTTACATTAAAATATTCATTAAAATCCACGATTGAAGTCATTCCGTTTACCAGGTACAAATCCTTTCCGGCTTCTCTTATATCTGCATTGTTTTCAGGATTTTCATCATATTCATCGCCAATGGTTCCAACTATGATTTCAAGAACGTCCTCTATGGTTACAACTCCGGAATAAGATCCGAATTCGTCAATTACCACGGCCAGATGGTAGCGTTTCTTCTGGAAATCCTTCAGCAGAAAGTCAAGCCGTTTACTTTCAGGAACCACCATTATCGGGCGGAGAATTTTTTCGATTTTGAATTCATTTGTGTTGTTTTCAATGGTCAGCAAATCCTTGGCAAGAAGAAGACCGTCTATATGTTCCTGATCTTCGCTTAAAACAGGGTAACGCGAGTGTCCCGCCGTCACGACCTTGTTTAGAATTGTTTCTATAGGATCGTTAATAAGCACTGATACCATGGAAGAGCGGGGCACCATAATATCACGGACTCTTAGTTTTGACAGTTCGAAGATACCTTCGATCATATTGAGTGTATCTTTGTTGATTACGTTGTTGTTTGAAGCATTCTGAATTATTTCAGTTAATTCTTCGACGTTTTCCGGTTCGGACTGGAACAGACTGGTGATTTTATCAATTAGATTTTCTTCTTTGTTACTAGAGGGGTAGTCAAGCATAATTTGTTATCCTTTTACTCTTCATCCTGTTGATACGGATCTGGTAAATTAAAGGAGTTTACCATAATGTCTTTTTCTAAACTTTCCATTTCTTTTGCTTCTTCGTCAGTGATGTGATCATAACCGAGAAGGTGCAGACAGCCGTGAACAATCATGTGCGTGTAATGAGCCTTTAATTCCTTATGCTGCTCCTCGGCTTCTCTTTCAACAACTTTCTTGCAGATTACCAGATCTCCCAGCAGTTTCATTTCAGGTTCTGGGAATCCCTCAGGATATTCATAAGGGAATGACAGAACGTTGGTAGGGCGATCCTTTTTTCTGTATGTCAGATCCAGCTCATGACTTTCCTCTTCTGTAACGATGCGGATGGTAATTTCCGCCTCCGGCATGAAACGTCCGATTACAGTATCCACTATATGCTGAATTTCATCGGTTGTAGGAATATTTAAAGCATTGCAGTCAAATTCGTATTCATCAGAATTGCCAAGTGCAACCTGATAATCAAGAGTAACACTCATTTATTTATTCTCTTCCTGTTTTCTATGTTCTTTTTCCGCCCTTTCTCTTTCTTCGTTTTTCTCGTAGGCCTTAACAATACGTGCTACTACAGGATGTCTTACGATATCCTTTGCTTCAAAGAAGTTAAAAGAAAGACCCTCAACCCCGTATAGCACTTCAATTGCGTGCTTTAATCCTGATTTTACATTGCGCGGAAGATCTATCTGGGTAATGTCTCCGGTTACCACCGCTTTGGAATTGAATCCGATTCTGGTTAAAAACATTTTCATCTGTTCTATGGTGGTATTCTGGCTTTCATCGAGAATTATGAAGGAATCATTCAGTGTTCTTCCTCTCATATAGGCCAACGGGGCAATTTCTATTACCTGACGCTCCATCAGTTTTTCAACACGCTCAAATCCGAGCATTTCAAAAAGAGCATCATAAAGCGGACGCAAATACGGATCTACTTTCTGAGACAAATCTCCCGGCAGAAATCCAAGTTTTTCTCCCGCTTCCACTGCAGGACGGGTGAGCAGAATTCTTCTGACCTCCTGTCTTTCAAGCGCGTCAACCGCTGCGGCAACGGCCAGATAGGTTTTTCCAGAGCCTGCAGGACCAATTCCGAAGGTTATATCATTGGCGACAATATTTTTAACATACTGTGCCTGATTTGGTGTTCTGGGTTTAATAACCCCTTTTTTGGTTTTGATATTAACCTCTTTTCCGTAGCTTACCGTATACGGATTGTCATCATCATCGTCCTCGTTTTGATCGAGAATACGCGACTCAACCAAGGCCAGATTGACCTGGGTGGGAGTTATATCCTGCGCCTGACCCTTGATCGGAGCTGTATCAACATATAACTGCTGCAATACTGATTTGGCTGCATTACAGTTGGAAATACTGCCGGTAATTTCAAATTCATTCAGATTATAATCAATGGATACAGACAGTCTTCTTTCGATCTGCTTAAGGTTGTCATCGAAAGGACCGCATAGCATCTGAATTCGATCTATATTTGCAGGTTCTAAAGCAACCTTTGTTACATTGGTTTTTGTAGTCATAACGATATTATAATAATTTCCCTTTTAGTGAATGAGGCAATACCTCAATGATTTCAACATCAGCCAGGCTGCCGATTAACGAATCAGGACCGACGAAATTAACATTGCGGTTGTTTTCTGTCCGGCCGCAGAGAAAGCCTCCATACTGTGATTTTCCGTCAATTACCACTCTCTGTGTTGTTCCAAGCATCTCTCTGCTGTATTGCATTGCCAGATTATTAATTCTGTTTTGCAGTATGCTTAAACGTTCTTTCTTTTCTTCAAGAGTGATAGGATCATCAATTTCCGCTGCAGGCGTTCCTGGACGTTTTGAATAAATGAAACTGAAACTTCCGTCGTAGCGGATATCGTCTATGAGTTTCATAGTTTGCGCAAAGTCTTCCGCAGTTTCGCTTGGGAAACCTACAATGAAATCTGAACTTATGCTGATATTCGGTCTTACCAGTTTTAACCTTCTGATCATATCGCGATAGTCGTCTGATGTGTACGGTCTTCCCATAAGTTTCAATATTCTATCCGAGCCGCTTTGTGCCGGCAGATGAAGATAATTTGCAATTTTTGGAATATCGCCGAAAGCGTTTATTATATCCTGATTGAATTTTATCGGATTTGATGTTGTAAATCTGATCCTCTCTATTCCTTCAATTTCGTTTACGAGGTACAGCAGTTCTGCAAAGGAACAGATGCTTCCGTCATGATGCAGACCCTGGAATGAATTTACATTTTGACCCAGAAGGTTTATTTCCTTGACTCCGTTTTCAACAAGATGATTGATTTCATAAAGAATATCGTCAACTTTACGGCTGGTTTCTCCGCCTCGGGTGTAGGGAACTATGCAGTAGGTGCAGAAGTTTGAACAGCCTTCCATGATGGTTACGAATGCGCTCGCAGTTCTTGCTGAATTGTCGGGAAGAAAATCAAACTTTTCAACCTGAGGGAAAGATACATCGATCTGAGGACCGAAGCCTGATTCAACGCGCTGAATCATTTCGGGCAGACGGTGATATGTCTGAGGTCCGAAGATTATGTCCACCATTGGTGCACGGGCTCTGATTTTTTTTCCTGTTTCGGATGCTACGCATCCTCCCACAGCAAAAAGACATGCAGGATTGTTTTTCTTTAGATTTTTCCATCTTCCCAGCTGATGGTACAGTTTGACTTCAGCCTTCTCTCTCACCGCGCAGGTATTAAGAACTATCAAATCCGCTTTTTCAGCGGTGTCAACCTCTTCGAGTCCATGGTGACGCAGCAAATCTGAAATACGGGCGGAATCGTACTCATTCATCTGACAGCCCCATGTTTTAATATGGTATGTTTTTATTTTCAATTATTGTATCCTTTAAAGTAATTGCTTTAATTATACCATATTACAAAACGGGTTTTAGGCAGAAATTTGTTCCTCGGTTTCCGCATCTTCATCGGTATTATCAGTATTTTCCGGACTGGTTTCATATACCGTTTTTATGGAGCTCCACAGATAATTAAGCGGGATTGCATACACATCATCCGACAGCTTCTTTACCTCTGTTCCGAGATATACGAGGTAGCCGCGATAATAATGCTCATCCAGCATTTCCTTAAGTTTTGCAAAATCATCAATATCCTTCTGGGTGTATGAATCCGTGCTGCGAATCTTAAAGGCAAGGCAGTTTGAGTCTTCTCTGGTCATAATAACGTCGAAGTTCAGATTGTTGTCCTGCAGATAATATAAATGGGAACCTACGTAGGAACTTGTATTTTTAACAAGTTCGGCAATAACGAAGTTCTGGAATATCTGATTGAACTGTACAAAGTTTCCGTACAGTTTCGGATTAATGTCGGTTTTAAGCAGGTAAGCCAGAAGGTTTGAATCGATAAAGTAGAACTTTTTATCATGAACCTGGAAATTTATAATTTTGTTTTCTTCGGTATTATCAATTTCCCAGATTTCAATATTCTTTTTGTCCGCCTTATATAACCGTTCCGGCAGACTCGACATTTCAAAACCGATGAAGGAATTTACGATTGCATGGTAATACGCAGGATAGGTAACATCGTCCAGTCTGATTTCCTGGCAGATGCGACGGTGGTTTACCGTGCGACCTACATATTTTGCCAGAGACTGCATTAAACGTACGGTCTTGCTTGGTGAGTTCAGTTTGTAAAGAAAACTGAAGTTTTCACTTATGATAATATTCATCAGCATGTCGAAAAAATCAGTATGATTTGCATAATGCATCAGATCCGGGAATGATGATTCCTTGATAATCTGATATAAATCAAATGATTCATACAGTCCTTCCCTGATTTTAGGTGAGTACAGCTTGTCCAGAATATTGCTGTTGTAGTTTTTTGCTTCAGCCGCCGAGCCAGGGTACAGTTTCGTCTCAAACATTTTTTCCTGCAGAATTTCCTGCAGAACATCAAGGTAGTGGATTTCCGCACAAGTTGAAAATATGATTTTCAGTCGTTCAACACTGTGAATCTGTTTTATGTGTGCATAGCGGGCTCTTATGAATCTGATTATTTCAGGTGCGTACTGGATATTGTTTAAAACGTTTATCTTATCCACTGTCAGTGAATTTACAAAACCTTCGGGATCATCCTTGATATCCGCGTTGATTACAGGAGATGCCAGGTTTACATAATTAACATTTGCATTGTTAACGTTTCTTGTAATTTCATCTATTCCTATGAGGTAACAACCTTTTAGGACCAGTACATCACAATATTCAGTTAATTTGGAAATATAGGAAACTAAGTAGCCTTGATCGCGTGCCATGCCAAACTCCACTTTAATTATTTCATTTCAATTCATCCGATTATAGAACAAGGATAACTTTTTTAGATCGATATATCGCACAAAATTAACATACTGATTTTTCTGGAGTAGTGATTACTGTTGTTTTCACTCAATATTTAACAGAGTTATGAACATAATGTTTCGTTTATAAATTAGCCATATAAATAAATATTTAAAAAAAATGGTTGACGAAAAGAGTAATAAAAAGGATAATGCAGTCACGTTTTGAGGAGACACGGAAGTGTCTGATCAAAAAAAATGATTGGGGTATAGCCAAGTGGTAAGGCAGCGGGTTTTGATCCCGCCATTCGTAAGTTCGAATCTTGCTACCCCAGCCATTTGTGGCTATGTAGCTCAGCTGGTTAGAGCATCGCACTCATAATGCGGGGGTCATAGGTTCGAGTCCCATCATAGCCACCATTCAACATAAAAGTGTTCTTGGGGTGTAGCCAAGCGGTAAGGCAGCGGATTCTGATTCCGCCATACCTAGGTTCGAATCCTAGTACCCCAGCCACTGCTTCCTTTCAGTATCTCTTTTGTTACTTTCTTTATTATTCAGTGTTGTTGTTTCTTTTATTTAACATCTGCCGGTTGTATATTTTTTCAGAACTGAAAATTGATTGCCTGAAAGTTAACAATATACAAACAAAAAAGATCCTTGGAATATATATTCGCAGGATCTTTAAAATTTGTGAATGAAAAATTAAATTTTAAACGTTGAACAGGAATGTTATTACATCTCCGTCCTGAACTATGTAGTCCTTTCCTTCTGCTCTCATTTTTCCGGCTTCCTTGGCTCCAGACTCACCATTGTATTTCACATAATCATCAAATGAAATTGTCTGCGCTCTGATAAAGCCTCTTTCAAAGTCGGTATGAATTTTACCGGCTGCTTTAGGAGCTGTTGCCCCTACAGGAATGGTCCATGCCCTTACTTCTTTTTCACCTGCAGTGAAGAAGGTTTGAAGATTCAACAATTTATAACCGGCACGGATTACACGGTTTAATCCAGGCTCGTCAATACCAAGTTCATTCATGAACTCCTCACGATCCTCATCCTCCATTTCGGCCAGTTCCGATTCTATTTCAGCACAAACAGGAACTACAACTGAACCTTCATTTCTTGCAATTTCCTCTACCTGGGCAAGCAGAGGATTATCCTTGAATCCGTCTTCAGCCACATTGGCGATGTACATCACCGGTTTCAGTGTCAGAAACGTCAGATATGCAACAGAATGAAGTTCCTCTTCGGTTAATTCCAGAGTTCTCAGCATTTTTGCTTCAGACAGAACAGGCATGCATTTTTCAAGAGTTTTCATTTCCAGAATAGCCTCTTTGTCTCCGCTTTTGGCTTTTCTGCTTACTCTTGCAAGTGCCTTTTCGCATGTTTCAAGATCTGCCAAAGCCAGTTCAGTGTTGATTGTATCAATATCGTCTGCAGGATTAACCTTTCCGTTTACGTGTATGATATTTGGATCTTCAAAACATCTTACTACATGAGCAATGGCATCTGTTTCTCTGATATTGGTCAGAAATTTGTTTCCGAGACCTTCTCCCTTTGATGCGCCTTTTACCAGACCGGCAATATCAACAAACTCCATGGTTGTAGGAACAATTTTCTGCGGATGATCGATATCTGCCAGAGCCTGTAATCTTGGATCAGGTACAGGAACTACACCGGTGTTAGGATCGATTGTACAAAAAGGGAAATTGGCCGCTTCAATTCCTGCTTTGGTTAACGCGTTAAACAGAGTTGACTTGCCAACGTTCGGCAATCCCACAATACCACAATTAAATCCCACTTTGATTACTCCTTATTTACTGTTGCAGGAAAAGCCGTTAATTTCATTGATGGCTTTATCGATTCCTGAATTGTTGATTTTTTCAATTACACCTTCAGCGTGGTGCATTGCTTCTTCTGTCAGTGCTCTTTCACTTTGCGGAGCTCTGTTCAGAACAAAGCCCACAACCTGTGAACGGTCAGCCGGATGGCCGATACCTATTCTGAGGCGGTAGAAATCCGCATTATTACCCAAACACTTAACAATATCCTTGATTCCGTTATGACCGCCATGTCCTCCGCCGATTTTCAGCTTCATTCTTCCGGGAGGTAAATCCAGTTCATCGTGCACCACAAGAATTTCATCAGGCTGAATTTTAAAAAAAGAAGCAAGAGCAGCCACTGCTTTGCCACTTAAATTCATAAAGGTTGTAGGTAACAGAAAATGAATATCGCCGGAACCTGAATATTTTCCATACAGACCGAAATATTTGGCATTGTCCCGCATATTTACGTTAAGACGATCTGCAAGCAACTGAACAAAATCAGCACCGGTGTTATGTCTTGTATGAGAATACTCCGAACCTGGATTCCCCAGTCCGACAATAAGTTTGATAGTTGTAGCCATGACTAATTAAACATTAATTTAACTGAACGGGAATGCTTTTGCCGATTCTTACAATGTTGTTTTTTTCATCGAGATAAACAAGTGTAGGGTGGTGCTTTTTTGCCTCTTCATCTTCAAACAGACCGTAAGCGGCGATGATTACAGTATCTCCGATAGCTGCCATACGAGCAGCTGCACCGTTCAGTGATATCATTTTTGAACCGCGTTCACCAGCTATTGCATAAGTATGAAAACGGGCACCGGTATCCACATTGTAAATATCAATTTGTTCATTTTCCAAAATTCCTACCGCATCCAGCAGATCTAGATCGATACTACAGGAGCCTTCATAGTTAAGCACTGAATGGGTAACTCTTGCTTTATGAAGTTTGCCACGCAACATGATTCTTTGCATTTTGATACCTCAGGTAATATTTTTAACACAAATAATAAGATTGTTAATAAATTACCAATAACATTGCCTTACACTGATAAGTCTGACAATGTTCATGGTGAACATTTTTTATTCGACGTGCATTATATCATTATTTGTGATCGCGATCATTATCAAATATTATACTTGCTTGAATTTGTTGAATAATTTTTAAGATTTAAAGCTTAACATCTGAGCTTTGCAGTAAAATCATAAAAGCAGAGAATAGATCAAAATATCAAAATGAAATTTAAGTTTGAATGCAAGTGGGTTAGAAAAGGCAGGTGTTAAGCCTGCCAGATAACTTTAAAATCATAAATAAATATAGATTATTTAATAATCAGATGATAATTCTATATCTACTTCCTTTGGTTCAGACTGCATATGCAATGTGTCGTTAAAATATTTGTTCCATCCGTTTGTCCATACTTCAGATGCATCACCGTATGAAAATTCATTATCACCTTTGTCGATAAATCCTAATTGACCGAATGTGGAAGAACCCCAGCACCATAAATGCCGCTTGTCTTTGTCCTTATCTGTTTCGTCGGAAACGGATGCACAGACAGAACGTTTAATCATGGATAATTCATGTATCTTATATTTGGAATCGCTTATAACAGGGATCATTAAGATATCGCTGTCTGAAGATGATGAAGTGACTCCATTACCAAGAATTCCATACAACTGGCTTCCGTAACCGTAAAGGTGATTATTTTCGGTTATAACGAATCTTCCTACACTCTCTACGCCTGCAACAATTTTATCTATTTTGTCACCATTGATGAGATCACCTTCTTTAATCGGTTGCCGAATATATGCACCTATTTTAATAATGTGGTTTTCATCATAATTCATGTTTGTATCAGCGTACAATTCATAAAGCACTTTGTCATTATCGGTTGTCGTAAACATAAGTGTTGAATCATATCCCGTTATTTCCATTGACTTAACATTCCTTATTTTATAAGGAATGTTGCTACAGGTGTATTGTTTTGTTGTACCATCTGTCATAAAATATCTTACATCACCCAGTGTGCAATAACCTGCATTAATGCAAGTTCCACCTGTTTCACAATAGCGTGGCAGAATTTTATATGATTCAATATTGGTTATGCCTTTTCCGAACATCGGATACCATTCACCGTTATCTTCCACATAGAACCAAGTCCATGACTTGTGCGGATCGTAATACTCGTTACCATTTTTTCTGTAGATTACATTGGACCATTTATCTTTGATTTCCTTGGAGTAAGCTGCACTAACCTCGCTATCACCGGAGATTAAAGAACGGATATCATTACCCCAGCACCACAGATTGTAATCAGGATTAGGTGTTGTTTCTGGAGTGGATAACGCACAGTGAGCCCAGTACCCGCCGTGGGTCATTTTACTGAATTTGACTCCATTAGGAGCTGGTACTTTCACCGGATAAGTAACGACATGGATATATTCTGAAATATCGTCACCGTTTTGGTTAATAAGTTTATCCATGTGTGGCACCCGATCATCCTTAAATTCGTCTCCCAGTTCCAGCGCGGTATTATCACCCCAGCAGTAGATATCTCCATCGCCTGTAAGAGCGCATGTATGATTTTGTCCAGCTGCAATATCAGTTACATTGCCGAGGTAACCAGACTCCAATCCCTGTTTCCCGGATACAACCTTGGAAGCATATGACTGTTGTGCGTGATCTTTATTATACAGTTCATTCCCAATACCAAGTTGTCCCTTCCAGTTTCCGCCCCAGCAGTAAACTTCGTGTTCCAAAGTAAGAGCACATGCGTGTACGTTTCCTGTTGCGACCTGTGTTACTCCGCTTAGTCTTACATATTCCGGATCGGCTTCGGTTTTCTTATCTGGATTTTTGATTAAAACAGGTATACCCTTGGCGGTATAATTGTCAGCCAGGAACATTAAATCTCCGTCATGGCCTTCTCCGGTATATTTTCCGGTTGCTTCCTTGGCTTTAGTAAATTTTTCGTTTCCTAAATTATTCCAGGCATTGTTTCCCCAGCACCATACTTCGTTTGCTCTGGTAACACCGCAACGCCATTCGTCAGCTGGACCATTGCTGAAGGTAACAAATGAATTTTTCAAAATTTCCGCTTTTTTATCGATATTGTCCAATAAATTTGTTGAAATATCTTCTGCTGAAATTTCGCCGGTTCCCTGACTGTTTTCAATAATTTCATCAGCAATTGGTTTTACGTTTGCGGCCAAATCTTTTTTAAGATTATCAATCATTTTTTCATCGTTATTCTTATGCTGTGAAATGTTGCCCGTAGATTTCGGCATATAATTGGTTCGTGCCAAAATTTCACCAATTATAAGTGCATTTTGATTTTTTTTATCTTCAATTTTATCAGGGTCATTATAATCAGATGTAATTGTTTTAACATCCAGACCTAGTGAATCTGCAATTTCCGACAGTGCCTTGTTATATTGAGCCTCTGTAGCATGATTCTTTGTATCAAACAGAGACTGTTCAACCATAGTCGTAAACGGAGTAATCTTTAAAGAATGTCCGTTGCTTAATTCTGCAATTATATCATCGGAACTAAAATACTTGGTTCCGATTAAAATATAATCCTGGGAGGTTTTTGATTCTTTTCCAAAAATAACATCTTTGGTTCCCTTTGGAACAGTTACTTTGAATTTTACGAATTTCCGTTCCTTTAATTTATCTATCTGTTCTTTTTCAAGTAAAAAATCAACTTTACCTGAATCGTTTGTTTTTACTGCGTTTCCAAATTCTGTATCACAAGGAAGAGCGGCATCGGTATGATCTACTACACAAGCTTCCACATTAACAAGATAACCGTCAATTACCTGAATACCCAGAGAAGCGCTGCTAACCTCTGTTGATTCCGAAGATGTGTTTGATGAACCGCTGTCTGACGAACTGCCACCAGAAGAACCTCCGCCACAACCAATAAGAATGGCGGAAACTACGGCAGTTGCCAATAATGAATGATTAAATCTGACCATAAAAAAGTTTCCTTTTAATAAATTAAGTTACTGAGATAATAAACAATATGGACAATTAAACTATGTCAATATATGTTGTTTTTCATTGTATTTAATGTTTTAAATAAAGTAAATTCGATGATTATGTTTGTTTGAAGTGTGATATATTTTATTTTTTAACGTATTGAAATATAATAAAAAAATAATTTTGAGACTTTTTTATCTGCGAACAGTTCTAGTGTACAGAATCAGCATAAACTTTATCCTAAGATTTTCTAAATTTTAGTACTACATTACTAAATATATTCAAAAAGTGTTGATTTTAAAGGGAAAAATCAACACTTTTTCATTTTTAAATATTTAAAAAATGATAAAATGTAGTATTATTTAATACCACATTTTATTGTTTTTACCGGTTTAAAAATGCCTACTTTAAGAATTCAGAATCTAAAAATCGACCCAGAAACGCAAAAAATTATTTCTGGTAGTGCTGCGATCAAGGAAAGTAAATATCTTCCAAAAGATAAATGGATTCAATGTAAAGATTCTTCCAAGAAACCTTACCATTCAATTTCAGTTACCAGAGAGAATTTAGGAAAGGTTTTGTATCTTTCTGAAGATAGAAAAAAAGGAATTTTTAAGTCACCTACAAGAGGGATCGTTTATTACGATTCTTTAACCGATGAATTTACTCAGGTAGATAAAGATGACGAACGCATAAAACATCTGTCACCAGAATTTTTTCCAGAAAAGAATGTTCATAC
>CACWLF010000005.1 GCA_902761645.1 uncultured Aeromonadales bacterium | reverse complement strand
ATGAATGAGTGTGGAGCAGTAGTTCAGCTTGGTTAGAACGCCTGCCTGTCACGCAGGAGGTCGAGGGTTCGAGCCCCTTCTGTTCCGCCACTTTCTTCTTTTGAGCATTTCTTTTAATTTTTTTTTCTTATTTTTAGTCTGTTTAACAAATACGGTTGCTTGATTGTGCTATACTGATTTATGAGTTATATTTTTGAGCATATACTCTACTATTATATAAAGATTATTTTCATGGGAGGTATTTATGATTTATTTTGTAATTTCCTTTGTTTCGTTAATAATAGGCATTTTTATAGGTAAATATACCGCAGCCTCAAAGTCTTCTATGGCAAAAGAATTACGTGATACAAAAGAAGAATTAGCGACTCTTAAAGCAAAGTTGAAGCATCATTTTTCCGAGAATGTGGTTTTATTCAAACAGTTGGACGATTCATATCAGAAATTGTTTAAGCAGTTTGGAGATACTGTTGACGATATTAGTGAATCAATCAAGGATTCCAATGTTCGTCAGGAAGGTACGTTAGAAAGATTGACTGATGCAAGTTCTCAATCTGACAAGGAACATTCTGTTCAGCAACCAAAGGATTACCAAGTTTAAATTGTTCTAGTTAGATACTCATTGCATGTTATGCTATGAGTTTCTTTTTTTATTTTCAACTGTATTTTATAAGAAATATCGTATTATTCTGATCTAACAATATTTTATCAAAAGAAACATGTATTGAACTTTTATTCCTTTTGATTGTCTTAATACTGTGAGTTTCATGGATGGAATTTTAGTTTAATTATATTTTTATGGTAAGGGATATTTGTAAATGATTAAATTACCTTTAATGTTTTCATTAGCTACATTGTGTGGCGCATTCATTGCTAATTTTACATATGCATCCGATGCAGAACCTCTTTTAAATTCTTTATATGATAATGCTCAAGGTTCTGTTCCTTCATTAGCTCCAATTATAGATAAAGTAACTCCTTCTGTTGTTACTATCAATGTTGAAGGAAGTACTGTTGTAGAGAATAACTTCCCAAATAATTTTGATTTTTTCTTTGGGGGTGATCCTTTTGGATTTAATCCTTTTAGTCAAGGTGGAAACTCTAAAAAAGCAGAGAAACAATTTAGGGCTTTGGGTTCAGGTGTTATCATAGATGCCGGTAAGGGATATATTGTAACCAACAATCATGTAGTGAGAGACGCAAAAAAAATAAATATTACAACTCAAGATGGTCGTGTGTTTGAGGCAAAAAAAATCGGTGCTGATCCTCAGTCTGATTTTGCTTTGTTACAAATTGAAGCTAAAAATTTAGTTGCTGTAAAATTTGCAGATTCTGATCGCTTGAGAGTTGGTGATTTTGCGATAGCTATAGGAAATCCTTTCGGACTTGGACAAACAGTTACTTATGGTATTATATCTGCGTTAGGCAGATCTGTTGATGGTAATACTGATCAGTTTGAAAACTATATTCAGACTGATGCCGCCATTAACCAAGGAAACAGTGGCGGATCTTTGGTTGATTTGCATGGTAACTTAATCGGTATAAACACGGCAATTATTGCGCCAAACGGAGGTAATGTAGGTATTGGATTTGCTATACCTTCCAATATGATTAAAAGCTTAACAGAACAGATAATCAAGTATGGTGAGGTTAGACGTGGATTTTTGGGAATTATGGGTGGTGAGTTGACTCATGATTTGGCTGAAAAATTCGGTTCCAAGTATAATCATGGTGCATTTGTAAATCAGGTAATGAAAGATTCTGCTGCTGAGAAAGCTGGAATTAAACCTGGAGATATTATAATTTCATTGGATGGAAAGGAAATTAAATCTTTCAATGAATTAAGAGCTAAAATAGCTACTTTAGGTGCGGGAAAGACTGTTAAACTGGGAATTGTCAGAAATGGTGAAGAGCAACAGTTGGATGTTACTCTTAAGGAATCAGAACCGCAGAAGGTTGTAACAGATAATAAAGAAATCAATTCAATGTTCGAAGGTGCTAAATTAGCTGATTCTACAGGCAAGATTAAAGGAGTTGAAGTCGTTGATCTTGATCCGAAATCCAAGGTAGCCAGATTGGGAATTGAAAAGGGTGATATTATAGTTGGAGTTAACCGTCAGTCAGTTGAAACTGTTGCTGATCTTAACAAGATATTATCCGAATCAAAGGGTGCGCAAGCTATTAAAATAGTAAGAGGCAATATGAATTTATATATTATTTTAAGATAAAAATACTATATAGGTCTGTTATATATTAAAATAGTCCCTGTAGTGTCAACTGCAGGGATTTTTATTTATGAAAATTTTGAAATATATATTTCAGCCTATAATTGTTGGTATTGTTCTATTTTTAGTAATTATTTGCATATTTCCATCAGTTACAAATAACACTTTTTCGTTGTCTTATATTTTTAATCGTCTGTTAGCACCAAATTCCTACCATGATGCCGTAGTTAAGGCTGCTCCTTCTGTTGTAAACGTATATACAAAAAGTTTAAAGGAAAACGCTGATACAGGTAAGGTTAGTTTAGAACCAAACAGTCTAGGTTCGGGTGTGATAATGCACAGTAAAGGATATATTCTCACCAATTATCACGTTGTGGGTGATGCGCAACAGATTATTGTAGCTTTACAGGACGGAAGAATTCTCGATGCTGAATTAATAGGTTTTGATAAATTAACTGATTTGGCTGTACTTAAAATAACTGCAGATAACCTGAAAGCAATACCGCAAAATGATAAAAGAATTTCAAATGTGGGTGATGTTGTTTTAGCAATAGGAAACCCTTTCAATGTTGGTCAGACCGTTACGCAAGGAATCATTAGCGCCAAAGGCAGATCAGGACTTGGTACTATGGGACCTAATTCAAATGGCAGACAGGATTTGCTACAGACTGACGCTTATATCGGTTTTGGTAATTCTGGCGGTGCATTGATAAACACTCTTGGGGAATTGGTTGGAATAAATTCCGGAACTTATCAAAATAGCAATGATATTGCGTCAGGCAGTAATATAGCTTTTGCCGTACCATATAAGTTAGCCAAACGAATTATGTATGATTTGATAAAGCATGGAAAAGTTATACGCGGATATCTTGGTATCAAAACTATAGACATAGATCCGGTTACAGCAAATTTAATGAATTTAGGAGGAAAAAAAGGTCTTATCATTCAAGGAATTGATCCTGATGGACCTGCGGCTAAAGGTGGGTTGCAGAGCGGAGATATCGTTATAAGCATAGAAGATCAAAATGTCCTCAATGCGCAAATGGCAATGGATATAATAGCGGAGACAAAACCGGGTTCTGTAATTGATATGGTGGTTTTAAGGGATGGTGTAGAGAAAAAATTAAAGATCACTGTTGCGGAGGACTTATTACATTAAAAAATTGTGATTTTATTAAAAAAAATGTGATTTTAGATCAATTTGCATGTATAATGCACATACCCACTTTTTTGGTTGCTTCGTTAGGGCAACTTTGTAGAACAAATTCGATGGGATTTGGGATACGTTTGGATGAAAGAATTATCTTTCCTATTTTTTAATTATATGGGTATTAAGACATAATGAAAAGTTATATAGCAAAACCAGATACAATCAAACGTGATTGGTATGTAGTAGATGCTGAAGGTAAAACTTTAGGTCGTTTGGCAACTGAAGTTGCTACACGCTTACGTGGTAAACACAAACCAGAATACACTCCATTTATGGACACAGGTGATTACATTATCGTGATCAATGCTGAAAAGGTAGTTGTAACTGGTAACAAAGTAAATGATAAAATGTACCATTCTCACTCAGGTTTCCCTGGTGGAATTAAATCTTTATCCTTTAAAGAATTAATTGCTACCAAACCAGAGAAGGTTATTGAGTCAGCAGTACACGGTATGTTGCCAAAGGGACCATTAGGTCGCGCAATGTTCAAGAAATTGAAGGTTTATGCAGGTGCTAGTCATGATCATGCTGCACAACAACCAAAAGTATTAGACATTTAATTTAGGAGACATTGAAATGGCAATTACACAATACTATGGTACTGGTCGTCGTAAAAGTTCTACTGCTCGTGTCTTCGCAAAAGAAGGTACAGGTAAGATCGTTGTTAACAACAAAGAGTTAGATACTTATTTTGGTCGTGAAACTTCAAGTATGATTGTTCGTCAACCTCTTGAACTGTTAAAAATGACTGAAAAATTTGATTTTTATATCACTGTTGTTGGCGGTGGAATTTCAGGTCAAGCTGGAGCTATCCGTTTAGGTATTACTCGTGCTTTGATGCAGTATGATGAAAGCTTAAAACCAGAATTACGTAAAGCAGGTTTCGTAACTCGCGATTCACGTTGCGTTGAACGTAAAAAGGTTGGTTTACATAAAGCTCGTAAACGTCCACAGTACTCAAAGCGTTAATTTTATCTTTATTTTTTTATTATGAAACTCGGTATTTTGCCGGGTTTTTTTATTTGTACATTGGTAGAAAAGATAAATTAAATGATTAAAAATGATTAAGTTTATGCAGCTACTTATTCGGTTGTATTGAACAGTTCCGACTTGGCTTTGATGTGAAAAATTTTATTATTTGATTTTCGTAATATGTGATAGTACATACACATCTATTTTGTCAAACGTGTTACTTTATGGAGAATAATAATTAACTAAATTTGTTTTTTTATTTGAGGAGCAAAATGAGCAACACAGCTAGCCGAAGATCTACTATGACCTTGTTTTCGCATTCTAACAATATTTATAGTCACCAGGTTAGAATAGTTTTAGCAGAGAAGGGAGTTCAATACGATCTTGTGGAAGTAGAGCCAAATAAAGAATGCATCGAATTACTTGATTATAATCCATATGGGGTATTGCCTACTTTGGTTGATCGCGAGTTAGTGTTATATAATTCTGCCATTATTCTTGAATATTTAGATGAACGTTTTCCGCATCCTCCATTAATGGATGTATTTCCTGTTCAGCGTGCGCATACTAGATTGTTTTTATACCGAATTGTTAAAGATTGGTATTCTCAGGTTGAGGCAATTATTGCAAATCCTGGTGATATGAGACTAAAGAAGGAACTGGCTGATACTTTGCTTTCCAATACGGAGGCTGTATCTTCATTCCAGTATTTTTTAAGTGATGAATTTTCATTGTTTGACTGTTACGTTGCACCTATTTTATGGCGTCTTCCTGAGTTAGGTGTAGTATTGGAAGGAAATGTTGCTAAGGATTGGAAAAGATATCAGAATCTGGTTTTCGAACGTTCTTCTTTCAGAGAATCTCTGACAAATGATGAAATAAATCAAAGAAATATAGCGCTTGAAGGATTAGCTAAATAATGGCTACATATACTAAACCGCTAAGACCATACTTGTTTGATTGTTATTATCAGTGGATGATTGATAATAATCCGTTTCACATATTCATACAGGTGGACACCACAGTTCCGCTGCTTAGTATTCCGAGCACATGCAATGAGTATATATCTCCGCAGGACAGTACAATAGTATTTAATATATCTCCGCAAGCTATTCAAGACTTCAAAGTTCATGGAGATATAATATCTTTTAAAACCAGATTTCGCGGAATAGTGCATGAGTTGGAAATTCCTTTTTCCGCTGTTCTTTCAATTTATAGTCAGCCTCTGAAATTCGGTATGGATTTTCCTCAGGAACAGTATTATCTGGAGTGGATAAAACAGCATTCAATTTCTATATCTGAAGAAAATCAGGAACGAAATGCTCCTGAACCTGATCAGATTCAGCAGCAAACGGAAGGAAATGAAAATCCTAAATCAAAGAACATTTTGAAAATCATTGAGTGAATTTAAGGTAATATTTCAATAGGTGTTCCTGCTTCAACAATATTATAGAATTCGTGCATATCGCTATTGATTAGAGCAATGCAGCCATTGGTCCAGTTTGATGGCTGTATAAATTTGTCGAAGTTAATGTTTCCGTCATCTTGATCATCGTCTTCTCTTCCCAACTGATTTGGTTGTCCATGTATAAAGATCAGACCTCCGGGGTCAACCTTATTTTTTTTTGCCCTCTTGAGATCTTCCTGATTAGGATACGAAATATGGACTGCCAAATGGTACTGGGAATATGGTTTTTTGTAATCCAATATATATTTACCTTCCGGTGTACGATTATCACTGCGGTGCTGCTTTGCTCCCACAGGATTTTTACCTAAAGCAATATGGTAGAACTTAAAAACCTTATTGTCCTTGATTAATTCCATTCGGTGTTGAGATTTTTTTACCAACACCAAGTCAATTCTTCTGCTTGAATGTTCAATATTGGCATAAGGATTGTAGATCGGAATTGAGTTAATTTTTGTTCCTGCATTATTATTTAAAATTTTTGCTTCTGTAATGATGGTACTTTTGGTACTTGTTACTTTCCATTTTGCCTTATATTTGTGTGGAATTGAACTTTTGTTATGTGCATATACCAGTAACGGATTTGTTAATTTTCCTGATTTATATTTACTCTGATTGCCATCGGTGCTAATTAAATTAGGATAATGCGGGAGATTTTTTTTGATCCACCGTGTCATAACAACTTTTTGGTGATTTTCATTTACTAACTGTGAAGTTTGAGTAACTCCGTCTTTGCCTGCTGCAAAACATGAAAAACTTAACAATAGAGAAAAAAATAGTAAATTTGTTCGTAATAACATTGTCTTAAGAAATCGGTAATAATTCAAAATTGTGTGCATTATATCATGTATCTAATCTATGTAATAAAAGTAACCGATAATATATTAAAATTTTCAAGGTTTTATTTGGGATTTTTAGTATAGCGTCACATATAGAAAAATCATATTTATATATAATGTGATGAATTAACTTATTGATATATAAATATTTGGTGTAAAAAATATGATAAAAATTAAATCCTTAGCGCTTGCAATTTCTATTGCAACTGCAACCTGCTTCGTGCCTGTAATGGAATCTAATGCCGCTAATTACGAACTGAAAAAACCGGTTTATGTGTATGTAGACGGCAAATTGGTTGATTCAGCTTTGTTTACAAAGTCAAAAGATTTGGCTTATATGTTTGAAGCTTCGGTTGAATTAAGCAAAGGTGAACATAAGATTGCATTTGGTGATAAAACCAGATCCTGTGATGCCTCCTATGTAATTAATTCAGCTGATGGGAAATTGAAGTTTGGGACGACAACTCCTTTATCTAATTGTGCCGGTAATAAAACTTTTAATATGAAAATTTTATTACCAGGTACATACAAATTCAGCTTGAGCATTTTTAATGAAAAACAACCTTCCATCAAAGTATTGAGGGCTACAACAGAGGGAGTAAAGGTTAAGAGGCAGGTTCCGGTAGCGAACTGTATTCAATATAAAGGCGGTACAGTAACAGTTGATGTTAAGGGACAGTGGCCTAATGGTACTCTTTTAAGAGATGCATATACCGGAAATACGGTTAAAGTTACAGGAGGTAAAGTTAAGGTAACTCCAAGTCCCGCATCTGAGGGTCTGGTGCTGTTAGAAAAAGCTGATACAGTGCAGAAACCAAAGCCGTTCACCTGGGATAATGCCGTTGTATATTTTCTGTTGACGGATAGATTCTATAACGGCAATAAAAATAACGATCATTCATTTGGAAGAATGAATGACGGCAAGGATGAGATCGGTACATTCCATGGCGGTGATTTCCAGGGTATCATTAAAAAATTAGACTACTTAAAGGAGTTAGGCATTAATGCTATCTGGATTAACCCTATGGTGGAGCAGGCTCATGGCTACATTAACGGTGGTGACGAAAGTCATTCGTTTCCGTTCTATGCATATCATGGTTACTGGGCTGCAGATTTTACCCGTATAGATCCAAACTACGGTACTGATGAAGATTTACGTCAGCTGGTTAAAGAATGCCATAAGAGGGGTATCAGGTTACTTGTTGATACCGTAATGAACCATCCAGGATATGCTACTTTGGCTGATTTACAGGACTTCGGTATTACCAGTGTAACAAAGAATACAGGTGAATTACCTGCTCGTTGGGCAGATTATAAGCCTAAGGGATTTGCTAACTGGCAGGCTTATTCCCAGTTTATTGATTATAACAGCAATGGATGGCTTGATTGGTGGGGCAATAAGTGGGTAAGAGCTGGATTCCCTCATCATCAGGAACCTGGTGTTGATGATCAGAACATGGGTGTAGCAGGATTGCCTGATTTTATGACTGAATCAACTGCAAAGGTTTCCTTGCCTAAATTCTTGAAGAATAAAAAAGATACAAGAGCAGTTGAGTTAAAAGATGCTACCGTTTTAGATTATTTGGTTAGTTGGCATACATACTGGGTAAGAAATTTCGGTATTGACGGATTCCGTTGCGACACTGTAAAACATATTCAGGCTGAAGGCTGGAAGAAGTTGAACGAATCTGCTTCAAAGGCGTTCAAAGAATGGAAAAAGGATCATCCTTCCGAAGTTATCGATAACAATGATTTCTTCATGGTTGGTGAGGTTTGGGATCATGGTTTGTCCAAAGATGATCTGTATTACAACAACGGATTTGATTCATTGATTAATTTTGACTATCAGAGGAGAGCTTTTGATTTGGCTCAGTGCATGGCCGATGCGGAAGTTACCTATAATAACTATGCAAAATTGATCAATGATCCGAAAAATTCCAATTTTAATGCTTTGAGTTATATTTCATCTCATGATACCAAGACTTTCTGGTCTGATTTCCAGGATTTCTCATTGCAGAAGCGTGCTGCCAATGCTTTATTGATGTTGCCTGGACAAGTGCAGATTTACTATGGTGATGAATCGGGAAGAGAAATTATGCCGGATGGCGGTGTTTCCGATCAGGCATGGAGATCTGACATGAACTGGGGTGATTTGTCAAAACCTGAATATAAGGATTTGTATCAGCATTGGAGTAAACTGAATAAATTCAGATTGGTTCACCCTGCTGTTGCTGCAGGTACTCATACTATGATTAGCAATAAGAAGAGTCCGTACTATGCGTTTGTTCGTCAGAAGGGTGACGATAAAGTTATGGTTGTATTTGTTGGTAATGCCAAGAAATAGCAATAATAACAAACAGTAATATTTTATTGACGGCCCTGAATTATATTTAATTTAGGGTCTTTTCGTTATGGGGTGTTAATAATGTTTATATCAACAATATTTAGCGTTGTTTTTTCTTTGGTACAAGGTGCGTATCCGGTAGATCCTGTCGATAATAAACTTGAAGGAACCTGGATATCTTCAGTCCGGTATGATGACTATCCCCGTGAAAAGATGCATTTTAAAAGAGGTAAAGTCAAACTGGAAAATATGACTGAACATGATGTAACGGTAAAGTATGATGTAAGTGAAAAAAATGCAGATTATTTTACGGTTGTCTTTGAATACTCATATAAGAAAAAAAAGGGTAACGGACACATTGTTGATCGCACTGACCATTGGGAAATGCGTTATCACGAGGAAAACGGCACTCCAATCATATCATCTATGATTATGGAACTTGATGGAAGGGGACTTATTGTTGCCCAGGAATATTTGCGAAAGGAAAATTTTGTTGATGGTTTTGTATCAAAACTGAAACATACGCTGAATGACAGGAATATTCCTTCGACTTCATCATATTTGGAAAGAGAATAATCTCAGAAATTTTGGAACTGCATAAATTAACCTGGTTTTAATGGTCTGTTAAACTTGAAATAAAATTAAATCAATATATTATTAGAGTCTAAGAATCTAATTTTCAGTTTATTGTTGTAGAAATGTTTAATTTAATCTGGTCTGGTTTAATTATTGTTGCTATATTGGGCTCCTGTATTAATTTAATGTTTGGGCACAATTCCGTAAATGATATGGTTACGGCAATGTTCGGTTCTGCCGAAACATCGGTTAAAATCGCTATCGGTTTGTCAGGACTGCTCTGTTTATGGATGGGTATAGCCCAAATTACTCAGGCATCCGGACTGATCAACATTCTAGCTAGAATATTATCACCGATATTTAAAATTATCATGCCATCCGTTCCTGCCGATCATAAGGCAATAAGTTCGATTACTATGAATATTGCAGCAAACATGCTTGGACTGGATAATGCTGCTACACCAATGGGTATTAAAGCCATGAAGGATTTGCAGGAATTAAATCCGAATAAAACAGTTGCTTCCGATGCGCAAATAATGTTTCTTGTTATAAATACCTCCGCTATTACATTGTTTCCCGTTTCAATTTTTATGTATCGGATGCAGATGGGGGCGGCAAATCCTACAGATGTGTTTATACCGCTTCTTTTGGCAACAAGCTGTTCTACTTTGGCCGGTTTCATTGTTACAGCCTTTGTGCAGAAGATCCCATTGCTCAGAATTCCTGTTCTTGTGCTCTTTTTATTGTTCATTTCATTTGTAGGTTCTATTGTCTGCTGGGGAATCTGGGCCGGCAGCAGACTTACAGAGCAGTCAACAATAGCCGGAAATCTCGTCCTTTTAATTTTAATAGCAGCTATTTTTATCTGGGCAATGATAAAAAAAGTAAATGTATTTGATTCCTTTATAACTGGTGCAAAAGATGGTTTCAAAGTTTCAATTGATATTCTTCCGTATCTGGTGGCAATGCTGTTTGCCATTGCTTTGTTTCGAAGTTCGGGTGTGCTTGATGTTATAATAGATGGTATTAAATATATAAGTAATTTGTTTTTTTCTGATATTCGTTTTGTTGATGCGTTGCCGGTTTCCATCATTAAGCCGCTTTCTGGTTCCGGAGCCCGTGCGATGATGATAGATGTAATGCAGACGTTTGGAGCGGATTCATTACAGGGACATATTGCTTCCATTATGCAGGGATCGACAGAAACCACGTTTTATGTTTTGGCGGTCTATTTCGGTTCTGTGGGAATTGTAAAAGTGCGCCATGCAATATTTTGCGGTTTATGTGCAGATTGCGCGTCCATGATTGCATCAATAGTGCTTGGTTATATGTTTTTTGCGTGATAAGTAGAGAGATTTTGATGAGCTTCCTGAATACTTTTTTATATTTAAATCATGAATCAAGATTTCTTAACCGTATAGAGTTTGTAAAATTTGAAGAAAACAGTGCTGAAAACCTTGAAATTGACAGGTTTATCAAAGTTGTTAAAGAGCCTGTTTTATCAAAAAATAATAATGATTTATCGGCTGTACTGATCGGGACTGATGAACGCAGCCGCGTTGCAGCAAGCAATAATGAAAATTCAGTTTTTTCATTTGAAATAGAAGGATGGGATGAGCCCGGATTTAACGAGATCGCCGATGATGATATACGCAGTGTTGTTTATTTTCTTGAGCAGTTCCCGAAATGGATTGATGATTTAAGAACAGCTTTTCCAATGATTGAATTCAAAGTTACCGAAAGACATAAAATAAAGGTTTCTGACCACGTAATATTATTGGATGATTCACCCATTGCTGCAAACCATGTTATAAGGGTCAAGGGTAAAAAGATGCTGTGGCGCGGTCTTTGTGAACTGATATTGAATTCATAGGGAACAATGCATGTTTATAAAAAAACTGGATTGCGGTTATTCCCGTCAGATATTTGATATAGAGCAGAAAGCTCAGAGTTTCCCATGGACGCTGAATGCAATAGAGGAAGTATTTAAATATCCGTATTATACGGTGTTGGGTGCGTTTGACGGTGAACAGCTGTGCGGATTTATTATATTTGATGAAATTGCAGGTGAATCAAATATACATGATTTAGCAGTTATGCCTGTCCATCAGAACAAGGGTATCGGCGGTTTGCTGCTGAACAGATACATAAAGGAAATAACCGGTCATGGTATCAGTCGCTCTCTTTTGGAAGTGAGAATTTCAAACGCGTCTGCCAGACATTTATATGATAAACTTAACTATAAACAGATTGCTATCCGCAAAAATTATTATAGAACAGCTTCTTTGGAAAAAGAGGATGCAGTTATTATGGAGAACAGATTATGAGTTCAATATTGGCAAAGTTGTTTTCTGGTTTAACTATCATTTTATTATCATCAGAGGTTTATGCAGGTACAGTATACTGGTATGTAGATGAGGAAGGTATTACTCATTTCGGTCCAACGCCAAGCGGCGGAACCACCTCGTCATCGGGGGAATACGAATATGAAGATATTATTGAGCGTCCAGTGGAAAATTATGATGATTCTTCCCGTTACAATGAAAGACAAAATAATCGTCGCGGCAATGATGACGGCAGACAATATAATAATGATTCTTACAATGACGGTTTGTCAGGGGCAAATGATTTCTCCAATAATGAAAGTTATGAAGATGATTATCAGAACAATAACGGATTTAATCAGAGCGGTGACGATCAGGATACTGTTTACTTTGATAATAATTCATTGGGAAATATTCAGGATCGAAGCCAGGTTATCACGATAGACAAAAATAGCGATTCACAACGTTTTGAAGATCAGAGACGTCCTGTATCCAGAGGAAATAACAATGTATATCAGGATAATATAAGAAATAATCCGAATGTATCGAATGATAATTATCAGATGCCCAAGTATGATGAACGTCATAATCGGAGATTTATAAATCAACAGAATATGACGGAGCAAAATCAAATTCCTAATCGTGAAATGAATAATAATTCAGGAGATAGACCAGCTTCCGGTAAAAATAATAAACGTAATATTATAAATTTGAGTAATCGTCCGTATCATGCAGAGGATTTTGAACGATAAGATTATGAATGTTTTGCTTAAAACTTTATTAATTTCGACTGTATACGTTGTTTTTAATATATGTACTGCCAAAGTTTATTTTTATACTGATTCCGAGGGAATAACCCATTTTACGGATTCAACCGAGGACGCGGAAGAGGATGGCTATGCTATTTCAGAATACGAAGATCTTGATGAGGATCATGAAGATGAGGTGCTGCTGTCATATAACTCTCTGACGCAGGAGGTTATGATTGAAAATCAACTGTATTCACCCATTTCTGTTATTTTAAAGGTATCCAATGAAAGCGCGGTGGAGACTGATATTAAATTTAATGAGATTTTTACGGTGGAAGCCAACAGTACACAAAGTCTTGGTCATATATATTCATTTGATCCTTCTGCGGATTTTTCATTAACAAGACAGTTTTCCATCGGTACTCCTACATCCATCGAAAAATCAGATACAGGAGAGCTGCAGATTCCGTTCAGAGGAAAGTTCAGAGTTTCTCAGGCTAATGGCGGTACATATTCGCACAGGGGACCGAAGAATTTCTATGCTATTGATGTGGCAATGCCGATAGGAACTCCTATTTATGCGGCAAGAGCCGGAAAGGTTGTTGATATGAAGATGCATTTTACCAAAGCCGGATTGGACCCTGCGGCTCACGGCAAGGCAAATTACATAAGATTGAGGCATTCTGATGGCACAATGACGGTATATGTTCACCTCAATCCTAACTCTCAGAAGGTTCGATTGGGTGATTATGTAAACGGAGGAGATCAAATAGCAGAATCGGGAAATACCGGTTATACGTCAGGACCTCATCTGCATTTTGCCGTGCAACGTAACAATGGTATTTCCACAGTTTCAATACCTTTCAAGTTTTACGGTAATATAGAGCCCAGAATCGGCATGTGGATTTCCAATTAACTGATAAAATCCAGGGTTGTTGAAACTTTGGATTTTTGCAACTGAAAAATTATCGGTTTCAGTCCAAATAAAACACCCTGTTTTCCTTTCTCCTTGGCGGTGAAGGAAGTTTTTCGTCGGCGTATCCCAAAGCGCAGTGTCCAATGCCCTCAAAGTTGCCCTCAATGCTAAGCGACCTTAGAATTTCCTGAAATTCAGGCATATCAAATTCCTGCTTTGCGCGGTGAATCCAGCATGATCCCAAACCTAGAGAATGTGCGGCATTCAAGATGTTCCCCATGGTTAAACTTCCGTCATATATGTAGTTTGGATATTCTCTGTTGGCCAGGACAATCAGTATTACCGGAGCTCCGTAAAAAGGATCAAAATCATCCTTCCATCCGCCAATCCTGCAGTTGATTTTTGAAATTTTATTTCTTAATTCCTGATTGGTGACCGCGATTATTATTGTTGATTGATAATTCCTTCCGCTTGGTGCGTACAATCCTGCTTCTATAATCTGTCTGATTAAATCTTTTGGTACAGGATCGCTTTTAAATTTTCTTATACTTCTTCTGGTTATCAGATTTTCAATTGCCGGATTCATTTCAGTATCCTATTTGTAATAAAAAACATAAATTAATATTTTCTTGTTTTAGCATAAAACTTCTTAAATTTATTAGGTTTAAAATGGATTATTTCATATTTATTTTGATCTACGTAACAATTTTGGTAAAATAGCACACTGAGTGAGTGCATAAAATATGCACTTTAATATTTGAGGAAAACATTATTGTTTTAGTTAGGCTTTAAAGCTATTAGGATATAGACATGTTAATAGGTATACCTAGAGAAAGTCTTAGCGGTGAAACCAGAGTTGCTGCAACTCCAGTTACCGTTAAGCAATTACTCAAATTGGGCTTTGAGGTTGCAGTTGAATCAGGTGCCGGTGAAGCAGCAAGTTTTGCAGATAATGCTTACACTGAAGCTGGTGCAAAGATTGTAACCGGTTCTCAAGTTTGGGATTCTCCATTAATTTACAAAGTAAATGCTCCATCTAATGCAGAAATTGCAAAAATCAAAGAGGGTACTACATTAGTTAGTTATTTGTGGCCTGCACAAAACCCAGATTTGGTTAAGAAATTATCTGAAAAGAAGATTACAGTTTTAGCTATGGATATGGTGCCACGTATTTCTCGTGCACAATCAATGGATGCTTTGTCATCAATGGCTAATATTTCCGGTTATCGTGCCGTTATCGAAGCTGCACATAACTTCGGTCGTTTCTTTACCGGTCAGATTACCGCTGCTGGTAAGGTTCCTCCTGCAAAAGTATTAGTAATCGGTGCCGGTGTTGCTGGTTTGGCTGCAATCGGAGCAGCTCACTCTTTAGGTGCTATTGTTCGTGCTTTTGATACTCGTTTAGAAGTTGCTGAACAGATTGCTTCCATGGGCGGTGAATTCTTGAAGTTAAACTTTAAGGATAAAGAAGATGGTTCTTCATCTGATGGTTACGCAAAGGTAATGAGTGAAGAATTTATCAAAGCTGAAATGGAATTGTTTGCTCAACAGGCAAAAGAAGTTGATATTATCATTACCACCGCTGCAATTCCTGGTAAGAAAGCTCCAAGATTGGTTACCAAGGAAATGGTTGATTCCATGAAGAGCGGATCAGTAATTGTAGATTTGGCTGCTGCAACAGGCGGTAACTGCGAATACACGGAAGCAGGCAAGATTGTTACAACTCCTAACGGTGTTAAGGTGTTGGGTTATACTGATTTGCCGGCCCGTTTACCAACCCAGTCTTCCCAATTATATTCTACCAACCTGGTTAACTTATCCAAGTTGCTGTCTAAGGAAAAAGATGGAAATATTGATGTTAACTTCGATGATGTTGTTTTGCGCAACATGACTGTAGTTAAAGACGGTGAAGTAACATTCCCGCCTCCAAAGATCAGTGTTTCTGCTGCTCCGGCTAAGAAAGTGGAAGCGGTTAAGAAAGAAGAGACTGTTGAAGCTAAGCCAAGCAAATTAAAATGGGTGTTGGCATTTGTATTTGCTGCATTGTTTGCTTTGATTGCTCATTTTTCACCATCGGAATTCTTATCACACTTTACAGTGTTCGCATTAGCATGCGTAGTAGGTTACTATGTGGTTTGGAATGTAACACATTCATTGCATACTCCTCTGATGTCTGTAACTAATGCTATTTCCGGTATTATCGTGGTAGGTTCTATTCTACAGATGTTTGGTACCAACGTACTAATAGATGTTCTTTCATTTATAGCAATTACTATAGCTTCTATTAACATCTTTGGTGGTTTTACTGTAACACAACGTATGCTTAAGATGTTTAAGAAGGGTTAGGAGATAAATAAATGTCACAAGGTTTAGTAACAGCTGCTTATATTATTTCAGCAGTATTGTTCATTCTTGCATTAGCAGGCTTGTCAAAGCAAGAAACTGCGAAGAGAGGTAACTTATCAGGCATTATCGGTATGATCATTGCCTTGATTGCAACAATTTTCGGACCTCACTTTACTGCAGTTGGTTTCGGACTGATTGTAGTTGCAATGATTATCGGTGCTTTGATCGGTGTTCGTTTGGCATTGAAAGTAGAAATGACTGGTATGCCTGAACTTATTGCTATGTTGCATAGCTTTGTAGGTTTTGCTGCTGTGCTGGTAGGTTTCTGTACCTATATCAATTTTGTTAATGCTGAGAGCATTGAATTACCGGCTGCAGAAACTGAAACAGTTGCAACAACAGCAACCGGCAGTAATGAAGGTTATCCGTTATGTAACGTTTTGGCACAGGCTAAAATGTTCAATGCAAAAGGATGTAACAATTTAATCAACCAGTATGTTGCAGAATACAACAACGGTATTGCGGTAGTTCACAATGCGACTTCTGATGAAGCTGCTGTAGAAAGTGTTGATGAAGCAAGAACCAAAATTGTTGAATTATGTGAAATCTTCCTTGGTATTTTCATTGGTGCTGTAACATTTACCGGTTCCATCATTGCATTCGGTAAATTGAGAGGAATTATCAAGTCAAAGGCACTGAATATTCCGTTCAAGCATTATTGGAATTTACTTGCTTTATTGCTGTCTGCTGCATTATTTGTTTTATTCTTGATCACCAATTCTCCGATTGTTGGAACAATTGCGTTGTTGGTAATGACTTTAATCGCATTCATATTCGGTGTTCATCTGGTAATGTCTATCGGTGGTGCTGATATGCCGGTTGTTATTTCAATGCTGAATTCATATTCAGGTTGGGCTGCAGCTGCTGCTGGTTTCATGTTATCTAACGATCTGCTGATTGTAACAGGTGCGTTGGTAGGTTCTTCAGGTGCTATTCTTTCTTACATTATGTGTAAGGCCATGAATCGTTCATTCATTTCTGTTATCGCAGGCGGCTTCGGTAATACCCAGGTTGCTGCAGATGATGAAGAACAGGGTGAAATTCATGAGGTTAAGGCAGAAGATGTTGCTGAAATGCTAAAGGGTTCAAGCTCTGTAATTATCACCCCGGGTTATGGTATGGCCGTTGCTCAGGCTCAATATCCTGTTGCTGAATTGACAGCCAAGTTAAGAGCTATGGGTGTTAATGTACGCTTTGGTATTCACCCTGTAGCCGGACGTTTGCCAGGTCACATGAATGTATTATTGGCTGAAGCAAAAGTTCCTTATGATATTGTATTGGAAATGGATGAAATCAATGATGATTTCGAAAATACTGATACAGTACTGGTTATCGGTGCCAACGATACCGTTAACCCTGCTGCAACAGAAAATCCAAGCAGCCCGATTGCCGGTATGCCGGTTCTGGAAGTTTGGAAGGCTTCAAATGTTATTGTGTTTAAGCGTAGTATGAATGCTGGTTATGCCGGTGTTCAAAATCCGTTGTTCTTCAAGGAAAACACTTCTATGTGTTTTGGTGATGCGAAGAAAACTGTTGATGAAATTCTAAGCTTCTTCAAATAATTTAGCAGTTGTTTTCTGTTAAAATTATGGGGCATGATTTGGTTGTCAGGTCATGCCTTTATTTTTTTATTTGTGAGATTATAGGGATAAAAAATGACTTGTTCTTTAATGAAAAAAATTCTTGCTGTTGTTGCCGGCGGTATTGTTTTTTTTGCATTGTCGGGAAGTGCAGTTGCATCTGAACAAAAAGAAACACAAAATGCCAAGAAAGTAATTCTTGATACTGATATGGTTGAGATGTTTGATGACGGCGTTGCAATGTTAATGTTAATGGAAAATCCAAAGATTGATTTGTTGGGGGTTGTAACTGTAACCGGCAACACCTGGGCCAATGATGGTATGGCGTATCTGGTTCGCCAGTTAAAAGCCATCAATAAGCTTGATTCTGCACCTACTCTTGCAATCGGTTCTCAATATCCTAACCGTAAAGCCGGCGGTTTTTCGAAAGAAATATTAAAGAAAGAACTTGCCACATACGGCGATGTAATGGCCGGTTATATCGGTGCAGCTGAGACTGAAAATCCAAAAAGCTGGCAGGATGCTTACAAAAATACATACAAGGAAGAAGCTCCAAAGGTTGATGTTAGAACCGACGGTGTTGATTATTTGATTGAAATGGTACATAAATATCCTCATGAGGTTACCATTGCGGCGATCGGCCCGACCACCAATATTGCAGAGGCAATCAAAAAAGATCCTGAATTTGTGAAGCTGGTGGATGAAATTGTTTATATGGGTGGTGCATTCTGGGTTAAAGGTAATGCAGATGAAGCTGCTGAATTCAATATCTGGTTAGATCCTGAATCTACTAAAATTGCCTTCAAAGCTCCGTTTGATAATACTACTATAGTTGCGCTTGATGTTACTGATAAGACCATCATGACAAGAGATCGCTATCTGAAAATTAGAGAAAGCATTAAAAATAAGGCACTGCTTGAACTTTTTGATAAAGCATTTTTTGCCCAGCAGTTTGCAAAGAATGAAAATAAGAATTTCTCATGGTTTGTATGGGATATTATAGTTTCTGCTGTTATTATTGATCCTTCTTTAATTACATCTACAAGATATGCATATATTGATTGTTTAACTGAGAATAATGCAGAATACGGTAAAACAGTTCCTTACATTAAAGATAATGCTCCAACCGGTACTCAGCCGGCCAGCATCATTCAGGAAATTGATCAGAATAGATTTTGGCCTATGCTTTATGGTTTGTTAGAAAAACTGTAATTTTCGTATACAAGCTTGATATGATAAGTAAAGGCATGAATTTTATAATTCATGCCTTTTAATTTCTAGTCTTAAATCCCGGTAACAAAGTGTTTACAAATCGGTAACTTCTATCGTATCAGACGATAATACTTCCTGTGATGGTACATTTGCAGTATCGGATGCAGGTCTGTTGTAGGAATTCACGTCTACTTCCTGGTTGATAATTTTATCGTCTTTTATGTATTGGTACAGTTTAATTACTTTTACAACACCATCGGTATCTGCAGCTATCTGTGCTGCTTTATTTCCTTCGGAAGGTGTAACAAGACCCATCAGATAAACAACTCCGTTTTCGGTAACAACCTTGAATCTGTTGGAACTGATATTGGAAGCTGTCAGTAATTTGCTTTTAACTTTTGATGTTATCCAGGTATCCTTGCTGCGTTGAGAAATGCTGATGTTATCTTCAACTGTTACAGCATTATGAACCTTTTTAACACCTTTGATTTTTAAACATGTTTTAGGAATTCCGTCTTTAATCAGCTGAGATGGTGTTTGACCGTGAACCAATAAGTACCCGTCGATTGATGTTGCTCCCAAATGGCTGTTTTCATAGCCGATTTTATCAATGTTTTCAATTTCGGTTTTTGCAACAGATTCAATCATTTCATCATCAAATTGAGAGCCGAACGTGCGGCGATCTCCTGTTACGTTTGCCACGCCTACGGCAGTCGCAGCAGCCCCGCCGGCTACCAGTGCCGTAATGCATCCTGACAGGAGGAATGAAGAGGATAATGCTAATGAAACTAATATTGCAGTTGATTTCATAAAATTAAAATCCTTCTTAATTGTTATTTTTAAATTCTTTAAAATTACTTAATATTGACTGTAATGTTATCAGTATTTGTATGCTTGATACGTAATCACTACCGTCGCCGATTTGCAGGTATATATCATTATCTTCAGAAAGGTACTTTGTCAGCTGTCCGTCATTTTGATTACAGCTCAGCATGATGATCATTATATTCTGATCTTTTGCGGCTTTGATTAAATTTTCCAAAGATGATAAAAGTTCAGGATTTGAACTGTTGCTGGGGATTACAAAAAGTAAATCCTGTTCCTTGACAACAGATTCAAACTGTCCTGAAAATTTATATGTTGACAGGCCTTCCTGCATTTGAAAGTAGGTAATCATCCGTATATCACTGTTGAGAGAAACAGCTGCCACGGCTCCCGTATCAGGTACTGCTATCTGGTTTAAATCCTGAACAAACCCGATACTTGGCTGGATATAATCTCCTGTTGCACATACAATTACCTTGCTTTTCATATATATGCACGAATACAGTGTCTGAACAATGAGAGGAATTTGTTCGTACAGTACGCCGTTAAAATATTCCACAGACATATTCAACTTGGAAGTCAATTCTGTTTCAATGTATTCTTCGTCGGCAATCAATTGTGCTGCTCCTTTTACAAGAATTTTGTTTTTAGTTGATTTCCACCCAGGAGTTTTCTATTACAACCTTTCCCTGTTTGTTGACTGTTAAACGTCCTGTTAAACCATTTAATGGAATATCGTTATCAATCATTGATTTCATATTAGGGACAATGGTTATTGAATCGTAACCCAAAGCAAAGAAAATCAGTGTGTTCATATTTGAAACGTCAAGACTCTCTTTGATAGAGTTTTTTAACTCTGAATCTTCGAGCAGCCATGGCATATCACCAAGGAACATTCCTTTCATGTTTTTGGTAACAGATGCTTTCAGATTCCCCGGATTTGAATTGTTTGTTATGTAAAAATCGCGATAATCACTAGGATAAGTAACCTGCATCTGGGTTTTAATTAGAGATGCTTCCAGTGCTGTACCGCAAATATACACGGCATCGACACTCTGATCTTCCATTCCCTCTTCTATTGCCTTGGTTACTTCGCTCTTGTTCTTGTAACGTTTAATCGTAAGCTTCCCGTACTCATTGTTTTCGAACCACTTCTGCTGGAATCCTGTAATGATTCTGTTCCCCTTGTCCGTATCAGGAATTATAAGCAGCGGTACGCGCTTTCCGTCATAATATATTTTCTGAGCAGCCTGCGCACCTTCATTTTCAGGAGTAACAGCAAAGAAAAATGCGTTATCAGTTGATACATGATCAAATGAATTAATTGCAAGGGTAGGAACGGAAATGCCGGTAGTAATGATTTTACTTACATCATCTTTCGTTAAAGGTCCGATTATGAATTGAGCCCCCTCGTTTACAGCCTGATCGTAAACAGATCTGGCATCAAGACCGTTAACATCGTAGAATTTGATGTTGCTGGATAATCCCTGTTCTCTTTGCGCCATCATTATACCGTGTCTGAAAGCGTCCCCATAGTTTGCAAGCTTTCCTGATAACGGCATTAACACAGCTATCTGATTGATGTTCCCACTTACGTTTGCAACAATATTTCTATTTGGTTTAAATGATTTTAAAGTATCGGAATCAATCAGTGTTCTTGCAGGGTGATCAGGATAGTTATTCAGCCATGCCGCATCAAGCGCGGCGTATTGTGAAGGATCTGCCGAAACATGGTTGATTGCGAAATCAAGATAACCAAGTTCCTCCTGACTTGTAGCATTATTCTTTAATTCATGAAGTTTATTCACACTCTGAGTCAGCAGAATTGAAATGATTGCTTCCTGATTTTTCTTGAATGCATTTGAACTCGTATCTGTCAGATAGTGATTAAGAGATATGTAGCTGTGATATGCATCTTCGGTTTTGCCCAGTCTTTTTTGTGTGTTGGCCAGAATTACGTAGTAATTGGCACACTCCCTGTTGGATAAGGAAAGTAATGAATTAACTTTTTGCAACTCATTTAATGCGTTTGCAAACTGGGATTGTTCGTAAAGTAATGATGCTGTAGCTATATGAATTTTTGATTCCTGTAGCTGGGTGAAAGAAATTTTCTTTGCATGATCCAGCCAGATTTTTGCTTTTTCAAAATTTTTCTCTTTAATATAACTGCGGGCAATTAATATAGAGTAATCAAAGTGTTCCTTTTCGGAAGCGTTGTCAATAATTGATTTATACCAGTCGGATGAATGGGTAATCGGACTAAACGCTGTAAGAGTACCACTTTCCAATGCTTCTTTAGCGGAATCAGACATGCCGGTTGACGCACAACCAGTTAAAATACTGGCCACCAGCACAAATACGGATAACTTCAAATTAAGTTTCATTTAAGATATTCCCAATTATTTTTTCAACTTAAACTTTTGGCGTATTTTATCATATTTGATTTAGTCTTGATATTTTTTTGCTTGTGTGAAATATTCTGAGAAAGATCTTTTTCAAAAGAAGAGAAATTATTTTTGATTTGGTTTACTATAGTTTGTAGTTTGTTTTATGTTTAAGGATCTGAATAGATATGGATAATGCAATCGAAAGCGCTCTTTATATTGTTCCTACTCCGATAGGTAATTTATCAGATATAACTTTAAGAGCTGTTGAAGTACTGAAAAATGTTGATTATATCGGTGCTGAGGATACTAGACATTCACAGTTGTTGCTGAATAATTACGGTATAAAGACAAAAATGTTTTCGCTGCACGATTATAATGAAATTCAAAAAAGAGATTATTTGGTTAACACCATAAAAGAAGGGAAATCAGTGGCTTTAATATCGGATGCCGGTACGCCATTGATATCGGATCCGGGATATCACGTTGTATCATACTGCAGAGATCTGGGAATCAAGGTAATCCCGCTTCCTGGACCGTGCGCTGCCATTACCGCTTTGAGCGCATCAGGACTTCCTACCAATAATTTTATTTTTATGGGATTTCTTCCAACCAAGGAAAAGGCATTGAATACGGAATTATCTGCAATTCTTGATGAAACCAGAACCTGTGTTTTTTATGAATCACCAAAACGCATTGTTTATACGCTGGAGGCAATTAATGAAGTGCTAGGCTCCGAAAGACGTGTAGTAATAGGGCGTGAACTTACAAAAACCTTTGAAAGTTTCTACGATTTGCCGGCAGGACAAATGCTGGATTTTTTAAGGGAGGATCCCAACAGAACCAGAGGTGAGTTTGTTTTGATGATTGCCGGCATACAGGAGAAAAACGAGATATCGCCGAAGGTTGTGGAGACAATGAAACTATTAATGAATGAGATGCCGCTGAAAAAAGCCGCTTCAATCTGTGCGGCAATCTACCAGTTAAAGAAAAATGAACTATATGACTATGCCTTGAAAAACGGACTCGCAGATCAGAAGTAAATATCATTTTTACTTTTTGTCCATTGTGGTATTTGTCTATTTGTTTTTCTATGGCGTTTTGTTATAATCTGCGCGAGTCGGTTAGGCAATCGCTGTTAGTAATAACAGAGGAAAGTCCGGGCTCCACAGAGCAGAGTGCCAGATAACGTCTGGGAGGCGCGAGCCTACGAACAGTGCAACAGAAAGTATACCGCCGAAAGGTAAGGGTGAAAAGGCGAGGTAAGAGCTCACCGCACATCTAGCAATAGCATGTGGCATTGAAAACTCCACTCGGAGCAAGATCAAATAGATTTCCTATAATGTTGCTCGCATTGGAAACGGGTTGATTGCTTGAGTTTGCAAGTGATTGCAAATCTAGATGAATGATTGTCGCCGCAAGGAACAGAACCCGGCTTATCGACTGACTCACCTCCCGTTCTTGATATTACCGTGTTTGTAGTTTTAACTCTGAGCCGGAACTTCCTTCCTGTTTTTTTCAAAATCTTCCAACGCAATACACAGAGTTTGGCGGGATTAAATATCGGTCTGCCACGGCTTTTGTTTAATTTTCAGAATTATGAATGCAGCAGCTGCATCTCTGCCGGATTATTAAAAACAACCATAGTGCAAAAAATAACAACATTAATTTGATTTTAATATTGTAGTTTTTTAAAATAAGTGGGTAAAAGTGGATAAAAGTGGATAATTTTTAATTTTTTGGACTAATTTTAATGCTGCGCGGTGCTCATTCAATATCTCTTGATCAAAAGGGAAGGATTGCTGTCCCTGCAAAATACAGAGATACCATCAAGTCGGAAAGTGATGGTAGATTTGTATGCACCATTGATATCCAAAATCCATGTCTTTTACTGTTCCCCCTTAATAATTGGGAAAAATTAGAACAAAAATTAAGTAAGTTATCCAGTACAAATCCTCTTGAAAGCAAGTTGCAACGCCTTTTGTTAGGTTATGCGGCAGATTGTGAATTAGATTCTTCTGGTAGAGTTTTAATACCGGTTACGTTGCGTAATTATGCTAAATTAACCAAGGATCTGATGATAATAGGTCAATTGAATCGTTTCGAAATATGGTCCACTGAAGTTTGGAATGAAAAGATTGCCGAAGATCTGCAATCAATACCTGGCGAAGATTGGTCTAAGTCTGAAAGATTAAAGGATTTTTCTTTGAATGATTATGAATAATGCACATAAAACAGTTCTGTTGGAAGAATCTGTGGAAGCATTGAACATCGATCCGAATGGTATCTATATCGACGGTACATTCGGAAGGGGTGGGCATTCAAGATTGATTTTATCCAGATTAGGCATCAACGGAAGGTTAATTGCCATCGATCGCGATCCGGAAGCAGTAAGGGAAGCACAAAAAGTTACAGATCCAAGATTTGAAATTATCCACGATTGTTTCTCCAGTGTTGCAGGAATTGTGAAAGACAGGAATCTGACCGGTCAAATCAGCGGTATGCTGCTTGATCTTGGTGTTTCATCACCTCAGTTGGATGAATCTGAAAGAGGGTTCAGTTTTATGCGTGACGGTCCTCTTGACATGAGGATGGATCCGACGCAGGGGCTTAGTGCCGCCGATTGGCTTAATCAAGCGGATGAGTCCGATATTGCATGGGTTTTAAAGGAATTCGGAGAGGAAAAATTTTCTAAACGAATTGCAAGAGCGATTGTTCAGAGCAGGAATGAAACTCCGATTTCCACGACTTTACAGTTGGCGAAACTTATAAGCGAGGCTGTCCCTTTTAAGGACCCGCATAAGCATCCGGCAACCAGATCTTTTCAAGGAATAAGAATTTATATAAATTCAGAACTTCAGGAAGTGGAGCAGGCTTTGGCTGCAAGTATTGATATTCTAAAGGATAAAGGCCGGCTGGCTGTTATCAGTTTTCATTCGCTTGAAGATCGAATTGTAAAAAGATTTATGAAAAAAGAATCATCTCCACCGGATGTACCTTTCGGTTTACCGATAAAGGAAGAGGAATTGAGTAGAAATATCAAATTCTCTCTGGTTGGGAAGCCTGTTAAACCATCTGATGAGGAAATTAAGGAAAATGTAAGATCTCGTTCTGCACTTTTAAGGGTAGCACAAAGAGAGAGGTCATAAGATGAAATTTTCGGCAGATTTACCATTGGAGATCATAAAGGATTTATGGTTTCACCGCTGGGTTTTATTATTATATTTGTTGATAGTTTGCTCTTTATCGGCATCAATAGTAATAACGGCAAAAACAAAGGTTGAAATATCTCAGTTGAGACAGATTGAGACAGAGGAGGATTACCTGGAGAATGAATGGCGTAATCTCATACTCGAGGAAGAAACATTGTCGGAACACTCAAAGGTAAGAGATGTTGCAGAAAATCAGTTGAATATGGTACGACCAAATGCGCAAACTGAAGCGCATATAGAAATAGAGTAGTTTAAGTGGCATCCAAGGAAAATAAAAATCGCCGTATTAGACCCAAAAAGGAAAAACCTGCCTATATAAGCTGGCGATTTAATTTGGTTTTAATTGTTGTAGCATTGGCATTTCTTTCGTTGTTTTTAAGAACTGCTTGGATACAGGTGATTAATCCTGATAAATTGATTTATGAAGGTGATCTTCGTTCGGTAAGAAAATTAGCCTCAGATGCAACCAGAGGTACTATTTACGATCGTAACGGTGAACCTTTGGCTATTTCCATACCTGTGAGGGCTATTTATGTTGATCCTAAGGTTATTCATGAAAAAGGTTCGATTAACAATAAGGAAGCATGGAAAGCAATAGCGGAGGTCTTGGATGAACCTTATGAAGAACTGATGGAGAAGATTGCAAATCCACATAAAAGATTTGTTTATCTTCAGCGTCAGGTTACATCGGCAATAGCTGACTTTATTGAACAGCTGCATTTGGAAGGTGTCTATACACGTAATGAGTACAGAAGATTTTACCCTACAGGTGAGATAAATGCCCAGCTGATCGGTATTACCAATATCGATGATCACGGAATAGAAGGCGTGGAGAAGAGCTATGATGACTGGCTTACAGCTACGCCAAGCAAGAAGAGAGTCCGTAAAGATGCCCGAGGCAATGTAATAGAAACTCTGGGATATGAAACAGAAGGAAAGCCTGCAGGTGACATTACACTGAGTATAGATCACAGACTGCAGTCTATTGCGTACAGTGCAGTAAAATCCGCATATGAACAAAGAAACGCCACTTCCATTTCGCTGGTTCTTGCGGATGTGCAGACCGGTGAGATTCTGGCCATGGTGAATGCTCCTTCGTTCAATCCTAATGCTCATAACAGTTATGAAAGCCAGAGGGCGCGCAACAGAGCGATTACTGATACCTATGAACCGGGTTCTACTGTGAAACCGATAGTAGCCATCAGTGCACTGGAACATAAAGTGACTAACTGGAACGAGGTTTTTGATACCAGACCGTTTAGAATTTATACCAAGACTATTACTGACAGTCATCGTATGGCATCTGGAAATATTGCTGATATTATTAAATATTCCTCAAACATAGGTATGGCTCGTATAGCCTTAAGAATGAATCCAGATGATATAGTTCAGACACTTTCCGACTTCGGATTGGGTGTTAAGCAGGATTTAGGTTTGGTTGGTGAAGCTTCAGGCATGCTGCCGCATCGACGCAGGTGGTCGGACATAGAGAAAGCAACCATAGGTTTCGGTTATGGTTTACGAATTTCTCCGATTCAGCTGACGAGCGCGTATGTAACTATTGCAAACGGCGGTATTCACAAGCCTTTGTCAATATTGAAACTGGATCCTGGTCAGCTGCCTGCCGGAGTCCGTGTGGCTGATGAAAAAATCATGAAACGCATGGCGGAATCTTTGGAAACTGTGGTTGGCGGTGGCGGTACCGGATCGCAGGCTCGAATTCCTGGGTATACGGTAGCGGGTAAAACCGGTACGGCAAAGGTTGCTGTACGCGGCGGATACGGCAAGGATTATGTCGGTACTTTTGCCGGTTATGCACCTGCAAGTAATCCGCGTTTTGCGCTGGTAGCAATAGTTAACGAGCCTAAAAAAGGTGGATTTTACGGCGGCGTGGTGGCAGGACCTTTGTTTGCAGAGGTTATGAGTGCCGCATTACAGTTGTATAATGTGCCGCCGGATGATTTAAAAACAAATGCTAAATAAATTGGAAGAATACTGAAAAATGAAAAATTTATCTTGCATTCAGGAATATATTGGACAAAACGTTGATTTGCTGGTCGGAGATTTGCAGGCGGACAGTCGCAGAATTTCCGTTGGTGATGTATTTGTGGCAATGAATGGTCAGGTGCAGGACGGCCGTGCTTACATTACTAAAGCGATAGCGCAGGGCGCTGCTGCTGTTATCTATGAAAACGGTGACGGTTTTTCTTTTTCCTCGGATGGTATCAAATGTTTCGGTATTTCTGATTTAAATTCAAAAATACCGCAGATTGCCGCAAAGTTCTATGGAGAGCCGTCAAAAGTTCTTAAGGTTATTGGAGTGACCGGAACAAACGGCAAGAGTTCAATAACCTATTATATTGCACAGCTTCTTGCAGCTTTGGGATACAAATGCGCGATTATAGGTACTGTAGGTAACGGATTTATTGATAATCTGGAGGCAACATCCAATACAACTCCTGGTCCTATAGAGTTGCAGCAGTTGCTGGTAAAATTCCTGGAGAACGGAGCTCAGTATGTTGCGATGGAAGTTTCCAGTCACGGAATTGCTCAGGGACGTATTAACGGTGTTCATTACGAGCGGACCGCTTTTACCAATCTGAGTCGTGATCATCTGGATTTTCATAAAACAATTGAAGCATACTATAAGGTCAAGGAAGATTTTATTCTGGAAAACAAAGATCGCGTTTCTGTTGTTAACTTTGACGATTCTATGATCAGAGGCAATTTATTACCTAAACTGGATAGTAAGGTTGCTGAAACAGTAGGAATGGGTGACGGAGCTGACTTTTTGATAAAAGAGCCGACTGCAGCCGAATGCGGAACAACATTTAAATTAAGCTGCAAAAACGAAAAGGAATACGACGTTTTTGTGCCGTTGATAGGTCTGTTTAATGTTTATAATGCTGTAATGGCGTTGGCTTTGGTTAATTCGCTTGCAGACTCATATGAAAAGCTTATTTCTGCAATGAGATCATTAAAGCCGTTGATTGGTCGTATGGAATTGTTTAAAACCGAAAAATCTCCTTTATGCATTGTTGATTATGCTCATACTCCTGACGGTCTGCAAAAAGCAATTGCAGCCGCCAGGGAGCATACCAGGGGGAAACTGTATGTAGTATGCGGCTGTGGCGGAGATCGTGATAACGGAAAGCGTCCTGCCATGGGAAAGATTGCAACAAGCCTTGCCGATCGCGTGATTTTCACCAATGATAATCCGCGCACCGAGGATCCTGTTCGTATCATGAATCAGATTATTGAAGGTGCGGATTGTAATAATTATCAGATTGAATATGATCGCAAACAGGCTATTATTAAGGCTGTAACTTCATCAAGTAACAGTGATTTGGTGCTGATTGCCGGAAAGGGGCATGAAGACTATCAGATCATTGGTAATGTTAAGCATCATTTCAGTGATCAGGAAATAGTCAGAGAAGTTATTGAAACTTTATAGCAGAATAGGAATTTGATGTAATGATCAGTATAAGTTTGAAAGAAATTGCAGAATGTTGCAACGGGAAATTGGTAGGGGATAATATTTCTGTTGCTTCGGTTACTACTGACTCAAGATCCGCAAGTGACAATGAATTGTTTTTTGCTCTTAAGGGAGAACGGTTTGATGCGCATGATTTTCTGGACGGAGCAGTAAAAAACGGTGCCAGAGCTTTGGTTGTCGATCGCGAGGTGGAAACCTCCGTTCCGTATATAATTGTTCCGGATACTAAAAAAGCACTTGGAATGCTGGGTTCATATGTTAAACAAAAATTAAATCCTGTTACTGTAGGTATTACAGGAACCTGCGGGAAAACTACGGTAAAGGATCTGACTTATTCGATTTTGTCCCTTGCCGGAGAAACACTTGCAACAAAGGGAAATTTTAACAACGATATAGGAGTGCCCTTAACTCTGCTGCGTTTAACCGAAAGTCACAAATATGCCATTATTGAAATGGGTACGAACCATCACGGGGAAATTTCCTACACTACAAATCTGGTACATCCTGACATTGCATTGATTAACAATGTCGGATATGCGCATCTTGAAGGTTTCGGCTCTCTTGCAGGTGTGTTTAAGGCTAAAAGCGAAATTTTTCAGGCTTTGGCTGAAGATGGAACCGCTGTTTTTAACCGTGACAGTGAATTTTACAATGAATTTGAAAATGAGCAGAAGAAGTACAGACTGTGTTCATTCAGTGTTGATAATGATGCGGCGACTACCTATGCAAGCGCAATTGAACTTGATGACTTAGGACGTGCCAGATTTGTTCTTCATAACCCTCAAGGAAATATTCCGGTAGGCTTGAAGATTGTTGGAACCCACAATGTTTCAAATGCATGCGCGGCGGCTACCGTTGCCTATGCACTTGGATTGGATCTGGAAACTATAAAAAATGGACTGGAATCGTATGAACCTTTTCAGGGCAGATTGCAAATCAGCAGCAAAAATAATATTACTCTCATAGATGATACTTATAATGCTTCAGTTAATGCGGTATTTGCCGCAATTGAAACATTAAACAGCATGAAGGCCTATAAGGTTTTGATATTGGGAGACATGGGAGAATTAGGAGATCAGGCTGAGGAACTGCATAAAGAGGTTGGAAAAAGAGTTTTAAATTCCAAAATTGATTTATTTCTGGCTGTTGGTAAATTAACAGAGTTATCAGTTTCTGCCAGTGGCGGAAAAGGGATATTTTTTAATACTAAGGAGGAGTTAAAGCAGTGGCTGAAAGATAATTTCGACAATGCTAAAATCTCTGCAGTTTTGATTAAAGGATCACATAGCATGAAAATGCATGAAGTGCTGAATTATATTAAGGATGAATTATGCTAGTTTTGTTATCTGAATGGTTAACAAAATATTTAACCGTATTTAATGTTGTATCATATCTATCTTTCCGCGCTGTAATGGCGATATTAACAACTATGGTTATTTCGCTGCTGGTTGGACCAAAGGTAATCGAAGAACTACATAAGTTAAAGTATGGTCAGGTTGTGAGAGATGACGGTCCGAAGTCTCACCTTGCAAAGACAGGCACTCCTACTATGGGCGGAGTGATGATTCTCGGTTCTATTTTGGTATCTATAATTCTCTGGGCTGATTTGCGCAGTGTGTACGTATGGGTTGTTATATTTTCGACCATTGCATTCGGTACCATAGGATTTATTGATGATTACTGGAAAATAACACGTCACAATACTAAAGGGCTTGCTGCAAAATGGAAATATTTGTGGCAGTCGGTATTTGCTTTATGCGTCGGTACTTTCCTGTACTTTTATGCTCCATCCGCCAATGAGACAACTCTCGTAGTTCCGTTTTTTAAGAATTTTATGCCTGATTTAGGATTGTTGTTTATTCCACTGGTATACTGCGTAATCGTCGGTTCTTCGAATGCTGTTAATCTTACCGACGGTCTGGATGGTCTTGCTATTGTACCTACAGCTCTGGTTGCCGCCGCATTAGGTTTGATAGCATGGGTAACGAGTAACGTTAATTATGCGGCTTATTTAAATATTCCGTATATTGTCGGAGCATCTGAGATTGTTATTGTTTGTACTTCCATTGTTGGTGCGGCAATAGGATTTCTGTGGTTTAACACTTACCCGGCAATGGTGTTCATGGGAGATGTCGGATCATTGACTTTGGGTGCTTTACTGGGTGTGATTTCTGTTCTGATCAGACAGGAGTTTTTGTTGTTTATTATGGGTGGTGTATTTGTAATGGAAACATTATCCGTAATTCTGCAGGTCGGTTCATTTAAGTTAAGAGGCGAAAGAATTTTCAGAATGGCGCCGATTCATCATCATTTTGAGTTGGGAGGATGGCCTGAGCCTCGTGTTATAGTCAGATTTTGGATTATAACTTTTGTACTGGTTTTATTGGGTTTGGTAACATTAAAGTTAAGATAAATCGAGAATAAAAATGTCTGATGAATACATAGTTGTAGGATTGGGAAAAAGTAATCTGGCTGTAGTTGATTTTCTGCTTGCCAAGGGTATTGTGCCTGCTGTTGTTGATACAAGAGAAAATCCTCCGTTAAGGAAGGAACTTCCTTCAAATGTTGCCTTTAGAAGCGGTGATTTTTCGGATTTTGCTGCCGATTTCTGTGCTGCAAAAACATTGGTTGTAGGTCCCGGTGTACCTTTATATACTCCTGCAATTAAAGCTGCAGCAGAGCATGGCGTAGAGGTGATTGGAGACATTGAACTGTTTGTAAGAGAAGTTAATGTTCCTGTTATAGGTATTACAGGAGCAAATGGAAAAAGTACTGTAACAACACTCGTTGGTCTTATGGCCAAGGCTGCAGGAATAAAGGTCGGTGTAGGCGGAAACATTGGAGTTCCTGCTTTGGATCTGTTAAAGGATCCTGCAAAACTTTATGTTCTTGAATTATCATCCTTCCAGCTGGAAACTACAAAAAGTTTACATGCTGCCGGCTGTACCATTCTGAATGTTACTGAAGACCATATGGATCGGTATGAATTCGATATTGAAAAGTATGCAGAAGCAAAACATATTATTTACAAAAATGCCTACCATGTAATATATAATCGCTTTGATCAAAGGACCTTCCCTAAGGACCAGAGTGTTGACAAGGTAAGTTTTGGAGATGATGATCGTGAGTATGGTCTGGTAAAAGAAGCAAATCATACATATCTGGCTAAATTCGGACGCAAGATTATGGATGTTGCCGATATGAAAATAGCGGGCAAACATAATCAGATGAATGCATTGGCAGCAATGGCGCTGGCTGATGTTGTAGGTATCAATGAAAATGCACAGGTAGAGACTTTAAAAACCTTTACCGGTTTGGAGCACCGCTGCCAGTTTGTTGCAGAAATAAAGGGTGTAAAGTTTTACAATGATTCCAAGGCGACCAATGTCGGATCTACTTTGGCTGCAGTTGATGGTTTATCCAGCGTTACACAAGGTGATTTGTTCCTTTTGGCCGGCGGTATCGGTAAAGGCCAGAATTTTTCACCTATCGGAGATTTGCTGAAAACGCAGATTAAGGAAATGTATTGTTTCGGCAGAGATGCCAAGGATCTGCTGGTACTGGGTGACAATGCCATCAGCGTTGCAGATATGAAGGAAGGCTTGAGAAAAGCTTTTGAGGCGGCAAAACCTGGAGATGTTGTTTTACTGGCTCCAGCCTGTGCAAGTATGGATATGTTTAAGAACTTCGAAGAACGCGGTGATGTGTTTGTTTCACTCGTTAGAGAGCTAGAGTCAAAAGAATGCTGAGTTTTTTAAAAAATAAGTTGATTGCGACAGATCGTAAACCTATGTATGATCGCCAGATTGTTTTCCTGGCGCTTACTCTTATTTGCATAGGTTTTATTATGATTTTTTCGTCATCAATTACTCAGGCAACAAATAAGTTTGATGAACCTTTTTTTTATGGAAAAAGAGATTTGATGGCTTTGCTGGTGGCTCTTTTCTGTGGTTTTCTGGTGCTTTTTGTACCGGTGGAGTTCTACAAAAAGCATGATCTCAAACTTTTGATTTTCGGTATTGTCTGTTTGCTTTTAGTGCTGCTGGTCGGTTCGGAAATAAATAAGGCAAAGAGATGGATAAAACTCGGGGTAATGAATGTTCAGCCTTCAGAAATAATGAAGTTATGCTGGATTGTCTATTTATCGAGTTTTCTAACCAGAAAGAGAGAAGAGGTGACTAAAAAGCTGAGGGCATTTGTGAAACAGCTGGCCCTGTTCGGCGTTATTGTAGCTCTGCTTTTGTGTCAGCCTGATTACGGCTCATCTGCGGTTTTGTTTGGAATAATGCTTGGACTGCTTTTTATCGGCGGAGCAAATCTGTTAAGTTACATATCGGGGGCAGTTCTGATGTGTGTGCTTATGGTTGTGTTTGCAGTTTTTGAGCCTTATCGTCTGATAAGATTAACAACTTTCTTGGATCCGTGGGTGGAACCTTTTGGTAAAGGTTATCAGTTAACCCAGTCATTAATGGCTTTTGGCAGAGGCGGTTTATACGGCGAGGGTCTGGGCAACAGTGTTCAGAAAATGGAATATTTGCCCGAGGCTCATACAGACTTTGTATTTGCGATATTGGGAGAAGAGCTTGGCTTCATAGGTGTATGTGCGGTAATTCTTCTTGAAATGTGGTTGGTATGGCGATTGTTTATAATAAGCAAACGCTTCTTGAAGGCCAGTGAATTATTTAGTGGTTATGTAAGTTTTGGTGTCGGTTTAATGATTGCAATCCAGACTGTAATTAATATAGGTGCGGCATCAGGCATGCTTCCTACCAAAGGTTTGACATTGCCTTTGATTAGTTATGGCGGATCCAGCATGATGATGATGCTGATGGCACTGGCGCTGGTTCTGCGGTTGGACTATGAATTCAGACTTAAGAGACAGCATATAGAGACCAAATGAGGAATATTGAATAATGCGTAAAAAAATTTTAGTTATGGCAGGCGGTACCGGAGGTCACGTGTTTCCTGGGCTGGCTGTTGCTAAATACCTGCAGGATCGTGACTGGGATGTGCTGTGGCTGGGAACTAAGGAAAGAATGGAAGCAAGACTGGTACCTCAGCACGGATTTGATATTGCATATATCGATATTCAGGGTGTTCGCAGAAACGGAATGGTCAGGAAACTGCTGGCACCTTTTAAAATTTTAAAAGCAATAGGACAGGCCAGAAAGGTTATCAAGGAATTTAAGCCTGATGTTGTTTTGGGCATGGGTGGATATGCTTCAGGTCCGGGCGGGATTGCGGCGTGGTTAAGTCATATTCCTTTGGTGCTGCACGAACAGAATGCCGCAGCGGGATTGACCAACAGAATATTGGCCAATTTTGCAACCGTGGTATGCCTTGGCTTTCCGAATAATCTGGCAAGAAAGAAGTCTGATGTAGTGGGTAATCCTATACGTGATGAAATTTCGGCTATTGCTCAGTTTCCTATTGAATGCATAAATGATCGCAGAATACGAGTTCTGGTCGTTGGCGGTTCTTTGGGTGCGCAGGTTTTTAATGAGACTCTGCCTCCCGTTTTGGCAAAATACAAAAATATAGAGGTAAAGCATCAGACCGGTAAGGGCAACAAGGAAGCAACCCAGAAAAAATATCAGGAATTGAATTACCAGGACAATGTGGAAGTTCTTGAATTTATTGATGATATGGCGGATGCATATACCTGGGCCGATATTGTGATATGTCGTGCAGGGGCGCTTACTGTAGCGGAAATTGCAGCGGCTCATAAGATGGCTATTTTTGTTCCTTTGCCAAGTGCGGTGGATGATCATCAGACCAAAAACGCTTTGAGTCTGGTTAATGCGAATGCAGCTTTGCTTGTGGCTCAAAAGGATTTTAATGAAACAACTGTTTGCGGAATTTTGGACAGATATATAGCAGATCCTGGTTTAATTACAGATATGTCTAAAAATGCACGGGACGTGGCTATCTTGGATGCTACGGAGAAAGTGGCAGGTTACTGTCAGAAACTCGCAGGTGAACAATAAAGAATTTAATTGAAGGAATCAGATTGTGGACAAGATTGAAACACAAAAAGTTAGAACTCAGGTTCCAGAAATGAGACGTGTGAAGCGTATTCATTTTATCGGTATTGGCGGCGCAGGTATGAGCGGTATCGCCGAGGTGCTAGTAAACGAAGGTTATGAAATAACAGGTTCAGACATTAACAGTAATCCTGTTACTGAGCACCTGAAATCACTGGGAGCAACGATTTTTATTGGTCATGATGCAAATAATGTGAAGGGTGCAAGCGTGGTTGTTATATCATCGGCTATAAAAAAGAAGAATCCAGAACTTGTAGCTGCTAAAGAGTTAAGAATACCGATTGTGAAAAGAGCGGAAATGCTTGCAGAACTTATGAGATACCGTCACGGTATTGCCATTGCCGGTACTCATGGAAAAACAACTACAACCAGTCTTATTGCCAGCATTTATGCACAGGCTGGCAGAGATCCTACTTATGTTATCGGAGGTCTGTTAAACAGTTCTGGTTCCAACGCAAGATTGGGACAGGGCAAATACCTTATTGCTGAGGCTGATGAGTCCGATGCGTCATTTTTACATCTGCAGCCGATGGTGAGTGTGGTAACAAATATCGAAGCTGATCACATGGGAACATACGATGGGGATTTCAATAAGTTAAAGTCTACTTTCGTTGATTTTCTGCATAATTTACCGTTTTACGGACTGGCAGTAGTTTGTATTGATGATCCGGTGGTTAAGTCAATCATACCAAAGATCGGACGCGCCGTGCTGACCTACGGTTTGTCTGAGGAAGCAGATGTCCAGGTTATTGATTTTAAACAGGAAAATGATCATTCTACATTCAAGATCAGAAAACCTAACGGAACTTTACTGAACGTTCGTCTGGCTCTTCCTGGCATACATATGGCTTTGAATGCCGCAGCAGCGATTGCAGTGGCAAGTGATGACGGTGTGGATGATCAGGATATTCTGTCGGCACTGGAAAATTTCCAGGGTGTAGGAAGAAGGTTTGAACAGTACGGTGAATTCAAACTTAACGAAAACGATCATGATACAGTGAAGCTAGTAGATGATTACGGTCATCATCCTAGTGAGGTTAAAGCGACAATCAAGGCTGTTAGAAACGGTTGGCCGGATCGACGTCTTGTAATGATTTTCCAACCGCACAGATATACAAGAACCAGAGATCTTTATGACGATTTTGTAGATGTGCTTGGACGAGTTGATGCGCTGATTCTGTTGGATGTATATGCAGCAGGAGAAGATCCTGTTCCGGGAGCAGACGGCAGATCTTTATGTCGTTCTATAAGGCAGAGAGGATTGATCGACCCTATTTTTGTGGCAAAACCTAATGAGATTCCAGGAGTTTTGGCAAGTATTGTTAAACCGGGAGATATAGTTCTAACTCAAGGAGCAGGTAATATAAACATGGTTGCAAAAAAATTGGCAGAATTGAAACTTGATCAGGATGCCATGAAGAGTTATGAAGGATAATAGTTGAAAATGACTTTTGCAGATGCAGTGGAAAAATCCTCCCTGGAGGCTAATAAACCGGTGGATACATCTTACTTTATCGGTTTTGCGTTTTTTCTTTGCGTTATGCTTTTTTTGACTGCCACTTTTCTGGCTATAAAGGAATATTATTACGATAGTGATGCTTTGCCTGTTGATACTGTATCAATAAAGGGAAATCTGAATGAACAGGAAATATCAAAAATAAGCAGTATTCTTTCAAATTCAGGATTGTTGCATAATTTTATCAAACTTGATGTAAATTCAATCCAGGAGGTTATTGAGTCTATATCCTGGGTGGATACGGTTTCGGTAAGAAAGCAATGGCCTGCTTATTTGTACCTGGACATTGTTGAAAAAAAGCCTGTTGCAAGGTGGAAGGAAGACAGGCTTTTCAGTGATAAATCAGGTATTTTTGATATTCCCGAAGGCGGTTATTTCGGAAATCTGGTTGTTTTGGACGGACCTGAAAACAAGGTTAATTATATGTATCGTAACTACCAGATATTCATGGAAATTCTGGCTGCTGTAGGATGTGGTATTGATAAGGTTGTTTTGACCAATCGGCAATCATGGGAACTGTTTCTGGACAACGGCGTAAAATTGATTCTGGGTCGTGAAAATATTGATATTGATGAACTGGAAGGTCATGAGGTAGTTAAGAAACGATTGGAAAAATTTGCTAAGGTTTATCCTCAGATCAGAAAGAATTTTGTCAAAATTTCCTATATCGATCTCCGATACGATAATGGAATGGCAATTGGTTGGAAAAAAGAACAAGATTTATGATCTTGATGCATTGAAGCGTTTTATAAAGTTTATTAAATTAAAATTAATAGGTATAAGAACATGATTAAAACACAAGAGCAAGAAAGTGAATTTGTTGTCGGTCTTGATGTTGGTACTAGCATGGTTCGTGCGGTGGTAGCTGAAGTTTTGCCTGATCGTAGTCTTAATATACTAGGTGTGGGAACATATGAATCAAAAGGAATGAAACGAGGCTGTGTTACTGATGTAGAGGCTGTTGTTGATTCAATTAAACAGGCAGTATACAAAGCAGAGGCTTCTTCTAATATACAGATTAATTCAGTATATTGTTCAATTTCCGGTCAGCACATTAAATGTAAAAATGAGCGCGGAATGGTATCAATTTCCGATGATGTTAAACAGGAGGACATTGAGGATGCCATTCATAACGCACAGAATATCAAGCTGCCTGAAGAATGTAACAAATTATTACATGTGGTGGAGCAGAATTATACCATTGATAACCAGACTGGAATTAAAAAACCAATCGGTATGACCGGCTATCGTTTGGAGGCTTTTGTTCATCTGATAGCTTGTCATGCGGATACGGCGAAAAACCTGGAAAAATGTATTGAAAAGGTTAATGGCATTAAAATTAATTCTTTTGTATTTGGTGGACTGGCGTCTGCAAAATCGGTGCTGTCCCAGGATGAACAGGATATTGGTGTATGTCTTGTTGACATAGGTGCGGGAACTATTGATATAACTGTTTATATTGACGGAATATTGTGTTATTCGGATGTATTCCCGTATGCTGGATTTATTGCAACAAACGATTTGGCTGTAGCAATAAGTACTCCATTGCCTGTTGCCGAAATGGTAAAAATAGAACACGGTACGGTTAATCTTGATAAATACCAGGAAAAACAGAAAATTACAATTAGATCCGTTAGCGGAAAGGAAGGTACTATATCACTTAGATTATTGCCTCAGGTGCTGAATTCACGCTATAAGGAATTATTGGAATATGTGCAGGTGAGAATTAAAAAAGCTCAGGATACCTTGCAAAAGAATAATAAATCATATCAGCTGGGTGCCGGAATCGTATTTACAGGTGGTGGTGCCAAAATAGATGGTTTGCTGGATTTGGCTCAGAGCATTTTCAATTGTCCTGTAAGAATAGGTCAGCCGAATGTAAACAAAGGTCTTTATGACATTGTAAATCATCCTGAATTTTCTACTGCTGTAGGATTGTTGATCTACGGAAGTCAAAATCATGAGTACCGTAAACAGGAGCATAATGGAAATGCCAAGTGGTGGTCGTTGAAAGGTTTATTTAAAAAATTAAAGGAAATGTATTAATTTTGTTTGTTACTAATTAGAATTGGAGTTCTAAAATGAGTATTGTAGGTGTGGAGTTGGATACTCCGGAAGTAGCTGCTGAGGCAGAATCAAATTTTCGTCCTAACATGGTGGTTGTTGGTATCGGTGGAGGCGGTGGTAATGCTGTATCCCACATGGTTAAGGCACATATTGATACAGTTAAAACCATTTGTATCAATACTGATGCGCAGGCTTTAAATAAAACTACAGCTGAAGTTAAAGTTCAAATTGGTAGCAAAATGACCGGCGGTCTAGGCTGCGGTGCGGATCCGACCAAGGGTAAGGCAGCTGCCGAGGAGGATATTGACAAAATCCGCGATGCGATTATGGGTAATCACATTATCTTTATTACTGCCGGTGAAGGCGGTGGTACAGGTACCGGCGGTGCCCCTGTTGTTGCGCAGGTTGCACGTGAATTGGGTATTTTGTCCATTGCGATTGTAACGAAACCGTTCTCATATGAAGGACAGAAACGTGCGCAGCATGCCGAAGAAGGTATTAAGGAACTTGCAAAGTATGCAGATACACTGATTGTGGTTCCAAATGACAAGTTGCTACAGGTTCTCGGAAAGAAGGTAACTGTATTGAATGCTTTCGCGGAAGCCAATGACGTATTGCTGAAAGCTGTAAGAGGTATTTCTGGATCACTGCTGAAGGAAGGTCACATTAACCTGGACTTCAATGATTTGAGAAGATGTATGGAAAACGGCGGTACAGCGATTATCGGTATCGGTGTCGGCAAAGGTCCGGAAAGAGCTCAGGAAGCTGTTCAGCAGGCTATCGTATGCCCGTTGCTGGATGATGTTGATCTGAAGGGTGCAACTTCTATTTTCTTGAACGTGGAAGCTCCAGCAGATTTGGGTATGGATGAACTTGGTTTAATCAACCAGACAATCAACGGTTATGCAGATCCGAATGCTGAAATTATTTCCGGATTAACATATACCTCAGAGGAAGTTGATGCTGATGTGCCGGAAGGTGAGGGTGAAGTACGCGTAACAGTTATTGCAACCGGTATCGGTAAAAAATCGGATGAACCTGAAATGATAAAGACAGTATTCAATCCTGATCAGATATTGAACATCGATGATGATGAAATGATTGGAACAGATACTCCGTTTATCAGAAGCGGTTTATCTGATGAGGATAATCTGGAAGTTCCTGCAATTTTCAGAAAGCAGGCCGATTGATAAATTAAGAGAGCAATCTAAAAATTTTGTGATATAATGAACAAAATTGAAAAAAGGACAGTTACTATGTTGAAGCAATGCACATTAAATAAAGCAATTTCCGTTACAGGTATCGGTCTGCATTCAGGTAAGAAGGTTTCTGTAAATTTCAAGCCTGCTCCAAAGAACACAGGTCTGGTATACAGAAGAACCGATCTGGAACCTAATGTGGAGTTTAAGTGTACAGCAGATGCTGTTAGGGATACTCAGTTATGCACTGCATTGGTGAATGATGCAGGTGTTCGTATTTCAACAATTGAGCATTTGCAGGCTGCTCTTTTTGCTTTGGGTATTGATAACTTGTTCATTGAGGTGAACGCTCCTGAAGTTCCTATTATGGACGGAAGCGCGTATCCTTTTGTTTATCTCCTGTCTCAGGTCGGAGTTAAACAGTTGTCGGCACCAAAGCAGTTCATTAAGGTTACAAAGCCGGTTCGTGTTGAAGATGGTGAGAAGTGGGCGATGGTTGAACCAAGTTCAAAGGGTTTGCAGATGGATTTGACAATTGATTTCAAACATCCAGCCATGGATCCGGATAAACAGCATATCAGCATCGATTTTTCCGGTCAGTTGTTCAGATCAGATATAGCAAGTGCTAGAACATTCTGTTTTCTGCAGGATGTGGAATACATGCATGCTCATAATCTCGCATTGGGAGGTTCATTGGATAACGCGGTTGTATTGGATGATTATCGTGTTTTGAATAATGACGGTCTCCGCTACGAGGATGAATTTGTTAAGCATAAGCTACTGGATTGCATCGGTGATCTGTACATGAGCAACAAGGTTCTCCTCGGAAAGTTTTCGGCATACAAGACTGGACATCATTTGAATAATCAGATGATCAGGGAATTGCTCGCTCATCCGGAATGTTATGAAATTAAAACATTCAATGATGAAGAATTGTCAAATGTTTTCGGAACTCCAATTGATTTCATTCATTCTGTAGCAGTCAACGCCTAGAAACGGAATTTAAGTTTTTGGAATATAATGAAAGAGCCACTGTTTTTAGTGGCTTTTTTCGTATTTGAAAGTTTATAAGGTTGAAAATTTAAATTTTGTACATATATTATTAGTATCCGGTGTTAAGATAACTGATTATTTATCATCAAATATCTCTTAAAAAAATGATATAATCACTCATAATCAATAAAATAATAAGAATGAGAAAAGCTATGTCTATTATGAATATTTTTACCAAAATTTTTGGTAGTTCAAATGAAAGAACATTAAAAAGATTAAGAAAAATCGTTGCTCAAATCAACGCTTTGGAACCAAAGTACGAACAGTATTCCGATGAACAGCTTAAGGGTATGACTCCTTATTTCAAGGAACAGCTGAAAGAAGGAAAAACACTTGATGATATTTTACCTGATGCCTTTGCTGTGGTGCGAGAAGTATCAAAGCGCGTATACGGCATGAGACATTTTGATGTGCAGATGATGGGCGGCATCGTTTTAAATACCGATCAGATTGCTGAAATGAAAACCGGTGAAGGTAAAACTTTAACATCCACTCTTCCTGCATATTTAAATGCATTGACCGGCAAGGGTGTTCATATTGTTACTGTAAATGATTATCTTGCTTCACGTGATGCAACCTGGTCAAGTAAACTTTTTAACTTTCTGGGAATGACTGTTAGCTGTAATCTTGCCGGATTAAGTGTTGAAGAAAAACAGAAGGCTTATGCATGCGATATTACATATGGTACCAACAATGAATTTGGCTTCGATTATTTGCGTGATAACATGGCTTTCACCAAGGAATCAAGGGTTCAGCGCGGATTGAATTATGCGCTGGTGGATGAGGTGGATTCGGTTTTGATAGATGAAGCTAGAACTCCGCTGATTATTTCCGGTGCTGCAAATGATGCCACTGAGTTATACACCAAGATTAATGAAGTTATTCCTTTACTGAAACGTCAGGACAAGGAAGATTCCGAAACGTACAAGGGTGATGGTCATTTTACTGTAGATGAAAAATTCAAACAGGTATATTTAACCGAAAGAGGACAGGTATATGTTGAGGAGCTATTGAGAAAGTCTGAAGTTCTTGGTCAGAATGAGCACCTGTTTGATTATAAGAACATGATTGTGCTTCATCATGTAAACGCATGTTTACGAGCTCATACACTGTTCAAGAAGGATATTGATTATATCGTTAAAAACGGCGAAATTCTCATTGTTGATGAACACACAGGAAGAACAATGGAAGGACGTCGCTGGTCTGACGGTCTGCATCAGGCTATTGAGGCAAAAGAACATGTTAAAATTCAGAATGAAAACCAGACTCTTGCTTCCATAACATTCCAGAATTATTTCAGATTGTATACAAAACTTGCCGGTATGACAGGTACTGCCGATACAGAAGCTTTCGAATTTCAGCAGATCTACGGTTTGAATACGGTTGTATTGCCAACCAACAAACCAATGATCAGAAAAGATGAACACGATTTGATATTTTTGGATGAAGAGGACAAGTTCCAGGCCATTGTTGAGGACATTGAATCCCAGATCAATAAAGGTCGTCCTGTGCTGGTTGGTACCATATCAATTGAAGATTCTGAAAAACTGTCCAGTTTCCTTACACAAAGGAAAATTCCTCACAGTGTGCTGAATGCAAAGTTCCATCAGAAGGAAGCCCAGATTGTTGCGCAGGCCGGTGCTCCGAAGACTGTAACCATAGCTACAAACATGGCCGGTCGCGGTACTGATATTGTACTTGGAGGAAATCCGCAAGCGGAAATTGATGCATTGGAAAATCCAACCAAAGAACAGGTTGATAAAATTATGGCTGACTGGCAGAAACGTCATGATGAAGTGGTTGCGGCCGGCGGTCTTCATATTATTGGTACCGGACGTCACGAATCCCGTCGTATTGATAACCAGTTGAGAGGACGTTCAGGACGCCAGGGAGACCCTGGTTCATCAAGATTCTATCTGTCTTTGGATGATAATCTGTTAAGAATCTTTATCAATACCGAAAGAATTCGCAGCTGGTTTAAGAAAGCTGGCATGAAGAAAGGTGATTCCATTGAGCACAAGTGGGTTACAAGATCAATTGAGAATGCTCAAAGAAAGGTTGAAGAACGAAATTTTGATATTCGTAAGAATCTTCTTGAATTTGATAATGTTGCCAATGAACAGCGCAGAAATATTTATGAATTCCGCAATCAGTTACTGGAAGTCGATCGCGAGCCGATGAAGGAAGAGGTTGAACAGATCATTGAAGACGTAATGATAGAGGAAGTTTCAAAATTTATTCCTGCCAATGCTGTTGTGGAAAACTGGGATGTTGAAGGTCTGGAAAATGCGATGCTTACCGATTTCGGTCTTCAGGTTCCTGTGGCAGACTGGTTGAAGGAAAACAGCCAGATGACGGAAGATGATGTCTGCAATAGGATTACTGAACTTGCAATTAAGTCATACAATGATAAAGTTTCTGTAATTGATGACGAAAATGTTCTGAATCTGGAGAGAAGCGTTATGCTTCAGTTGCTGGATCGTTTCTGGAAGGAGCATCTGGCTTCCATGGATTGTTTAAGACAGGGTATATATCTGCGCGGTTATGCACAGAAGAATCCAAAGAATGAATACAAGACTGAATCATCAAAGATGTTCGGGGTAATGTTAAGTCGCTATAAAGCTCAGGTTGTTACCATTCTGCTGAGACTTCAGATCAGAACTCCGGAAGAGATTTCAGAGATGGAGGCGGAAAGACAAAGGCAGGCTGAATTGGAGTCAAAGAATTCCATTACCAACAAGCAGGCTGAGGAACAGGAAGCAAAGAAGAACGAAAAGCAGTCGCCGTTTATGAGAACAGGACAAAAGATTGGAAGAAACGATCCTTGTCCTTGCGGTTCAGGCAAAAAGTATAAAAACTGCTGCGGTAAATTATAATTCAGCTGAGTCTGGGCTTTTTAATGCCGTAATAACATCCAATCGGATAATATAAAGGGAAGTAGAAAGATACTTCCCTTTATTTATTCAGTTTAATCAGGTTGAAATTTATACTGCTTTCGAAAGAAGTTAATTATATTTCAGTTTTATCAAATATGAAAAATTGTTCATAAAAAATTCAAAATTTCACTATTTATTAGTAATTTTGTGTAGTTTGTCATTATTATTGAATTTAGTTTGTGTTAAATTCTTGTTGTTAACGTATAATCAAAAGAAGTGTATTCTTGATAGTGGTTTTATTATCATAATTAAATTATAAAAATTATATGGAGGAACTAAATCTATGGCTGTAAAAAGTACCTTGATGCCTAGTTTAGTTAATGCAGGTAAGATTACACAGGAACAGGCCAATGAAATACAAAAAGATTGTGAAAAACGCGATGTTCCTTATGTGCAGGGTGTTGTAGAAAGCGGATTTATTCAAAGTGACGATCTTGCCAACTTCTGTACTGATTATTTCGGTTTGGCTTTGCTGAATCTTGACGAATTCGATCTGCAGGATATTCCAAAGCAGTTTTTAAATGAAAAACTTATCAGAAAATATCATGCGTTGCCTGTGTATCTGCAGGGTCATACTTTATATCTGGCGTTATCGGATCCTACCAATGTTGAGGCATTGGAAGAATTCGGCTTCGTTTTCTCTGTTCATACTGAACCATTCCTGGTAGATGAACTGAAGTTACAGAAAGCAATTAAATTTTTAACAACATCTTCCGAGCAGCAATTGACAGAGCAGACCGAAGCAAACGGAGATCCGGATGCCGATCTTGTTAGTGTTGAAGGTGAACTTAATGATTTGAGCGGTGCCGATGCACAGGCTGATAACGGAGCAGGAACAGCTATTGATACAACCAAGAGCGAGGAGGATGATGCTCCGGTTGTTAAATTTATCAACCAGATGCTACTTAAGGCTATTTCCATGGGTGCATCTGACTTGCATTTTGAACCATACGAGACTAAGTATCGTGTAAGGTTCCGTATTGATGGCATTCTTCATCAGGTAGCTACACCTCCGGTTAATCTGAAAGAGCGTTTTTCTGCTCGTCTTAAAGTTATGTCACGCTTGGATATAGCCGAAAAAAGACTTCCTCAGGATGGTCGTATTAAGCTTAAAATCGGTGCCAACAAGACAATGGATATGCGTGTTAATTCATTGCCGACGTTATGGGGTGAGAAGATCGTACTGCGTATCCTGGATTCTTCTGCTGCCAAACTTAATATAGATCAGCTCGGATTCAATGATGTTCAGAAGAAACAGTATTTGGATGCCCTGGCAAAACCTCAGGGACTGATTCTTGTTACAGGACCTACAGGTTCCGGTAAAACCGTATCATTGTATACCGGATTGAGTATTCTGAATGATGAGGAAACCAATATATCAACGGCTGAAGATCCGGTGGAAATCAACCTTTACGGTATCAATCAGGTACAGATGAACCCTAAGGCGGGATTGACCTTTGCCTCTGCATTGAGAGCATTCCTGCGTCAGGACCCTGATGTAATCATGGTTGGTGAAATTCGTGATTTGGAGACTGCGGAAATTGCCATTAAATCCGCGCAGACCGGTCACCTTGTGTTATCAACACTGCACACAAACTCCGCAGCGGAAACATTGACCCGTCTATTGAATATGGGTGTTCCGAGTTTTAATATCGCATCATCCTGTACGCTGATTATGGCGCAGCGTCTGGCCAGAAGGCTGTGTCAGAAGTGCAAGGTTGAGCAGCAGGTTTCCGAACAGCAGCTGAGGGCCATCGGATATACTGAAGAGGAAATCAAGAACGGTATCAAACTGTTCGGTCCGGCCGGCTGCAGTGCATGTTCAAGCGGTTACAAGGGACGTGTTGGTATTTATGAAATCATGGTTATGAATGATCGTTTGGCTGAAGCAATCATGAATGGCGCTAATTCTATTGAATTGAACAGAATAGCGGTTGAGCAGGGGATGCAAACGTTACGTCGATCTGCACTTGAAAAAGCCAGTCTAGGTTTGACAAGTTTGGCTGAAGTAAGACGTGTAACGAGTTAATAATTAATAATTAAATAAACAAGAGGTATTGGACTCATGGCATTAGCTTTGAAAAATGGTTCTAGCAAGGTTGGAACAAAGTCTGCTCCAAAGACTAAAGTTTCACAGTATGATTGGAAAGGCAAGAACAAAAAAGGTGCGGTTGTTAGCGGTATCGCTCAGGGTTTAAGTGAAGAAGCTGTAAGATCTGAACTTAAGAGACAGGGTGTTACTATTATTAAAATGAAAAAACGTCAGGTAATAGAATTCCTTGAACCGCATATTAAACCTATGGATATTGCAATGTTCTCAAGACAGATTTGTACCATGCTTGGTGCTGGTGTGCCTATTATTCAGGCCATTCAGTTGCTGTCCGGAAGTCATGAAAAATCCCGTATGAGAGAAATGCTGACAGATATTGCAAATGATGTTGCCGGCGGTATTCCATTATCAAAGGCATTCAGCAAATATCCTAAGTATTTTAACGATTTGTACTGCGACCTGGTTGCTGCCGGTGAACAGTCCGGTGCCCTGGAAACCATCTATGACCGTATTGCAACATACCAGGAAAAAGCGGAAATGTTAAAGTCAAAGATTAAGAAGGCTTTAATGTATCCGACGGTCGTTGTTATCATAGCAATTGCTGTTACAGCTATTCTTTTGATTTTCGTAGTACCTCAGTTTGAGGATATCTTCAAAGGATTCGGTGCAGAACTTCCAGCTTTTACAAAAATGGTGGTGGAACTGTCAAGGTGGATGCAGGCGAACTGGCTGATTCCTGCCGGTACACTGTTTGCTTCTTTCATCGCGTTTAAGTACTGCCTGACTCACTATCCTAGGTTCAGGGATGCTGTACAAAGATGGTCACTGAAGATCCCAGTGATCGGCAATATTTTAAGAAAAGCCGCACTTCAGAGATTTGCTTCCACATTGTCTACAACCTTTGCTGCTGGTATTCCGCTGGTTGAAGCTTTGGTTTCTGCAGCAGGTGCTGCAGGTAATGCGTTATATCGTGATGCTGTATTGGATGTTCGAAATGAAGTTGTAAATGGTATGCAGATGCATATGGCCATGAGAACAACCATGGTATTCCCTGATATGTTAACGCAGATGGTAATGATCGGTGAAGAAGCAGGTTCTATTGACGATATGCTGGCAAAAATTGCAGGTATTTATCAGCAGGAAGTTGATGATGCTGTTGATGGATTGTCATCTATGCTTGAACCGTTGATCATGGTTGTCCTTGGTGTGCTCATCGGTGGTTTGGTTATCGCGATGTACCTCCCAATATTTACAATGGGTTCCGTAATCAAGTAACCTGTGTTTTGTTTAGTTTTACTTTTAAGGAGTGCAGCCATGTGCTCCTTTGTTTTTCTAGGGAATGTAATAAATGGAATGGATTTTAAATTGTTATAATCAATTTCCTGTACTGTATTACACGTATATATTTATTTTGGGTTTGCTGGTAGGAAGTTTTCTGAATGTGGTAATTTACCGGCTGCCTGTTATGATGGAAAAAGGTTTCAAAAGAGATTATCTGGAATATTTTTCACCTGACAGTGAAGAACTGGCAAAACTTAAGACAGAGGAAAAATTTAATCTGGTCGTGCCAAGATCCCGCTGTCCTAAATGCGGTCATCTTATTTCCGCGATGGAAAATATTCCTGTGATCAGTTGGCTTTTTTTACGAGGCAAGTGTCTGAAGTGTAAATTACCTATTTCATTTCGTTATCCATCAATAGAATTGTTATCTGCATTTTTAACTCTTACTGTTGCGTTTTTCTTTCCTCCTTCAATAAAACTTGTCGGTGCTGTTATTTTGACCTGGAGTCTTATTTCACTGACGTTCATTGATTTTGATAAGATGCTGCTGCCTGATGAGATTACTCAGCCTTTATTATGGCTAGGTCTGATTATTAATGCGGTTGACGGTTATGTGTCATTAAAAGGTGCTGTTATAGGTGCAACCCTCGGTTATTTGTCATTGTGGTCTGTGTACTGGGCATTTAAAATTATTACCGGCAAGGAAGGCATGGGATATGGAGACTTCAAACTGATGGCTGTTGTGGGTGCATGGTTCGGTTACCAAATGCTCCCGATAGCTATTCTATTATCGGCTCTGGTCGGTGCGGTGATTGGAATTACCTATAAAGTAATTGTAAGGGAATCGGCCAGCAAGCCTATTCCGTTTGGACCTTATATTGCTGTAACCTGTTATACTATAATGCTTTTTGGTAATGAGATTAACAACTGGTATTTATCTCTGATTTTAAGATGAGCAAGTTATTAATTGGTTTGACCGGCGGGATAGGATCAGGTAAAACAACTATAGCCAATCTGTTTGTGGATTTGGGTATCACTGTTATTGATGCCGATCTTGTTTCCCGGGATATACTTAATCACGATCAGAATATTACAAAACAGTTGATCGAAAAATGGGGTTCAGGTATTCTTGATTCCGAAGGAAAGCTTAATAGGCGCGTACTGCGGGAAATTGTCTTTAACGATATTGAAGCAAAACGGTTTTTAGAGGATATCCTGCATCCGCTTATTCGTGAGAAAATAAAGCAAATGGCTTTTGAAGCTGAATCTCCCTACGCACTGGTTGTGGTTCCTCTAATGTTTGAAACTCATTTTGATGAGCTGGTAGAGCGTGTTGTATGCGTTGATTTGGAAGTGGAAAAACAGATAGAGCGGACATGCCTTAGAGATCGAATTTCCGAAGAATTAGCCAGAAAGATTATTGATGCCCAAATCGATCGTGAAGAACGCAGGCGTTTATCGGATGATATTATTTACAATTGTGAAGATCCTGTACTTAAAAAGAAACAGGTTTTTGAGTTACACCAAAAATTTTTAAAAATGGTAAATCATGGATAAAGATGAATTAGTGGTTCAATGCCCGACATGCGGAGCCGACGTTGTCTGGTCCGAAAAAAGTAAATTCCGACCCTTCTGCTGTAAGCGCTGCAAACTCATAGATTTGGGAGCGTGGCTTGATAATTCCCGTGTTATCAGAGGCGGATCGGATGACGAAATTCAGCAGAATCACGCATTGCCGTCCATTATGCAGGATTATGTTGATCTGCATAATCAGGATGATCAGGAATAGCACCTTCAAGGATATATACTGACTATTTACCGTAGTACGTTTAATAATAAACCCAGTTGCCGATTAGGCAACCGGGTTTGTTTCTGTTTGAATAACTGACAGTTATGTTCAACTGTTAGTTATATTCCTCCATCATATTGAAATTCATATACCTGTAAATTTCATTGGATTTATCGCTTAATTTTGCAACGTTTGCCCGGTATTCTTCAGGAGTAGGAAGCTTGCCTAAAATGGAAGTAATAGCTGCCAGTTCCGCTGAAGCAAGGAAAACATTGGCACCCTGTCCAAGACGGTTAGGGAAGTTTCTTGTTGATGTTGAAACAACAGTTGCATTGTCGTGAACTCTTGCCTGGTTGCCCATACATAGAGAACATCCTGAAATTTCAATGCGTGCACCAACACGACCGAATATGTTAAAGAAACCTTCTTTGGTCAACTGAGCACGATCCATCTTTGTAGGGGGTGCAAGCCATAATTTTGTTGGCAGTTGAGACTTTAATGGTTCCAGTAATTTTCCTGCCGCTCTGAAATGTCCGATATTGGTCATGCAGGAACCGATAAATACTTCGTCAATCTTTGTCCCCTGCACCTGAGACAGAAGTCTGGCATCGTCAGGATCATTAGGAGCACATAAAATCGGCTCTGTTATCTTATTCATATCGATTTCAATTACTGCAGCATATTCTGCGTCCCGATCAGCCTCAAGCAACTGAGGATCCTTTAACCAGTCTTTCATTGCATCAATACGTTTCTGCAGTGTCTTTGCATCACCGTAACCTTCTTTAATCATCCAGTTTAATAATGAAATATTTGAATTCAGATATTCAATGATTGGTTCTTTATTTAACTGGATGGTGCAGCCTGCTGCCGAGCGTTCTGCGGAAGCATCAGCAAGTTCAAATGCCTGTTCAACCTTAAGATTCGGTAATCCCTGAATTTCAAGAATTCTGCCAGAGAATATATTTTTCTTTCCTTTCTTTTCCACAGTCAGCAAGCCTTGCTGAATTGCATGGTAAGGGATTGCATGAACAAGATCTCTGAGAGTTATTCCAGGCTGCATGGTTCCCGTAAAACGAACCAAAACCGATTCCGGCATGTCCAGCGGCATTACACCGGTTGCTGCAGCAAATGCTACCAGACCGGAACCGGCAGGGAAAGAAATACCCATAGGGAATCGTGTGTGAGAATCTCCTCCTGTTCCTACAGTATCAGGTAAAACCATACGATTCAGCCAGCTGTGAATAACACCGTCACCAGGTTTTAATGCTACGCCGCCACGTTCCATAATAAACTTAGGCAAGGTGTTATGAGTTTGAACATCGACCAGTTTTGGATATGCAGCTGTGTGGCAGAAAGACTGCATAACAAGATCTGCAGAAAAACTTAAGCATGCAAGATCCTTTAATTCGTCACGGGTCATTGGTCCTGTAGTATCCTGGGAACCTACAGTTGTCATCTTAGGCTCGCAGTATGTTCCTGGACGAACACCCTTAACTCCGCATGCTCTGCCTACAATCTTCTGCGCAAGTGTATATCCTTTTCCTGAATCAGGAATTTCCTTTAATTTTCTGAATATTTCTGAAGGCTGTAAATTCAGGAATTCTCTTGCTTTGGAGGTCAGAGATCTTCCGATAATCAAAGGAATACGTCCGCCTGCCTGAACCTCATCCAGCAGAACATCGGTTTTTAAGGTGAATTTTGATAAAACTTCATCGGAATCGTGTTTGGTAATAGTACCGTCATATACATGAATATCAATCAAATCACCGGTATTCAGTGCTGATACATCGGTTTCAATAGGCAGAGCACCGGCATCTTCCATTGTATTGAAGAATATAGGAGCTATTTTTCCGCCAAGCACAAAACCGCCGGATCTTTTGTTCGGAACAAAAGGAATATCCTGTCCCATAAACCATAATACCGAGTTTGTTGCTGATTTCCTTGAAGAACCTGTACCTACCACATCACCTACGTAGGCAAGAGGGTAACCCTTAGCTTTCAGTTCCTTCAGTAAAGTAACAGGACCTACAACACCATCCTGATCAGGAATTATGCCTTCACGGGCGTTTTTTAACATCGCCTGTGCATGCAGAGGAATATCAGGTCGTGACCATGCATCCTGTGCCGGAGATAAATCATCAGTATTGGTTTCACCGGAAACCTTGAAAACTGTCAGGGTGATTTTGTCTGCCAAAGCAGGTTTTGCGGTAAACCATTCCGCATTTGCCCATGATTCGATAACTTCTCTGGCATACTTATTACCGTTTTTTGCCAAATCTGCGATGGTAGAGAAAGAGTCAAAAATAAGAAGAATGTGTTTAAGTGCATTTGCTGCAATCGGAGCCAAAACGGAATCTTTCAGTAAATCCAAAAGGTACTGAACATTGTAGCCGCCCTGCATGGTGCCGAGTAATTCAACAGCTCTTTCTTTTGATAAAACAGGAGAAACCTTTTTACCTGTGGCAATATCATTCAGGAATATTGCCTTGATTTTAGCAGCTTCGTCCACTCCAGGAGGAATTCTGTTTTCAATGAGATTTAATAATTCTTCTTCAGGAGTTCCTTGAGGATTTTGCAGAACTTCAATTAATTCTTCGACTTGTTCCGCTGATAATGGTTTTGGTACAACACCGATTTGTTCACGTTCTTTTGCTTGTTTATAGTAACTATCTAACACGAGGTTCTCCTTTGAACTTCTTTGTAAAACTAAATAATTGATAGGAATCCGGCTCAGTATCGGATGATAATCATTATCCGAATGAACAGATTTACTAATGATATTATAAGCAATTTGATGCCAAGATAGAACTAATTTAAAAATCCCGAACAAGATTCAGAATTTGATTTTGGTATTAAATCATAAAAAACAGATAGGATGGACTGTTTGATAAGCAATAAAAATCCCCTGGCATTGCAAGGGGATTGTATAAGGAACTAAATAATCGTTTATCTGCGGTGTCCTCCGTGATGACCTCCGTGGTGTCCTCCATGATGACCACCGTGATATCTTGGTGGAGGAGGACCATGATGCCATCCGTGATGATGACCGCCGTGATATCTTGGCGGTGGAGGAGGCGGACCATAGTGATGAGGATACGGTCTATAGTACCTTGGATAATAGTAATCATAATCGTAGTAGTAATATCCTGGTAAAGGTACCACTATAGTCGGTTCAACATAAGTGCGTGTTCTATAGCATGGTTCTCCGAAAGGACCGCACGTTACGCTTGGTGAAATAGGTACAGTTACACGGGGTGCTCCAATCGTAACACTTACTTCTGCGCTGGCTGTTTCGCATAGTGCACCCAATGCAAAGAAAATAGGGATAAAAAACAATAATTTTTTCATCTAAACTCCTTTGGTATTTTGGATTTATTAGTTCCCGATCAGTTAGATAGATGATTGAGATAAAAGTTCCAATTAAATGATTCCCCTGGATCAGTTTTGCGTTCCGGAGCAATATTGCAGTGTCCTGTGATTCGTTTTTTAGTAATTCGCGGGAATTTGCTTCTGATTGCTTCGGTCAAAGTGATAAGTGAAGAATACTGATTGTCGGTGTACGGATCTGTGTCCGTTCCTTCCAGTTCGATTCCTATGGAAAAATCATTGCAGTTTTCTCTGCCGTCAAAGTATGATTTGCCTGCATGCCATGCTCTGCTGAATAGGGAAACGTACTGAATAATTTCACCGGTTCTTCTGATCAGAAAATGAGAGGAAACTTCCATTTTGTATATATTTTCAAAATACGGATCTTCCGCAGGATCAAGCTGACCCATAAACAGATCGGTAATGTAGTTTCCTCCGTATCGGTTTGGAGGAAGACTGATATTATGAATTACCAGCAGTGATATATCTGTGATGTCTGGCCGCTCATTGAAGTGGGGGCTGTGGATTTGCGTACACTCGTTTATCCATCCCTGAAGATTAATGGTAATCCGGGGATATGAAAAATTTGATGTCTTGACTGTCATTTGTTTATAACCACGTTATTGAAATCTGAAAAAAACTCCTCAATCATAAGATTGAGAAGTTATTTCATCAATAGCGTATATAAATACTGCTCTTAATAGTTAATGCTGAAATCTGCATGCAATTAAAGGTTTTTAATGGACTGATACTGTTCCTTTAATTTATTAAGCTGCGCTGTATACCCCGCTAATTTTTCCTTTTCCTTGTCGATGACATTGGCAGGAGCCTTGGCTACGAAAGACTCATTGCCAAGTTTCTTGTTGATGCGATCGCATTCGCCAACGAGTTTGGCAATTTCCTTATCCAGTCTCTGAAGTTCTGCATCCTTGTCGATTAATCCTGCCATTGGAATTAACAATTCTGTTTCACCTATCAACTTGGTGATGGACAGAGGTTTTTCAGCATCTGCCGCAAGAACTGAAATTGATTCAAGGTTTGCCAGAGCCTTAATAAAGTCAATATTCGCTGATGTAGTAGCTGCATCTTCCTCGGTGGCTTTAAGCAATGCGTTTAATTTTACGCTCGGGCCAACCTGAACTTCTACACGGATATTTCTTACGTTGATAATCAGCTGTTTAATAAAATCTAACTGACTCATCACTTTGGAATCTACCAGATTCTCTTCATATGCTGGGTAGTCCTGCAGCATGATTGTGGAATCTGCTTTGAAGTTATCAACAACGAGCGGAGCAACATTCTGCCAGATTTCCTCTGTAATAAAAGGAATAATCGGATGAGCAAGTCTCAGGAGAGTTTCCAGAACCCGGAGCAGTGTATGGATGGTTGCATTTTTATTGACATCCGAACCGTGCCATAAAACAGGTTTGGTCAATTCGAGATACCAGTCGCAGAATTCGTTCCAGATAAATTCATAAAGAACTGAAGCTGCCTGATCGAATCTGTAGTTATCCAAAGCTGAACGCAAATCTTTAACGGCAATCTGCAGACGGGATAAAATCCATCTGTCAGCCAGGGTCAGATCTTTTGCATCAGGTCTGGTTATCGTTTTATTTTCCGCGTTCATCAGTACATATCTGCTTGCGTTCCATAATTTGTTGCAGAAATTACGATAGCCTTCCAGACGTTTCATATCCCAGTTGATATCACGGCCGGTGGAAGCCAGAGCGGCAAGAGTGAATCTCAATGCATCCGTACCGTGAGCCTCAATGCCGTCGGCAAACTGCTTGCGGGTTCTTTTGGCGATCTTTTCCGCCATCTGTGGCTGCATCATATTTCCGGTACGTTTGGTTACAAGTTCCTCCAGGGAAATACCGTCGATCATATCGAGAGGATCCAGTATATTACCTTTGGATTTACTCATCTTCTGACCTTCTTCATCACGAATGAGACCGGTTACATATACAGTTTTGAATGGAACCTGACTGTTACCGTTTTCATCCTTCATGAAGTGCATAGTCATCATGATCATGCGTGCAACCCAGAAGAATATAATATCAAAACCGGTTACAAGTACATTAGTCGGATGGAATGTTTTTAATTCCCGAGTCTGTTCAGGCCAGCCCAATGTTGAGAATGTCCATAATGCAGAACTGAACCATGTATCCAGGACATCTTCATCCTGACGTAATTTTACGTCTGCACCGAGATTGTTGAGCTTACGTGCTTCTTCCTCATTTCTTGCAACGTAAACATTGCCTTTTTCATCATACCATGCCGGGATTCTGTGGCCCCACCATAATTGACGGGAAATACACCAGTCCTGAATGTTTCTCATCCAGGCAAAATACATGTTCTCATATGCTTTAGGTACAAACTGAATACGACCGTCCTCAACAGCCTCGATTGCCGGTTTGGCAAGAATTGAAGCTCGCACGTACCACTGATCTGTCAGCATCGGTTCAATCGGAACTCCTCCGCGATCTCCGTATGGCTGCTGAAGCACATGATCTTCTGTTTTTTCAAGCAGACCAAGTTCCTCGAATTTTGCCAGAATAGCTTTGCGGGCTGCATAACGTTCCAAATTACGATATTCTTCAGGTATGTATGTTGAGTATTCTGTTGAAGGCTCTCCGTTTGTGTTGAATACTTCCGCCTCTTCACGAATACATGCATCCTCGGTTAATATGTTGATCATAGGAAGGTTATGGCGTTTTCCGACTTCATTATCGTTGAAGTCGTGAGCAGGTGTGATCTTAACGCAACCTGTTCCTTTTTCCATATCGGCATGTTCATCACCGACAATCGGAATTCTGCGATCAACGAGAGGCAATAACACGAACTTTCCGATTAAATCCTTATATCTAGGATCGTTGCTGTTTACAGCTACGGCTGTATCGCCCAGCATTGTTTCAGGTCTGGTGGTTGCCACTACCAGATAATTTTTACCTTCATTGGTAACAGCACCGTCGGCAAGCGGATATCGAAGATGCCACATATGGCTCTTGATTTCCTTGTTTTCAACTTCCAGATCAGAGATTGCGGTGCGGAGCTTCGGATCCCAGTTTACCAGTCTTTTTCCGCGATAAATCAAATCTTCCTGATATAAACGAACAAAAACTTCCTGAACCGCCTTGGATAAACCCGGGTCCATGGTAAAACGTTCACGTGTCCAGTCCACGGAATCTCCGAGTCTTCTCATCTGCTTTGTGATTGTTCCGCCGGACTGTTCCTTCCATTGCCAAATCTTGTCAATGAAAGCATCTCTTCCATAATCCTGTCTGGTCTTCTGTTCTTCAGCTGCAATTTTTCTTTCAACAACCATCTGTGTGGCAATTCCGGCATGATCGGTTCCAGCCTGCCACAGTGTATTGTCTCCGTTCATTCTTCTGTAACGGATCAGCGTATCCATAATTGTCTGCTGGAAAGCATGCCCCATATGCAGACTTCCTGTTACGTTCGGAGGAGGAAGCATAATACAATATGTTGATGCGTCTTTATTGCCGTTTGGTTTGAAATAACCTTTGGCTTCCCAGTTCTGATAAATTCTTTGTTCTATGGCTTTTGAATCAAAAGTTTTTTCCATTGTGTTATTCCGTTCTTTATTTAGTACTAAAGTTGAAAACTTCAGATGCTATGAATGATGAATTAAATTTTTTAGATGGCCAACTATTATGAACGAGAAAAATAACTCTCAAATCACAATTTTAATATCGCTTATTGTAGTTTTTTAAAGCTGTTTTTGCAACTTTAATATATTGTCAGACCTTGAATAACAAGGTCCCGGCATATCCTGAAAATGTAAACTTCAAATTGATGAAATAATAAGAGTCACGCTGCATGTCATGATACCAAAAACTGATGTTCAGTAATTTATTCCTTTTTCATCCAGCAGGGATTTTAAATTACCGGGGAGCTTTTTGTAATCTTCTATTTTTATGGTTTTATGCCGATTGGTTTCACCCTTTACAACGGTAACCTTACTGAATGAAGTTCCGCATATTTTTGCCAGATATCGGCGCAGATGCTCGTTTGCCTTGCCGTCTACCGGAGGTGCGGTAATGGCAATTTTGAGTTCTTCACCAAGCCAGCCTACAATCTGATCCCGGCTGGCTTTCGGCTGAATTACCAAAGAAACCAACAGTTCCACTTTTTCACCTAGACCAAAGCGGAACACAGAAAAATGGCGAAAGGAGCGCCGAACATCTGGCTGAATAATACTTCCGCCAGATATTCAAGAATATACAAACCGAAAATTAAAATCATCGGTGTTATATCTATCATGCCAATCGGTGGAATGAATCTGCGCATTTTCTGATATACAGGCATGAGCATACTGCTTGTCATACTCTTGATCGGAGTGTATCCGAACCATGATAATATCGCATCAACGATTACAACAGTGAGCAGTACTATAAAGAATAATTTAATGATAAACAAAACAGGTTTAAGCGCAAAGTAAACCAGAATAACAAGCATTGAACCATTATTTTCAATAATATCTCCAACATCAAAAATTATGAAATATTCAACTGACAGTTTAATAAATACCAAAGCAGCAATAATTATGCATGCTGATATGTTAAAACCGTTCTTCACTTTGTTACCGGCCAAATTTATCGCCTGTCTGGTAAATAACAGAATTGTTCTGGCGATTACATTATTGGTGTTTACCCTCAGATACTGACACCAGATCCTGAGAATAAAAAGACTGATTATCACATTGAAAAGAGTAAGAACAAAAATTATTAGCGAATTCATTTATGATCCCTGGGTGATTAAAACAGTTAAATTACATCTTAAGATTAATTTCGTTTGTCCATATTCTACTATATTGCCGGATGATAGTTAAACGATAAATTCCAATTAAATGATTGATAGAAGCAGGACTTGTTTTGGTGAAGGATTAATAAAAATTAGATATTCACTATATCGTTATTAAAATAAAAAAGATCCGAAATATATCGGATCTTTTACAAATTATAGGTCTAAGTACAATGGGTATTACTCAGGTTCTACTTCTTCTAGAGACCATGTCATTAATAGATCGTCAACAACGAGTGCATAACTACCTGTTTTCCGAGGCATAATATTACCTGCGTTGCCACCGCAATCTTTATTAGCAACCAATTCTTGAGCGCCATGGTCAGCACAAGCACCCCAAATACCACCATCCCAATTGTTCTGATTCGTTACCTTAAATTCAGAATTCGCTGAAAAGGCATATTCATCTGAGTACCATTTGCCTTTTGAATATTCCATTTCAGAAAATTGCCAATTGGTATCTGAACCTACGAAATACAACTTTTCATTTTTACTTGTTGACACGTCAACAAGTTCCCAAGTCATATTCTGATCATCTACAACAAGTCTATAAGTACCAGTCTGATTTGGAGACACATTACCAGAATCTTTACCAGTGTCAGCTTTACAAGTTGTATTGCTTACCAATTCGTTACTCTTGTGACCTCCAGCACAAGAACCAAAAATTTGATTATTGTCATCCCAATTGTCTTGACCTAATACTTTAAACTCAGAATCTGCCGAAAAGACATATGCATCCGAGTACCATTTGCCAGAATTTGCATCATACGCTAATTCAACTCTTGGCCAGTCGTTTCCTGTTACGTTACCAGCAACATATAGCTGTTCATGTTTTTTGCTGTCAGCATCTTCATTTGCAGTCATCCAAATTGAAACGGATCTTGCAGCAGCAGTGTTATTGTTTTCAACATCACCAACTGTTTTTCCGTCTGCAACTTTGGTCATTTCATCAACACCAGCTACATCAACATCATTATCCTTGCTGTTCATAACAACCTTGATAGATCCCCAAGTATCATTAACTGCTTTACCGTTGATATTGATGATAACAGTTTCATTTGTACTGTTTTCATCCAATGTAACGTTTGAGTTGATTGCACTTGCAGTGGTCATACGGAATGAAGGATGTTCCTTACGCATGTTAATGTATGCCTTGTAAGTATTGAACACATCATTCCATTCTGATTTGAGATCCCACTTGAAGTCGTTGGCTCCTGTCGTTGTCTTGTAGGTATTCCACATAGGACTTTCGCCTTCGGTACCTGCAGCAGCCTTGGTTCTACCAAATTCTTCACCACCGTGAATAAATGAAATACCCTGGCTGATCATGATGATACTGTTAGCATAAGCCTGAATTGTCTTAACTTCGTCCTGGTTATAAAGTTTTGTGCCATTAAGAGATGCATCCTCGATCTTATCGCGTAATGCAAGGTTATCATGAGCGGTTATGTATGAAATTGCCTGTTCAGGATCGGAGAAACCCTGAGCACTCCATTCATCCTTTACTTCATCTGGAGCATCGGCTGTTCTTACGCCTGCTTTAACGCTCATGAATACACATTCTTTATTGCCATTTAATGCATTTCCGTTTTCATCTGTACCGTTTGAATCCCAGTCAGTATTCAGTTGATTAAAAATAAAACCTAACTTTGACACATCAGATGTGGATTTACCGGAATCGCTAGATGATTTCAAACAATTTCTGATTCTGTTGTTAAATGCACCAACGTGAGCATCTTTATCCTGCATAAACATTCTACCTGTACGAACAGGATCTGTGATTGCAGAAGAATCACCGCCACCGGTCCAAGGCTCACCATAAATCAGCAGATTTGCTCCCGGATGCTGTTTATTCAAATAAACACCCCAATCAGAGAAGTCTTTAATGCCAAAGACACCGGCAAGGTCAAGTCTGAAACCGTCAATATGGAATTCGGATACCCAGTAATCCATTGAATCACGAATCATTGTCCATACCATGTTGTTGTCGGCATTAATTGCGTTACCGCAACCTGATAAATCATTATCACCCATGTAATATCTGTCGGTAATATCCTGGAATACAGTCTTATCATAGGTATGGTTGTACACAACGTCCATAATTACGCGAATTCCGTTTTTGTGGAATTCATTAACCATGGTCTTAACTTCTTTGATCTTTTCGTTATATTTATCTGTTCCAAATACTGAAGAATAACGATCTTCAGGAATATTGTAATTCCAAGGATCATAACCCCAGTTGTAGCAGTTTCCGCTTTGTGAATCTACATCTGAACATGTTGCATAATCGTAAATTGGCTGAAGTTGAACGTGTGTAACACCTAATTCTTTCAAGTGGTCAATACCTGTCTTCAAATTACCGTAGGTGGTACCTGGTTGTACCATACCCAAATAGCGACCTTTCTTGTCAGCATCAACTCCAGAAGTATCATCAATAGTGAAGTCACGAACGTGAACTTCATAAATTATTGAATCTTCTCTGTTCTTCAGTTCAGGAGCGTCAACCCATCCGCCTTCCGGTTCTGTTTGTGACATATCCATAACTATATTAGCTGTGTCACTGCCGTTAGCAGCCATTCTACCATATGGATCACGAACCTTCTTTCCACCGATAGTAAACTGATAGGCTTTGCCGGCCAAATCACCATCAACAGATGCTTCATAAACTTTTGAATAACCTTCCAGGTTAACTTCATTCATTACATATTCAGTACCTTCAACAGTTACCTTTACATCAGCAGAGCTTGGAGACCAGATACGGAATACTGTCTTATCTGCGCTGTATGTTGCACCAAGAGTATTAGTTGGTTTTGTCATACGGGCTTCCTGGTTCTTTTCACTGAATGATTTGGTGAATTTATAAACCTTTTCTACCGTTACGTCATTACCGTCAGCGTCTTTTGTTACAAACTGCAAATGCAGGTTACCGTTTGCCTTTTCTCCATCAGCTACTTTTAATCCTGAACCTATCTTTATAATATCACCATTTGTAAACTCTGCTTTATTACTGCTGTCATCATTAAACCAGTAGAAACCTTTGGAATTTTGATCTACATTTGCACCCTTGATCAGCAACGTTACTTCTGTAGAGTCTGAACCTTCCTTGCCGGAAATTTCATTGATTTCAACTGTTTTCTCTTCTGCTAACTTGGTACTGCCATTATATGCATATACATCGGTTTTAACATCTGCATCGGAAACAGTCTGTCCCTCAACATTAACACCGCACTCACGAGCAGGGCCTAATTCGCCTACAACTGTTTTTTCATCAACTTTGAGCAGGGTAACACAATTATTGGTGTTGGAAAGACCTTTAAGATCAGCGGTCTGTCCGCCGTTATTCATATTATTGATAATAATATTATAGCCATCAATAGATTTGTATTTCTGAGCGGCATCGACTACCAATTCAGGAGGAAGAATATTTCTAACAACAGCGGAACAACCGTTTACAACATTGGCTGTAAATTCTTCTCCAGGCCAGGATGCACCATCCCACAAATTTTTATCATCATTATTAGGATCCCATATCCACGCTCCATAGGCATCCCATACATCACCACTAACGGCAATGGTACCATTTTCAATGATACAAGTGTCCTTCATTTCAGGGAGTACCTGCACCATATTAGTGTTTGATTTACCTTCACTTACTACCCAATCGGCAGTGGTTCCGATTGTTCCTTCATCATGATTTCCGCCATTACTACTATGGTGACTACTGCCACCGCATGCAACCAATGATACTGCAATCAAGCAGGGCATTGTTAGCATGGCTAGTTTGCTAATTTTTGTTTGCATATGATAACTATCCTATAAGAAAACAAGAAAGATAATAAAAAATAACCTACGATAATTACGTTCTGCAGATGTT
>CACWLF010000004.1 GCA_902761645.1 uncultured Aeromonadales bacterium | reverse complement strand
AATGAGCACAAGTGAGTTTTTATTAATGTGATCCTTGCATCACAAATTATTTTTTAGCTATGATCCATAAATCACGTTTCGTTCATGCGTAGGCCCTGCATCCATTTCAAACATGACAATCTGTTTAAATCACTAAAACCAATCTGAAATTAAATATGTCAATTCCTTCTTTTTTAAGAATCGGTCTCATTTCATCCTCAAAGGATTTTGCAATCTCATTCAGGTTTCCCATAACAAGATCGACCTCGTTGTTTATAAGTTTCTGCCTGAAAGAATCCGCAATGATCTGGGGAAATTTCTTTATGATCTCTATAACTGCGGCATTCTGGAATTCATCAGGAATACGATAAGAGCCTATAAACTGATAATTGTCCTCTTCTACGGAAAATTTACATAAAACAACATCCAGCCCTTCAACAATAATATTGGCGATTACCCGATCATAAAAGGGAATCAGAAAATTAAGTCCCTGCTTCATGCGGATTGTCATATTTCCACGCTTGACAAGCAAACACTGTTCCTTTGGCAGCCAGCGTACAGACATAAAAATTACAGCTAAAAGGATTATGCTCCAAACAACAACAATAGAAATCAACATAACTTATATTTTAAATCCTTTACCATGTCTCAATAATAAAATCGCCCATAAATAAAGTGCTATAAACCAAACTGCAATAATCTCATACGATATTACCAGGGAGGTGTCGGTTATACCTATAAACCCGTACCTGAAGGTATTTATCAGATACAGCAGGGGATTTGCCTTTGAAACAGACTCCCAGAACGGCGGCAGCAGATTAATTGAATAAAAAACACCGCCAAGATAGATAAGAGGAGTCAGCAACAAAGTGGGAATAATTGAAATATCATCAAAATTTCTTGCGTAAAGTGCATTTATAAAACCGGCCAGAGAAAAAAGAAGAGAGGCAAAAAAAGCAATCAGGACGGCGTGAACGTATGAATAACATGTGCAGTCGGCAAAATTAACCGCAACAAGAAGAACCAGGAAACCAACCAGCAGTCCGCGGATAACACCGCCGGTAATATATCCCAAAATAATTAACCAGTGGGGTATCGGTGCAATTGCAATCTCTTCGATATATCTCTGAAATTTGGCACTGAAAAGAGAGGAGGCGACATTAGTGTACGAACATATGATAACAGACATCAGAATCAGACCAGGCATCATAAAATTCACATAGTCGACACCGGACATTAAACCGATTTTATTACCGATCAGATTTCCAAAAATAATGAAGTACAATCCGGTTGTAACCATCGGGGGAATAAGAGTCTGCAGCCATACTCTGGAAAATCTGGTTACCTCTTTACGTATTATTGTTTGAAAAGCTATCAGTAATGAATGGTTCATAAATGATGATCCCTCAAATACATGAAATACTGCTCTAAGCGACTGGCCTTTTCCTTTATGCTTACCACTCTGAATCCGCGCTGTGCCAATTTCTGAATTAAATCAGTATATGTTGCTTTACCAAGATCCAGTTTCAGTTCGAAAGAATATTCACTTATGATATTGATATCCAGATCCTGCAGTAATTCAGGCTCCACAGGTTCGGAAACAGTAATAACCACATCAAATGAAACCAGTTTCTTTTGCAGGTTCTCAACACTGTCTATATCAACAACACGTCCTCTGTTCAATATTACTACATTATTGCAGAGATTTTCTATTTCCTCCAGATAATGCGTAATCATAATAATTGTTGTGCCTTTTCTGTTAAGTTCTCGCAGAAAATCCCAAATGAGATAACGAACCTCTATATCAACCCCTGATGTCAGTTCATCCAAAATCAATAATTTCGGCTGATGAATTACAGCTCTCGCAAGCATCATTCGTTTTTTCATACCGCCGGAAAGAAAACGCGTCTGTTCATTACTGCGCTCTGCAATCTGCAGAATCTCAAGATATTCCTTCGCTCTGCTGACTGCGGTTTTATAAGGTATACCGTATAAACCGGCCTGGTTAACGACCACCTGCATAACGGTATCAAACTGGTTGAAATTATAGTCCTGGGAAACCAGCCCGATGCATGATTTTGCAATCATAGGTTCCTTATCCAGATCATGTCCGAAAACCGAAACCATGCCGCAGGATTTTTCCACCAATCCTACAATTATTTCAATCAAAGTGGATTTACCTGCACCGTTATGGCCCAGCAGACCAAGGAACTCTCCGTCCGGAACAGAAAAACTTACGTCGGATAGAGCCTGATTGCTGCCGAAATTTTTACAAACATTAACCAAATCTAGTGCAGACATGTCGATTTACTTTTTTAATTTATCCAGCAGTTTTCCGTGAATGCCGTTGAATCCGCCGTTACTCATTACCAGAATACTGTCACCGTCTTTTGCTTCCGCTACAATATCATCAAGCATCTGCTCGAAGTTATGTTCTATCGTAATCGGAACAGGAGCATTATCCTTGATTGCATCTGCATTCCATGACAATGAATCAGGAGCATAAACAAATGCCATATCTGCATCCTCCAGGGATTTTCCTATCAGCTTCTGATGAACCCCTAGCTTCATGGTATTTGAACGAGGCTCCAGCACGGCAATAATACGATGATCTTTTCCCACTTTGGCTCTTAATCCAGCTGTTGTTGTTTTTATTGCTGTAGGATGGTGTGCAAAATCATCATATACAGTTACATTGTTTTCAACACCTTTGACTTCCATACGGCGTTTCGGGGATTTAAATGAAGATAAGTAATTGATGCTGTCCTTCGGACTGATTCCGATTTTATCCGCAGCGGCAAGCACCATCAGTGCATTATGAACATTATGCAATCCGATAACATCCCAGTTTACGGTTCCGATCAGTGCTCCGTCATATAGCACGTCAAATATTGAACCGTCTTCCTTTACCAGTTTATAACTGAATCTTGATCTGCTGCCATCAACATATTCAAGATTGCTCCAGCATCCCATGTCGATGGCATTCTGAATGTGCTGATCGTTATCGGAAGCTATCACATATCCCTGACTTGGAATAATTCTTACCAGATGATGAAACTGCTTCTCGATTTCATGCACAGATGCAAAAATATCAGCATGATCATATTCAAGATTGTTCAAAATCTGTATATACGGACGATAATGAACAAATTTTGAGCGTTTATCAAAAAAAGCACAATCATATTCATCTGATTCAATTACAAAATAATCACTGTCGGTCAGTCTTGCGGAAATTCCGAAATTTTCAGGAATACCGCCGATCAGAAAACTTGGATTTTTTCCTGCACTTTCCAGAATCCATGCAAGCATGCTTGCAGTAGTTGTTTTTCCGTGCGTTCCGGCAACTCCCAGAACTTTTTTCTTAATAAGGCAAAACTGTTCCAGCCATCCAGGACCTGAAGTAAACGGAAGATTATTGTTAAGAATATATTCTACGCACGGATTACCGCGTTTCATGGCATTGCCGATGACTACGAGATCTGGACGAGGCTCAAGCTGAGACGGATCAAATCCCTGAATCAGTTCTATGCCCTGTTCTTCCAGCTGCGTACTCATTGGCGGATAAACATTGGCATCTGAACCGGTAACCTTATAACCCATCTGTTTTGCAATCATGGCTATACCGCCCATAAATGTTCCGCAGATTCCTAAAATATGAACATGCATTTTAATAATCCTTAAAAGAGGTTATGATTTTCATTTCACGTACAAAGAAAATTATAACTGACGGTAAAAAAATATATCCTATTGATTTGGCCAGCTGTATAAGACCGGTTTCTGAAAGCAGACCGAACTGGAACAGACTGCTGTGAAACACGGCGCACACAATACAGTGGAAAACCACGGCATACAGCAGAAATTTTATTCCGACATTAAAAAAATAAAAGAGAGCGCCTAGCCAGCATGAACAGATGATTACAGTACTTTCCATATTCAGCTGAAAATCAATTGTTTCAAATTTTATCTTCATGAGGTGGAAACCAAACAGAAGATAAGTAGTTAAAACTATAAACAATATCACCATCAGATCACACAGCCATACAACTCTTGATACCTTTTGATCTGCTTGTTCCTTGGATTGATATTGTGCTGCCGAATTCGTCATATATATTTCGTGATTGCGGTTTTCTATTTTTCCCTCTGAACCGTAGTGGAAATTTGTAACCATCATTTTGAAGAGATAAACGATAAAGGCAATAATAGCCAGACCGAAATATATAACGCCGTATCCGTACAGATAACCAACCAGCTGATTTAAATTATCAATACTATGATCACGGTATAAATAAACCAGCAACCCCAAGGAACCTAGAACCAGAAATAAAAATACCGAAAAAAACATTTTTCCAACTGCCGCACCCCTTTCATATCCGCGCAGCATATTAAGAAACAGTACAGTTGAACCGATTATGAAAAAATAATCCTTGCCCATATACTGATGTGCAAAAATCATGAAAGTGGCTAGACCCCAAATAATCGTATTAAAAATAAATTTCATTTTATACAACCATCTTATTTGTTATTTAATAGGAACCAGATAATTTTTAAAAGCCCTGCTGTAGCGTGCCTTGAAACCGTCTTTGGTTTTTACTAAACAGTATATTGCAATATTGTTTTCATTTGCGAACACCAAAGCCTGATCCGCGCCCATTACCAGTAAACCGGTATCGATGGCATCCGTAAAGGTAGCACTGTCGCCGATTACGGTTACAGACACAGTATTATGGGAAATAGGTGCACCCGTATTAGGATTTATCGCATGAGAAAATCTTTTTCCGTTCTTTTCAAAGTAATTGCGGTAACTTCCTGCGGTAGAAACAGCCATGTTATGAATATCAATTAAAGCATGAGGCTTGCCGATAGTGTCTTCCGGCTCTTCTATCACTATCTTCCACGGAGCACCGCTGGCGTTGAATCCTTTTGATCTCATTGCACCAGCCACATGCACAAGATAATTGTTTATACCTCTGTAATCCAGCATTTTCGCCAGTTGATCCGCAGCATAACCTTCTCCGATGGTAGCCAAATCCACACGCATGCCCGGATGATCCTTTCTCAAGGTTGATCCTGAATAATTAAATTCAAGATGAATTTTATCCAGACCAACCAGTTTTTTTGCTTCCGCAATTTCATCGTCAGACGGAATAAATCCCTCTTCCTTTTTTATATGTCCGAATCCCCATAAATCAACCAGAGGACCCACAGTGATATCCATGACACCGTTAAGCATTTTTCCCACGCGCATGCTTTCAATAATCATCAGTGCTGTATCTTCGGAAACAGGATATGGCTCCGTAGACTGAAAATCATTGAATTTATACAATTCAGAATTTTTGTTGAAAGTTGAAATTTCATCATTAATCCTGTTAAGAACCTGCATGGCATCCTGCTCTAATTTGGCGCTTCCGCCTGGATAGTCCCCTATTACAGTAATTCCATACTGAGTGCCGAAAATAGGACCGCTTACCTCAGTTTTATTTTTCTGTTCAATAATTTCAGAAGTCTTGCTGTTATTCATAAATGCAAAAGCAACAATAATTGCAGCTATACAGATAACACCGAAAATATTACGGATCATTACAAATTTACTCCAAACCTAATTCTTTTTTCATTTCTTCTTTTTTACGTTTAGCTTCTTCTCTTTTCATTCTCATTCGTCTGGCAAAGCAAGGTTTTTCACACTTGCACGCTTTTTCAATTCCAAGATCATCGATACTGCCGCATGAACCCTTGATTGTCTTGTGCGCAAAAATCGCACCTACCGCCAAAAGAAAGAAAGTAATACAAATACCTAAAAAAGAAAAAATAAATGTCATTAATGTCACTTTTTACTCCTTTTGCTTGTTATTTTGCCTTCCAGTCACTGAGTGAAGGAATCGTGAATGATGTACCGTCGATCCTGCAAATTGTATAGTTAGGCTGTATTTTAACAACAGTCATAATACCTAAAGCAAGATCACCCTCATGATAATTTTTTCCATTCAATGAAATAAATCTGTCCCGATTATTGCTTGAAAACACATGAGAGCCATATACAAATGACGGAATCCGCATCTGTATATTAGACGGAAGGTCATTGATGGTATATGAACCAACCTCCGAGACTTCCTCTTCCACCCTGTACTCCGCTTCACTTTCATGAACAGCCCGGTTGAGACGGTATTCCAAATCTCCTGCATTTGTATTGCGGGCAACTGTTTCCTGATTTCTGCCTGCTGTTACAGGAATGGAAGGAGTTTCGACCACATTGTATTCAGGTATTGGAAACGGAGAAATATTAAAATCAGGTTCCTCCGCAGCTCTGTACGGTAAACGTGCTATTTCAAATTTATTTTTCTTTATAACCTGTACTTTAGGAGTCAGCAGTTTCTGATAACGGTAGCATGAATACGAATTGTGCACTGCAAATCCTAAAATCAGACCCAAAACAAACAACAAAAAACTGTTTTTAACCATTTTACTTATTCTTCCTCTTCCATTAAATGAGGCATGCCGATACCTCCCCTGGCGTTAAGGAACATTATGGTCTGACTACCCACTATACCGTCAGCATCCAATCCCACCATGGTCTGAAAATCCTTTATTTTTTCCTTAAGCTGAGGTGAAAATGCCGTATAGTTTATCTGGCGGGTCTTCAGCGCCCTTGCCAGTGACAGGCTTAAAAAGTTTAAATCCTGTTTGCCAGGATTTTTTGCCAGTTTTGATGCACCTGACGGCAGCGTTTTCCACAAAATCAGGGCATGACCATCCCAGATTTCCTTCAGATAGGATAAATCAAATTCATAGGATTCATTTGCAATCAGCAGATTGGCTGTATTCCCGGTTACAGATACCAATGTTGCATAGAACTGCAGCAGCTTGTTATCAAACAGCCTTACAACCGCCGGATGATCTATCTTTATGAAATCATCAAACGTACCGTCAAAACTAAAGCAGGCCAAAGAAACCAACGGAGCGAGTTTGCAATCAACTCCCTCTCCCTCATATCCCCATATACGGTAAAGATCGGCAAGTGCCTTTTCCTCGGAGCTTGATGCTCTTACATCGGTCTTGTATTTGTTTTTAAATTCTTTCTGAGTCTCGATCGCCGCACTGTTATTTACAATTTCTTCCTTTACAATCTGCTCCGGCTGTTCCGGTTTTATCAAGGGGCCATTTTCCATGGAGAGATATGCACCGAGACATAAAGCAATTGCTGAAACCAGAGTATAAATCACAGCTGTATATATTTTAGGCAGCCCTTCATTTTCCGAATATCCGGCAGTATTCTGTCTGACAGTTTGACCGGGAGAAACAAAATTAATCGCCCTTTTAACCTCGTCCTCACCTATAATCCTCGATTTTGTCTCCTCTCCTTCTTCTATTGCGCGATCAGAAACCAGATTTATAAGACGAGGAATACCGCCGCTGAATCTGGAAATAAGTCTGATGGCAGCTTCGTTGAAAAGAGGCTGTACTCTTCCTGCAACCTGCAGTCTGAACCTTAAATAGGAACCAATATCATCCCTGTCCAGCGGCATAATGTGATAACGGGCAGTTATTCTCTGAGACAACTGACGCAGAGACTGACGATTCAGCATTTCCTGCAGTTCCGGCTGACCTATCAGTACTATCTGAACAACCTTCTTGTTATCAGTTTCCAGATTTGTCAGCAGTCGCAACTGTTCAAGAGAATCTTCAGAAAGCATCTGCGCTTCATCGACAACGATTACACTTGAATGACCTTCCTCAAGCTTGGCAAACAAAAAATCCTTCAGCAGATCAAACAAATCCTTGATCGAGGCATTTTTTTCATAGGGAATATCATACCCGTCACATATGCAGGCATACAGATCACGCGCCTCGTCAGTAGGATGATAGATAATAGCCAGATTTGTATCTTCAGGCAAAATATTTAATAATCTTCTTGAAACAGTGGTTTTCCCGGTTCCTACTTCTCCCGTCAGAAGCACAAAAGCACCACCCGACTTTAAACCGTACGACAGGTGTGCAAACGCCTGATTGTGACGTTCACTTAAATAAAAATATTTCGGATCCGGAGAAATGGAAAAAGGATTCTCCAGCAATCCGTAAAACTCGCTATACATTATTATTTTTTCTCAAAATCAAATATGATAAATTCTCTGGAATAATCAGCTTTTATACAAACAAAAAAACAGTATCCTTATTATACTTGCATCCGTTTGATTTTTAAACAAAACGAAACAATACAGACATTCACATAAATCAAATGTTCCGACAGATTCCCCGAGTCACCTGTTAAGGAAAATATCTGCTCTTTTTAAATTGTACAACAGCCGTAATAAGCATTATAATCTCACGCGACAGGCTATAATTTTAACACAAAAGCACTTGTTATTGTTAGGAACCTATCTGATTGATAATTCATAAAAATCAACCAGATGTAACACATTTACTGGAGAGTGGCCGATGAAAATTTATTTAGTAGGCGGAGCTGTACGGGACAGGCTGCTGAATATTCCTGTTACAGACAATGATTATGTCGTTGTCGGATCCACTGTCGAGGAGATGCTTTCCCTTGGTTATCGGCAGGTCGGCAACTCCTTTCCTGTTTTTCTGGAACCCAAAACCAACTGCGAATATGCGCTTGCCCGAAAGGAAAGAAAAGAAGGGCACGGATATAACGGATTCTGTTTTGATTTCGCACCTGACATTACTCTTGAGGAGGATCTGATCCGAAGAGATCTGACAATTAATGCAATTGCAGAAGATCCGGACGGCAATATCATAGATCCGTGCGGAGGACGAGAAGATCTGAAAAAAAAAGTGCTTCGCCATATCAATGACAGCTTTGCGGAAGATCCGCTCCGTGTGTTGAGAGTAGCCCGTTTTGCAGCAAGATTCAACCATCTCGGTTTCACAGTTGCTCCGGAAACAATGGAACTAATGAAATCCATGGTACTGCAGGGAGAAATAAACTACCTGACACCTGAACGAATATTTCTTGAATTCAACAAAGTTCTTATTAATGGTGACGCAGACATTTTTATAAAAATTTTAAGAAACTGCGGAGCTCTTGGCGTTGTTTTTCCTGAAATGGATAATCTTTACGGTATTCCGGCACGCAAATACTGGCACCCTGAAATCGATACCGGAACTCACATGGAATTATGTCTGTCGTATGCCTGCAGACATAACTATGAACCGATTGAAAAATTTGCAATTTTCTGCCATGACTTCGGCAAAGCTCTGACGGATAAAAATATATTGCCAAGTCACACAAATCACGGTAAAAAAGGAGTTCCTCTTATCGAGAAATTCTGCGATCGTTTAAGAATCCCCAATAATTACCGAAAAGTTGCGGAATTTATTGCACGGGAACATTCAATGGTTCACACTGCTCTTTATAAATCAAACAAAGAGATACTGGAACTGTTAAAAAGAATTGATGCATTCCGTAATCCGGTTCATGTTAATTATCTTCTCAACTGCTGCAAAGCTGATTTTCACGGCAGACTTGGCTTTGAAAATCTTCAGTACACTCATCCTAAATTAATTGAAGATCTTTTTATTCAAATAAAGGACATCAAACCGAATGAATTAATAAAACAAGGCTACAAAGGTGCACAAATTTCCGAAAAACTTGATGAATTGCGTCTTGAAACAATGGAACAGTATCGTAGTAACTGGAATATCGAACACGCTGAGGAACTGAAAAGTGAAAAGAAAGAAGATCCAGAATGGATTAAACAGAAAAAACTGAGACAGTCTCTTCAAAAATAAAAAAATCAGTCGCCCGGCATATCCTCCCCGGACGATCTTGACTTGAATCAGAAGATTATTATCAGCAAGAGAACCAGACCGAGAAGCAACCGGTAAATTACAAACGGAGTCATACCGATCTTCTCAATCCATTTCATAAAGAATTTGATAACAAGATAAGCTGAAATATAGGATAAAACGATACCGATACCCATATAAGCATAATCAGCAGCTGCAAGATCCTGTTTTAAAACCTTTATACCAGAATGAAGTCCTGCTGCCATAATTAATGGAATTGACAGCAAAAATGAATATTTGGCGGCAGCCTTTCTGGTTAAACCGCAAAATAATGAAGCGGTAATTGATATTCCGGATCTTGATGTACCAGGTATCATAGCCAGAATCTGAGACAATGCAATTATCATTGCGGTTTTGAACCCCATGTTATTCTCAGTAATCTTATTTTCGTTACGCACAGCATAACGATCAGCAAGATACAAAACAATACCGAATATTATGGTAGTAGCCGTAATTACGTAGGTGGCATAATCCCTGATACTGTCAAGCAGATATTTATCTATCAGATAACCGGCGATACAAACAGGTATGGTTCCGCAGATCAGATACCATGCCATAACCACATTGCCGGTAACTTTCTTTGTTTTGGTGTAATCGAGACAGTCCTTAAACATCCCTATCAGTTCCTGTTTGAAGAACACCATTACAGCAATCAACGTTCCCACATGACAAGCAACATCAAACGCAATGCCCTGATCCCTAAAACCGAAGAGAGCGCTTGGAAGCAGCAGATGAGCAGAACTGGATATTGGAAGAAATTCAGTCAGTCCCTGAATGAGACTTAAAACAACAGTCTGTAAAAAAATATATAAATCCATAATTAACAGTAAATTAACAAAATGAAAATCTAATCTCTAATAAAATCAAATCTTTTCAAATAAATATCATCATTTGAGTGTTCCATTGATTTTAAAATTTCACTATAGGTACGATTGAACAGTAAATCTTTCTCATGACCTGCCAGTTCACAAAAAGGAACCAGAACATGCAGATATTTATATAAATCTTCGTGCGGCAGTTTACCTTTTATGACCTGTTTTCCGAACAGCAGAAGATCCAGATCCAGAACGCAGCTGTGATACGGATTTTTCACTCGTCCGCATTTCTTTTCTATTTCCTTAAGCCGCAAAACAAGTTCATCGTACGAATCAATCCTTGACTCGGCGCGGATAACCAGATTCAGATAATCCGCGCCTCCGTTGATTGAATGAGATTTATAACAGGAAGATATTCTGACATCAGTTAAAACATTCTCCTGCAGTAAATTCAGTCCCATGTTTATATGCTTTTCCGGAAATTCATTACTTCCAACGGCTATATAAACCTCTGTATCATCCATTATCTTGTTCTCTCAATAATGATTCCTACAGCCCTGGCATTTTCCACAGCTTCCGGCTTATTGATTTTTACCACAACCTTTTCCGCATGATATTTCTGCAGAATCATGTTGCTGATTCTTTCAGCGGCAGTTTCAATTAAACTGAAAAAATTAGAATGCAGCAGATTTTCAATATCGGCAGCTACATGGGCATAATCGATAACAGAACTATAATCATCTGATATACCGGCATTTTTATTATCATATGTAATTGTAACATCAATAAACAAAGGCTGCTCTTTATTTTGTTCATATTCGTAAATGCCAATTCTGCAATCTACACGTAATCCTTCAATATATATACAGTCCATCCAAATCACCTTTTGATTATTATCAGTTACCATGTATTCCGGTCGGTGCTACAACCTTTACCAGCAGTAAACCCGGTAATGCAATAATTGTACATAAGAGGAAAAATAAAAACCATCCCATATATTCAACCATAAATCCCGTCATACTGTTGCAGAAAACTCTCGGAATTGCGGCAATAGACGTAAACAGTGCAAACTGGGTTGCCGTAAAAGCAGGATTTGTTTCCCTTGCTATAAATGCAGTAAAAGCCGCTGTTCCCAGGCCTACGCCAAGATACTCTCCTGCCACCGCCAGGGATAAAACACTGATATTATGTCCGGCCTTTGCCAGTAAAGCAAAACCCAAAATTGTAACAAGCTGTACCCAGCCGAAATACCACAGTGATCTGTTAATACCTATTTTCATCATAATGATACCGCCAAGCAACGCACCTATAACCGTTGCTGAAGTACCTATGATTTTGGCAGTAACACCTATTTCCGTATTAGTGAATCCGATATCCTTATAAAAGGGAGTAATCAATGCGGTTGCCATTGAGTCACCGACTTTGTATAAAACCAGAAAGAGAAGAAAAATCATCATGCCCGATAATTTACGTCGATTAAAAAATTCAATAAACGGATCAATAATCGCATCTTTAAGGCTGTTAACCTCATGATAAATTTTAGGCTCTTTTACAAAGATCGTTAACAGCAATCCCGGCAGCATAAAAACAGCCATTACCCAGAAAACAACTGTCCACGAAACAATATCCGAAAGTATTAACGCCAGACTGCCGGGAACCAGGGCTGACAAACGGTAGAAATTCACATTGATACTGTTTCCGAAACCGAGTTCGGCATCTGACAGTATCTCTCTTCTGAATGCATCAATTACAATATCCTGTGATGCACTGAAAAACGATATAAGAAGACAGATGACAGAAACCAAACCCATTTCTTTCCGAGGATCCACATCCGCCAGCATTGCGATAAGAGTCAACAGGACAATCTGAGTACAAAACATCCAGGTTCTGCGTCGGCCAATCATTCTGAAAAAATAAGCATCCAGAAAAGGTGCCCAAACAAACTTCCAGCTGTACGGAAACATCAGTAATGAAAAAATACCGATGGTTTTCAGGTCTACCTCATTGGATTTTAGCCAGATTGGTATTAATGACAAAAGGAGGTACAAGGGCAATCCGGATGAAAAACCCAGTATCGAACATATCAGGGTATTTTTGGAAAAAACCAGCTTCCAGATACTGTCCCTATCCGCCGTCCGCATTTCTGAATCTGATAATTGTTTTTGCTCTTCTACTTTAATAGAGCTCATATTAGTCTCTGAAATTGTTAAACTGGAACGGCTGACCTAACTCCGCCTTGCGAATCAAAGCTATCACTTCCTGAAGATCATCACGTTTTTTACCGGTCACACGAATAGAATCGCCTTGAATCTGCGTCTGTACCTTTATTTTTGAATCCTTTATCATTTTGACAATTTTCTTGGCAACATCCGTCTCAATTCCCTGTTTCAAGGGAACTGCTTTGAAATATCTTTTGCCGGATTGTTCTATTTCCTGTTTCATGTCAAGACAGGCAGGATCTATACTTCTTTTGGCAACCTTATCACGCAAAATATCAAGCATCTGATTAATCTGGAAATCAGCATCAGCAGCCAGCTTAATCTGCTCTTTTTCCAATGTAAAGGTTGCATCCACATTTCTGAAATCAAAGCGGGTCTTTATTTCCCTGTTGGCATTGTCAACCGCATTCTGAACTTCATTTACAGTAATTTCAGACACTACATCAAATGACGGCATTATAACCTCCTAACAAAAAAGATATTATAATCTTTAATCAATATTATTATTTTCCATATATTCCTGAACCTGAGAAACAATACCATCCTCATCCAGTCTTAACATACGATACAGCTCTTCAGGTCTGCCCTGCTCCACAAATTCATCCGGCAATCCCAGATTCAGAAGAGGAATATTTATCAAATTCTTTTCAAACAGGGCTGCGACCCCTTCGCCGGCTCCGCCTATTACGGAACCGTCCTCTACAGTAACAAACAGCGTATTGTACGGATCTGCAAGCTGAAGAATAATGTCTTCATCAATAGGTTTTGCAAAACGCATATCAACTACTGTTGCGTTCAGCTTTTCTGCAGCTTTCTGAACATATCCCAGCAGAGCTCCGAAATTCAGAAATACTATATTCTCACCCTTGCGAATCAGACTGCCTTTGCCGTATTCAATAGGAACAACCTCCAGAACAACCGGCAATTCGGTACCTCTAGGATATCTAACAGCAATCGGACCTTTGTAGCCACACGCAAAATCAAGCATATTAATCATTTCTGAAAAACACGAAGGAGTCATAATTGTCATATTCGGAACAATACGCAAAAAGCTTATATCAAACTGTCCCTGATGTGTAGGACCGTCCGCTCCTACAATACCAGCACGATCTATTGCAAATACAATAGGTAAATTCTGTATCGCAACATCATGAATAATCTGATCATATGATCTCTGTAAAAATGTGGAATAAATACAAACTATCGGGTGCAAACCGTCAATCGCCATACCGGCAGCCAATGTAACAGCATGCTGCTCGGCTATTGCAACATCGAAAAACCGGTCTGGATATTTTTCAGCAAACTCATTCATACAAGATCCTTCCTTCATGGCAGGTGTAATTGCCACCATCAGCGGATCCTGTTCAGCCCTTTTAACAAGAAAATCACCGAAAACCTGAGCATATGTTTTTGCCTTGCTCTTAGGAAGTGAATAATTCAGTTCAAATTTAGGAACACCATGGTACGATGTCGGATCATCTTCTGCAGGCTTGTAGCCTCTGCCCTTCTGGGTAACCACATGCAGAAACTGAGGACCTTTGAGCTTCTTCATATTCTGAAGTGTCTCTATCAAACCTATTACATTGTGTCCATCGATCGGACCGATATAGTTAAAGCCGAATTCTTCAAACAGAGTTCCAGGCATAACCATACCTTTGATATGTTCGGCGGTTTTTTGAGTAAAATCCTTTAAAAACGGAATATATTTACCTAAAAAATCATAGGTTCCGTCTCGAACATTATTATAAAATGCGCTCGAAAGAATATCACTTAAATTGGAAGACAATGCTCCGACAGACTCGGATATGGACTTCTCATTATCATTCAGAATAACAAGCATATCACTTTTTAAACCGCCTGCATGATTCAATGCCTCAAACGCCATTCCTCCCGTAAGAGCTCCATCTCCTATTACCGCGATAACCTTATTGGCAAGACCTTTTATCTTGTTCGCTATACTCATGCCCAAAGCCAAACCGATTGAAGTACTGGAATGTCCTACAGATGCGCTGTCAAATTCACTTTCCTCTCGCCAAGGGAACGGATGCAATCCATTCAGTTGACGAATTGTATCCAGCTGTTCTGCCCGTCCTGTTAATATCTTATGAGGGTACGCCTGGTGCCCGACATCCCAAACAATCTGATCATCAGGAGTATCGTACACATAATGAAGAGCAACGGTTAATTCCACAACACCTAATCCTGATGCAAGGTGACCTGATGATTTGCTGACCGATTCTAGCAGGAATTTTCTGATTTCCTCACACAGAGCCGGCAATTTGGATATATCCAGGTTTCTTAAATCACTGGGCAACTTGACCTTGCTCAGCAGTTTATATTGCTTTGGATCCAATTCCATGATTAACTCTTTCTATCAATGATGTACTTCGCAAACTCGCGTAAAAACTCTGTATCATAAGGAAGCTTATCCAACAAGTTCAAAGCATTCTCAATGAGTTCCTTTTCATATGCAATAGCTTCATTCAATCCAAGTAATGAAGGATATGTGCTCTTGTTGTTCGCTATATCCGAACCCTGAGGTTTTCCGAGAACTTCAGTATCGGAAATTATATCAAGGACATCGTCATGAACCTGAAAAGCCAATCCAATGTTATCAGCATACCGGGATAAAATCTGATAGTGTTCCGTATCGATTCCGGATGCGGACAAAGCACCAAGTAAAACGGCACATTTGATAAGAGCTCCGGTTTTATGAGAATGAACCTTTTTCAATTCATCCAATGAAATTTTTTTATTTTCAGCCAGTATATCAAGTGACTGACCGCCGCACATACCATCGTATCCTGAGGATTTAGCCAGTAAATTAACCATTTTAATTTGGTTGGACAGTAATTCCCGAGGAAAAACATCACCTGATAAAATTTCAAATGCAAGAGTCTGCAATGCATCCCCGGCAAGCATTCCGTGAGCCTCTCCGTAAATAGTATGAACTGTAGGATGGCCTCTTCTCAAATCATCATCATCCATGCACGGCAAATCATCATGAATCAGAGAATATGCATGGATACATTCAATGGCGGCTGCAGGAGCATCAAGGAGTTCATCCTTAACACCAAGCATAGAACCCACCGCATAAACAAGTATCGGTCTAACTCTTTTTCCGCCGAGAAGCAACCCATGTTTCATTGCATTTTTTAACGGTTCTGAAACCTGATCTAAAACTTCAATTTTTTGTTCAAGCACCTGATCAATTCTAGCGCGATATTTTTTTAAAAAATCACTTAGTAACACAGAATTATTTCCTCAATTGTTAAAACGGAATATCATCCCCGCGGAGAGAATTATCATTTTTGGATTGCTGAATATTTGTCTCATGACGAGATTCCTGGTTATTGCCGGCAGCTACAACAACCTGGTTATTACTGATAACAACATTTTGCAGCTCTCCTGCTCCATTGCCGTTCTGATTCATTAGCATCCTTACTTTTTTTTCAGCTTCAGTTAACTGGTTTCTACAGGTATTAACAAGTCTGATGCCATCTTCAAACAATTTTAAAGACTCTTCCAATGTAGTTTCACTACCACCCATTTTATTAACAATGTCAGTCAGCTGCCTCAACGACTCTTCAAACGATTTATTGTCACTACCCATAATTTTCTTACTTTCTACCAAATATAAAATATCACAACCCAACAATATCCATATAATCTACTATTCGACATATAAAACAAAAAATAATAGCCATGCTATTATACATTTTATTAAAAAAAAGTCATAAATTATTGAAATATCATCCATCGCTTTCTTAAGATATTTAGGCTTTGCGCACACTTTATCGCTACAAGTACGAGCCCATTAATTACCAATAAAACAAAATAGAAATTCAAATTATGATCAAGTATAATGCACCTAGTCTTCCGCTGGTACAAGTATAATTAATGTGTAATTACTGCTCGTTCCAATGATACTGTTTCCATCTTTATAAAGATTGCAAAAATGTTAAAAAAGGTTGCTGAATTGCAGCAGATGCTGTCTGGAAGAGCCAGTTCCTTTTTTAATTGACCATTCAATCACTGCTGTACTGCTACTAGATAGAGTTTAAACACTATGAATTTTTCAGAAAAAGATACAAATTCCAACGAAAGTTCCTACATGGACGACGAAACAATAAATCAACTATACCCCAATATTTTTTTAGTAAAACTATTCCCTGAGATTATTATTAAAAGTCACTCTGCCAGACTTTCGATGATTAAAACTCTTAACACAAATATCCGCAATGTACTGAAGCATTTCGGAGTTCAATGCAAAATCCAGTCAAAATGGGATAAGCTGATGGTAAAATGCGATAAACATCTGGAACTGGACAAACTTATCGAAATCATACAAAACATTCCCGGCATTCACAGTTTTCTGGAAGTCAAATGTTCAACATTCACGGATATGGATGATATTTACCGTCAGACCAAAAATTTATACGACGGAAAACTGAACGGAAAAACATTCTGTGTACGCGTAAAAAGAAAAGGAAATCACGAATTTACATCCATTGATGTTGAAAAATATGTCGGGGGCGGACTTAACCAGAATGTGGAATCAAATGGTGTGAAGCTGAGCAATCCAGATCTGCAAATCAATATTGAAATTGATCAGAATCAATTGTTCCTGGTAAAAGCAAACCATCCAGGACTCGGCGGATACCCTCTTTCGACTCAGGAGGATGTTCTCAGTTTAATATCCGGCGGATTTGATTCCGGTGTTTCCTCATTCAAATTTATCAAACGCGGATGCAAAGTTCACTACTGCTTTTTCAACATGGGAGGACGCGATCATGAAATAGGCGTAAAGCAGGAAGCTTATTATTTATGGAATAAATACGGATGTTCCCATCGCGTTAAATTCTATTCTGTTCCTTTTGAACCTGTAATTGCAGAAATTCTTGAAAATATGAACAAGCACCTTATGGGTGTAATTTTAAAAAGAATGATGATGCGTGTTGCCGCCAGAATTGCGCAAAACAATAAAATAGGTGCACTGGTTACAGGAGAAAGCGTAGGTCAGGTATCAAGCCAGACCATAACAAATTTATCCGTTATAGATCAGGTAACGGAAACCATGATACTTAGACCGCTGATTGTAACCGACAAACAGGATATTATTGATGACTGCAGAAAAATCGGAACCGTTGAAATCGCGGAATCCATGCCAGAGTACTGCGGTGTTATTTCTCAAAAGCCGACAACTCATGCAAAATTATCAGATATTCTGGAAGAGGAAAAGAAATTCAATTTTGACGTAATCGAACAGGCAATTCAAAATACAATATGCACCGATATTAAGGATATTGCAAAGGAAACCTCCGAGTCAGTAACTGAAGTTACCACCGTAACATCCTTTTCTGATAATGATATAGTTATTGATATACGCTCACAGGAAGAAATTGATGATGCACCTCTGAATTTATCCGGTATTGAAATATTGACTATACCTTTTTATAAAATATCCACAACATTCGGAGATTTGGATCAGTCTAAAAACTACCTGCTATACTGCAAAAACGGAGTTATGAGCAAAATTCAGGCTCTCTATCTTAAGGAGCAGGGTTATAACAATGTGAATATTTTCAGAGTGGAAAACTAAACACAAACATTTAATTTCAGCAATCCTCCATTCATATGGAGGATTTTTTTATTAAACAATTTGAACTACATTACGATTATTACTTTAAAATAGTAAATTTCGTTAACAACCACTGTGCATAAATATTAAAATACTGCCATTAATGTAACAATTAGATAAAGTATAACAATTTTTTCGGAGTCGCACCTAAATAATTGCGAAATTAATATGAAAAAAAGAATAGTAAGTACGATTGCTGGAATTATAGGTTTCAGCGCAGTATACGCAGCACCGCAGGTTTCAGATGTAATTGATCCAATATATGAAACAGAACAATTACCAAACTCTTATTATGCAAAAGAAAAACAATCCAACAGCATCATTTTTGCAAATAATAAGATACCTAATCTTACCGTTGAAGTCAGTTTTGTAAAAAACAATTCTAGACAGTTTTATGAAATTGTTGCCGATTATATGTACGAGCTTGAACACAGCGGCAGCAGTATAACCCAATGTCAGAACGATCCGACATACAAAGCTTTGGCAAGTTATGAATTTGCCTGCGTTAAGGATCAGGATTCACTCCAGTATATCGTATTTACCCAGTTCGAGGACGATAACAATCAACCGAGTGATTTTACACGTATTATTTCAGTTTCAAGTAAAACCGGTGACAACACAGCAATAGAAGATTTAGCTGCAATGGTCAATACGGCTAATTATCAGTTAGGATTTTTTGAAAATTTCAATATACCTCAAAAGTCAGTTCTTATTCATGCCAGCAGTGTTGATTACGCGAAAATCGATCTGGAAGGAATGCAAAGTCTCTCTCATCAGCAGAGTAATTTATGGAAGAATGCCTTGGAGGTTCCTGCATCAATACAGATATCTTCAGTAGATGTAACCAATCAGGGAATGAAATTTTTCCTTAAAGACAGTGCTACAAATCAGAAGTACATTATTACCTATTCGCTTACAACTGAAAAAAGAAACCAGATCGTTGAAAACACCAAAAAAGCCATTCAGTCTATATATCAAGGATGCAAAGGGTTAAAAGAGGAAGACAGAGCGGACGGTTTCAGAATCTCTGTTAAATGCAAGGAAGGAAATTTGGGATTCTTAGTTAAGGATACGTATTTAAAGAAGTACGAATATGATATCTACCAATTGATTTCCGCACCTGAAGATTTACTTGCTTCCTTGGAAGGAAACAACGTTAAGTTCAATCAGATTCAGGATTATTTGTATAAACAGTTTTTTGACTCGGAAATTTTATTCCAGAAGGATAACGTTTTTGCCTATATACAGGAAATTGAAACAGAAACAAAACCTGAGGCAGGATACACATATCCTTTTGATGCAAGTACTGCAAAAACAATTGAATCATTAAAAGCCGCTCAGGCAAACAACAATAAAAACAACGGTTCCAATGCTTCATCAGAAGATCGAAATAAGAACGATATAGCCAATTCACCTATGATCACAACAAGTTCAAGTGATGATCTTTTCAGTCTTGACAATCTTCTGACTTTTGGCGGAATCGGTGCAATCATTATTGCTCTAGTGGTTCTTTTCCTGCTGAGGAATCATATCAAGTCAAAAATTGTTCCTTATGTGCAGAAAAAGGTAGCAGAAAAGGAACAACTCAGACAAACCGGGTTTTCTGCCAACGATAACAGCAGCGAATTAATAGCTGAAATCGAAGAAGAAAGAATCCGAAGAGAAAAAGAACGTTACAAGCAGCAAAAAGAAGCAGAAAAGCTTGCCAAGGAACTCGAAGCACGCAAACAGAATGAAACAGAAGAGGAAAGAGCAAAAAGAATTGCAAGCCTGAATGAGTTCGTCCAAAAATCAAGTGTTATTCCGGGAGTTTCAAGTCCCGATATAAATACGGAAAACGCAGTTCCTGCTACTGAACAAAACGTTGAAAAAGCACAGGAGCCGACTGAGAATTCAGTTCCTAAATCTAACGTCAATGAGACTGCTCCTGCAGCTAAACCAAAAGAAGAGACTTCAAATCCACCTGCAGAAACAAGTGCTAATCATACACCTGCTCCTGTAGAAAGTTCCAATGTTAAAAAGGAAGAAGTTCATCCGGCAGAAACAGATGAGGAAGCTGAAAGAAGAAAAGCCGAAGAAGAAAGAATTCAGAGAGAAAAGGAATTCCAGTCCAAAAAATTAAAAGGTGAAGATCTGCTCATGAAAATGAAGATGAAACAGAAACAGAATACTTCTGAATCATCAAGCGAGGAAAACAAGCAAAAAGAGCAGCAAACCGTGCAGGAACCACCTAAATTTAATCCTAACCGTTTTTCTCTTGTAGGAGAAACAAAGAAGGCTCCTGAGGAAACAATCAATAAGGAAGAACCTGTAGTTCAGGAGACAGAATCAAAAATTGATGAGGATTACGATCCGTCGAAGGATAATACCATTATCCCGGCATTCAGTAATGATGATTTTGTTATTCCTAGCGAACCGGAAAAAAAGGAAGAGCCGATTAAGGATACTCCTCATGTCAAGGCAAAAAATCCTTTCGATGCTCTGGTTACCAAGGGAGATCCGAGCAAGTACAGTTCATTCAGTCAAAAAACACAGGAAGACACTTCAAATGAACTGGAAATCGATTTAAGCGATGCTGATATAAGAGGTTTGTCCGAAGACACATTGTTTGGTTCCGATAATGATACCATTCAGAAATATGATGAATCCAACGAAATAAATCTAGATGCAGGAACAAGCAGTTCCGACAACGAAATCAGCATTAGTGCGGAACAAGGTGATCAGTTGGAGCAGATCATCATTGAAGAAGACAATACCGATGATATTCAGATTGATGAAAAAGATTACAATAATATCAATCAGAACATATTCACAGATGATAACATGGTTCAGCCTGTAGAAGAGCCTGCATTTGCGTCAGTAGAATCGCAGGATTCCTATACAATTAAAGAAGAACCTGTACCGAACAGTGCCGCTTTTGAAAACAAGACTGCACAGACATATGACACGGACACCGTTCAACAGAATCTCGACAGCAGTTATCAAAACGATAATTCAATAAATGCCGAAACTTTTGATAATAGTGTCTCAGCTCCAGAAAATCAAAACACTGAACAGAATATTGCGCAGCAGCCTGCGGAAGAAGTGAAACCAAAGAAAAAATCATCCAAGCGAGTAAGAAGATTTAATATGGGTTCATTGTCTATCTCTCTGCATGATGAATAATGCGGTAATCATCAGTTTTTTTAGTTAGCACATCGGAAGACTCACTTTTTAAGTGAGTTTTCTTTTTTTTAACAAAAACAAAAAACAAGGAACGACAAAACACATCCAGCACTCTAAGATGTGCGACGTAAACGTAGAGTAACTAATGAAATTATAAAATAAAAGAAACCACAAAGGGTAAATAAAACTGATAAGTTAAAAGAATCTGGAGCGGGAAACGAGGCTCGAACTCGCGACATTAACCTTGGCAAGGTTACGCTCTACCAACTGAGCTATTCCCGCTTGGATGTGAACTATTATATTTAAAAATCACACCAAATCAAGTTTAAATTATAAAAATAATTTTATATGATCAAATTTTAATCATATTTTCAAAATTTGCTTACGGTAGAACCTAAGTTCCTCGATTGATTCTCTAATATCAGACAAAGCAGTATGGCGTTCCTGTTTTATATATTTAAGTTCAGGTTTCCACAAACGTACCAATTCCTTGATTGTACTAACATCAATATTGCGGTAATGAAGGTAATTTTCAAGAGTCGGCATATATTCAATCAGAAAACGGCGATCCTGCCAAATGCTGTTGCCGCATAGCGGTGATTTTCTTTCTGGAACATATTTTTTTATAAAATCCAAAATTTCCAATTCACACTGTCTATCGGTAATAACACTACTGCGGACTCTTTCAATCAGACCGGATTCAGTATGAGTCTTTACATTCCAGTCATCCATTTTTGCCAATTCCTCTTCACTTTGATGTATTGAATACACCTGACCTTCTGCAATGACTTCCAAATTTTTATCTGTGATAATTGTTGCAATCTCTATTATCTTGTTTTCTTTCGGATCCAAACCCGTCATTTCCAGATCCATCCAAACCAAATTTTCTGAACTAACCATATTTTATCCTTTTTACTCTTTATTCTTTTTATTTTTTATATTTGTATGGTAGCATTACACTACTCTATATACGGATATCTATTATATATGGTTAAAAAAATTAGTAATAAGCAACAACTTCAAATTTCTAAAAAAAAGGATCAGATTTTAGATAATTTTTACAATAATGTATCAGATCTCTCAAATGGAATTGTTGCTTGCAGATTTGGAAATCAAGTTGATCTTATAACCGATGATTTTCAGACAGTTCGTTGTTCCGTGAGAAGAACAGTAAAATCAATTACTACTGGCGATAATGTTCTTTGGCATGAAGATGCTGCAAATTCAGAATTCAAAGGTATTGTGGAAATTGTTAAACCCAGAACTTCAGAACTGCACCGCCCAGACTTTTATGATGGTTTAAAACCAATAGCAGCCAATATTACCAGAATTTTTATTGTTTCTTCCATCAAACCTGAACTGTCAACCAATATAATCGATCGCTACCTGATTGCATGTGAAGAAACAAAAATCAGACCTGTCATAGTAATTAATAAAATTGATTTGCTTACAGATAATGAACGGGAAGTATTGAAATCCGATTTAAAATTCTATAATGATTTAGGATATGATACCTACTTCGTAAGCACCGTAAACGGAGATGGGATCAGTGAATTGAAAGAGGCTTTTATGGATCAGTTTTCCGTAATTGTAGGTCAGTCAGGTGTAGGGAAATCGTCTTTGCTGAATACTCTTATCGGCACCAATACAGCATATACAAATTCTATTTCAGAAACATCAAATCTCGGGCAGCATACGACTACATCATCTCGACTGTATTTTTTAAATGATTCCACTAAAATAATAGATTCACCAGGGGTACGTGAATTTGGACTATGGCACTTTTCCGCTGACACGATAGCCAGGAACTACAGGGAATTCAGGATTTATTTAGGAACATGCAAATTCAAAGACTGCAAACATATAAATGAGATAGGCTGCAGCATAAAAGAAGCGGTCGAGGAAGGAAAAATAAATAAAGTCCGTTACGAAAATTATCTTAAAATACTATCCAGCAACGAACTTGTGCTTAAAAAAAACAAGACAAGACGGGCGAATAATAATAAAAGATAGTGCAATAAAGTTTTAAAAAGGAATAATCCCAAAAACAGGAATTGAAGATTATGAACAGATTAAGCAAATTACTTTTTATTACATCCCAGTATGTTATGCCCAAGCAGGCTATATCAAGAATTTTCGGAAAGCTGGCATCAAAAAACATGGGTGATTTTACAACATGGATAATAAAAAAATTTATTCAAAAAAACAACATTGACATGTCCATCTTTCAGAATCAGGATATTTCAAGCTACAAAACATTCAATGACTTTTTTGCCCGTCCGATAAAGCCTGAAGCCCGTCCAATCGCTCCGGAAGAAAATGCAGTAGCATCTCCTGTAGACGGAACAGTAAGCCAGTTCGGTCGAATTACACTTGGCAGAATAATTCAGGCAAAAGGGATGGATTACAGCATGAATAATCTTCTAGGAGGAATTTCCGAGATTTCGGATAATTTCAAAGATGGTGAATTTATTACCATATACCTGTCTCCAAGAGATTATCACCGTATACACATGCCGTACAAAGGGAAATTATTAAAAACTGTTTTCATCCCAGGAACACTTTATTCGGTAAATCCCGTTGTCGTATCACATGTTGACGAACTGTTTACCAAAAATGAAAGACTGGCTTGCATATTTGACACCGATCAGGGAAAAATGGCAGTTGTGTTTGTAGGCGCAACCATAGTTGGAAGTATGGCTACTACATGGAGCGGAATAGAAGCGCCAAGTCCGAAACGCACAAGAGATGTAACAGTAAAATCCTATGAAGATCAAAACATAACTTTTGAAAAAGGCGATGAAATAGGCAAATTCCTGTTCGGCAGTACCGTTATCTGCTGCTTTGAAAAAGACCGCATCAGATTTGATGAAAATTTGACAAGTGAAGATCCAACCCAAATGGGACAGCTCATTGCCAGAATGGTTAACAAGTAACAAATTTTTGATTGGGAAATACATATAATACTAATTCATTCTTTCAAAAAAAAACTTATTTGTACAGTTCGCTATTTTTTTGCACTATTTTTGACTTGGCTCAATACTAAACAGTAGTAAATTTTGATAGAATAGCGGACTGAATATTTTAAGATTTCTTATAGGTTGATTATTAATGATCAACTTATTTCTATCAACTTTTGTATTTTTTATTTACCTTTCCAGGAGGAAAAAGTGGACATAGTTAAGGCTGATGTCGCGATTGTCGGTGCTGGTGGAGCTGGTTTACGTGCAGCTATTGCCGCTGCTGAATTAAATCCAGATTTAAATGTTGCACTGATCTCTAAAGTTTATCCAATGCGCAGTCACACAGTTGCCGCTGAAGGTGGTGCTGCTGGTGTTGTTAGGGATGACGATAGTTTAGATAACCACTTCGTTGATACCGTCGCTGGTGGAGATTGGTTATGCGAACAAGATGTTGTTGAATATTTTGTTGAACATACAACCAAGGAACTTTACCAGTTAGAACACTGGGGATGCCCTTGGAGCCGTAAGCCTGACGGTAGAATCAATGTTAGACCTTTCGGAGGAATGAAGGTTCCTAGAACATGGTTCGCGGCAGATAAGACCGGTTTCCATATGTTGCACACATTGTTCCAGACATCTATCAAATATCCATCCATCAAACGTTATGATGAACATTTCGTTTTGGATTTACTGGTTGAAGACAATCAGGTAAAAGGTGTTATAACTTTAGACCTCCAGAACGGTGTGACCAGATTAATCAAAGCCAAATCAGTAATCATCGCTACAGGCGGTTCAAACCGCTGCTACAGATTCAATACCAACGGGGGTATTGTAACCGGTGATGGTATGGCATTGGCGTATCGCCACGGCGTACCTTTAAGAGATATGGAATTCGTTCAGTACCACCCTACGGGTCTTCCTGGCTGCGGTGTTCTGATGACAGAAGGTTGCCGCGGTGAAGGTGGTGTGTTAACCAATAAAGACGGCTACCGCTATTTACAGGATTACGGTTTAGGTCCAGAAACTCCTTTGGGACACCCAAAGAGCAAATACATGGAATTGGGTCCTCGTGACCGCGTATCCCAGGCTTTCTGGCAGGAACAAAAGAAAGGCAGAACAATCAAGACCCATTTGGGCGATGTTGTTAACCTTGATTTGCGTCATCTGGGTGCTGACTATCTGCATGAACGTTTACCATTCATCTGTGAATTGGCAAAAGCTTACGTAGGTGTTGATCCGGTAGATGCTCCAGTACCAGTAAGACCAACTGTTCACTACACCATGGGTGGTATTGAAACCGATGGCAAGACTGCAACTAAACTCCACGGTTTATACGCAGCTGGCGAATGCGCTTCAGTTGGTATTCACGGAGCCAATCGTCTCGGTTCCAACTCATTGGTTGAAACTGTTGTATTCGGTAGAGTTGCCGGCGAAGAAGCTGCAAAATTCGCAATGGAAAATGAATTCGGTTCTGACGATGTTCTTGAAAAACAGGCTGAAAACTCTCTCAACAAAGCCTTATCCATCATTGATGGTAAACGTAATGAGTCTGTTGCTGACATCCGCAATGAAATGGGTGATGCAATGGAAGAAGGTATCGGTATTTATCGTGATGAAGAATCCATTAAGGCAACTATTGAAAAATTAACAGCTCTTAAAGAACGTTATAAGAATATCAAGGTTACTGATTCTTCAACCATTTTCAATACCGACTGGCTGACAGCTATCGAATTAGGATTCTTGCTCGGCAATGCTGAAGCCATGGCATACTCAGCTTTAAATCGTAAAGAATCACGTGGTTCACACCAGAGATTGGATTATGTAGAAAGAAACGACGAACAGTTCCTGAAACATTCATTGGCAACCTACAATCCTGATGGAGCTCCATCAATTTCTTATAGCAGTGTTAAGATTACCAAGTCGCAACCTGCCAAACGTGTATACGGTAAAGCAGCTGAAGATGCTGAACAGGCCAAAAAGGCAGCTTTGGCAGCAAACAAGTAAGGAGAAGTCATGGCAGATAAAATGAAAATCACCGTCCTACGCTATCGCCCAGAACAAGATGAACAGCCGTGGACACAAAGCTTTGAAGTAGAATACACTCATGAAATGTCTCTGCTTGAAGCATTAAATGTTATTAAAGATACACAGGCACCGGAATTAAGTTTCCGCTGGTCATGCAGAATGGCAATTTGCGGTTCCTGCGGCATGATGGTTAATGGTACCCCTAAGTTGGCATGTAAAACATTCCTTCGCGATTATGCCGGTCAGGAAATGTTAATCGAACCTTTGGCAAACTTCCCGATTGAAAGAGATCTGGTTGTTGATTTATCCGACTTTATCGAAAAGCTTGAAAGAATCAAACCTTATATCATTCCTAAGGAAGATGTTCCATATCCAGGAGAAAGACGCGAATACATCCAGACTCCTAAACAGCTGGAAAAATACCGCCAGTTCTCAATGTGTATCAACTGCGGTATCTGTTATGCGGCATGCCCTCAGTACAAACTCAATAAAGAGTTCATCGGACCGGCAGCATTAACTTTACTGTATCGTTATAACGAAGACAGCCGTGACGGCGGTAAAGCAGAAAGAATGAAACTCGTTAACCAGGATTCTGGTGTTTGGAGTTGTACATTCGTTGGCTACTGCTCTCAGGTTTGTCCGAAGGGTGTAGATCCTGCATCAGCAATTCAATTAGGTAAAGTTGAAAGTGCCAAGGACTACTTAATTTCAATGTTTAAGAAAGAGCAATAATAAGGAAGGATAATAATGGAATTAAATAAATCAACTAGAAAGCCTTATGTTCGTCCTGTTAAAGCTAACTGGTGGACAAATAAAGGTTTCTACATTGCATATATGCTTCGTGAAGGTACCTGTATTCCTATTTTCTTATTCGTTTTAGAATTATTATGGGCATATGCATGTATTGCCTGCGGAGCGGCATCTAAGGATCCTATGGCAGGACTTCAGAGAATCATGTTTGCAAAAAGCATCATTCAGAATCCTTTAGTTATCTGCTTCAATATTCTGGTATTAGTTGCCGTAGTTTATCACGCAATTACCTGGTTTAATCTCATGCCGAAAGCACAAAGACTATTCATAGGTAACAAACTTGTCGATGGCAAATATTTTGTAATCGCGTTATATGCAGTTACAATTCTGGTAACTATTTTTGGCGCTATATGTTTCTTCAGTGATTTCCTTTGGTTATTCTTAAAATAGGAGAAAGTAATGTTTAGAAAAGATAGATCTGATGAACCTATTTACTGGGGATTATTCGGTGCAGGTGGTATGGTAATTGCGATTATTATGCCGATTGTTGTATTAGCTTTCATTGTTGCAGGTTTCAGCGACGGTGTTTTAGCGAATATCGGTCATATCGCGCTGAGTCCTTTACCGGGAATCGTACTAATAAGCTGCTTGATTTTATGTATTTGGCACTGTTTACACAGAATTTATCATGGTCTGCATGATTTAACAATTCATACAAACATTGTTATACATTTGGCATTATATGGTCTGGCAGCATTTTTAAGCCTGGTATTCATTGTTTTATTCATTCTGATTGAATTTAATATTTATGACAAGCTTTCTTAATTCAGGCTTGAAATAAATTTAAAAGCATTTTCAAAATGGACAAAAATTTAAAGAGATCCTGAAAGGATCTCTTTTTTTATCATTGATATATCATGTCCAAATCATGCAAAAGCTACTTTGATGATCGCTTTTTATGACTGTATGCTTTAAAATATAAGTATTAAAAATTATTTCATTTTAAGGATATTTATGCCTCAGTTCATATATACCATGAATAGGGTTGGAAAAATAATTCCTCCCAAAAGACATATTTTAAAAGACATATCATTATCATTTTATCCAGGCGCCAAAATCGGTGTTCTTGGCTTAAACGGAGCTGGTAAATCAACACTGCTGAAAATCATGGCAGGTATTGATAAAGAGATCGAAGGTGAAGCAATTCCTTATCCTAATATAAAGATTGGTTACCTTCCTCAAGAACCTAAATTTGATTTAGAGAAAACTGTAAAGGAAACTGTAGAGGAATCATTCTCGGAAGTTAAGCAGGCTCTGGCGGATCTAGATGCAATATATGCAGCCTACGCAGAACCGGATGCCGACTTTGACAAACTGGCACAGAAGCAGGCGGAACTTGAAGCTAAAATTGAAGCACTGGACGGACACAACATTGAAAATCAGATGGAAATCGCAGCAGAAGCACTGAGATTACCGAGATGGGATGCTCAGATAAAGCATTTATCAGGTGGTGAAAGAAGACGTGTTGCCATCTGCCGTTTGCTTCTTGAAAAACCTGATATGCTTTTGCTGGACGAACCAACAAACCACCTGGATGCTGAATCAATTGCATGGCTGGAGCACTTTTTACATGATTATGAAGGAACTGTTGTGGCGGTTACCCACGATCGTTACTTCCTGGATAACGTGGCCGGATGGATACTGGAATTAGACCGTGGCGAGGGTATCCCTTGGCAGGGCAACTACTCCAGCTGGCTGGAGCAGAAGGAAACACGTCTTAAGATCGAAGCCAACGCCGAATCCGCAAGGCAGAAATCCATTGAAAAAGAACTGGAATGGGTAAGACAGAATCCAAAAGGACGCCACGCAAAGAGCAAAGCGCGTCTTGCACGTTTCGAGGAACTTAACAATACTGAATACCAGAAACGTAATGAAACCAACGAATTATATATTCCAGTAGGTCCTCGTTTAGGTGATAAAGTTATTGAAGTAAAAAACATTTCAAAAAGTTATGATGACAGAACTCTTATTAAGGATTTGTCATTCTCTGTTCCCAAGGGAGCTATCGTTGGTATTATCGGCCCTAACGGTGCCGGTAAATCAACACTGTTCCGATTGATTACCGGAAAGGAACAGCCCGATGCAGGCTCAATTGACATAGGGGATACTGTGGTTTTGGCATCTGTTGAACAGTTTAGAGATCAGATGGATAATTCCAAGACTGTGTTTGAGGAAGTATCTCAAGGAAAAGATATTCTGAAAATCGGCAATTATGAAATTCCGAGCCGCTCCTATATAGGAAAATTCAATTTCAAAGGAACAGATCAGCAAAAGAACGTAGGGAATCTGTCAGGTGGAGAAAGAGGTCGTCTGCATTTGGCAAAATTGCTTCAAATCGGCGGTAACGTGCTGCTACTTGACGAACCTACTAATGATTTAGACGTTGAAACTTTACGCGCACTGGAAAACGCACTATTGGAGTTTCCGGGAAGCGCAATGGTAATTTCTCACGATCGCTGGTTCCTTGATCGTATTGCTACGCATATACTGGATTACCAGGATGATGGTAAAGTTGAATTCTTTGAAGGTAATTTTACCGAATATGAAGATTGGAAGAAAAAAACATATGGTGAAGACGCAATTAAACCAAAGCGCTCAAAATATGTAAAAATTAATTAGAGGGTATTATGAAAAAGTTACTTTTATTATGCGGTTTATCAATAACTTTAGCTTTAACAGGTTGTCAGTCAACATCTTCAGGCTCAGCATCAAATGACGGTGATGATATAAGACCGGCATTCAGTATGACTGTTGCAGCCAATTCTATAAAAGAATGGCCTATATCAGGTGAAATAAAATTTGCCTACAAAAACGGCAATGAAAATAACAATGCAGATAAAAACGGCACATGGAATCGTTATGTTAATGAATCAACAGTAATGAGATTCCAGTCATTAGGAATGACATTTGTTAATGATCAATCCGATGCGGATTATCTTATTACCTCTACTCTGGCCAGCGGAGACGATCCCAATGCAAAAAGTTTATTCACCAATATGGATCCCGGTGTAGATACAAAGCAAAAAGGAACACTGAAGATTGAGGTTTTGGATTTGCTTACTCACAGAGTTGTGTGGGAAGGAATTATTCAGGCCTACAGCGACTACCCGGTAATTTCTGCAAAAAATAAACAGCATGCAGCAAATTTATTTGTTAACCAGGTAACCCAGAGATTACCTATGGTTCAGTAACCGGTACAGCATACAGCCGTAATCATTAGGGCGTAAATCTTGTTTACGCCCTTTTCAGATCTCATATATTAAATATTTAATACTTCCGTAACAGAAAAACTACTCTGACTTCTGCAGATTTGCCAGGTACATGCGTTCATGCTCTTCATTATCCGCAGCAGCCTGATGCATGGAATTTAAAGCCTTCTTTATGCATTCTACACCTGCACCTTTTAATATTGCATCCTGGCTCAGAATTCTGCGGAATGTTCTGGCTCCAGGACAACCAAAGTACAATCCGAGAATATGTCGCGTTATATTGCTTAATTTTCCGCCTTTAGAAACATACTCTTCAGCATACCGTATTATCTGTTCCATTACCTCTTCCCGTGTAACAGCAGAAGCATTTTCATCGCCGTATATTTCACGATCTACATCAGCCAGAATATAAGGCTGATCATATACCGTACGACCAAGCATTACTCCGTCAACATGCTTTAAATGTTCCTTGCAGGCATCTATACTGTCAATACCTCCGTTTATGACAATATTAAGTTGAGGAAAATCCTTTTTAATCTGATATACGGATTCATATTTTAAAGGAGGAATATCCCTGTTTTCTCTTGGACTCAGCCCTTGCAGCCACGCTTTACGCGCATGAATAATAAACAAATCACAGCCGCAAGCAGAAACAGTCTCTATAAAATTCTGCAAATATTCATAGGAGTCAAGTTCATCAATTCCTATTCGGCATTTTACTGATACAGGAATGGAAACAGCATCCATCATAGACTTCACACAGTCTGCAACCAATTGAGGATTAGCCATTAACGAAGCTCCAAATCCTCCGTTTTGTACACGATCTGAAGGACATCCGACATTAAGATTAATCTCCTGGTAATTATATTTTTCCGCCTTTTTGGCACAAAAAGCCAAATCGCCAGGATTGCTGCCCCCGAGCTGTAAAGCCAACGGACTTTCAGACTCATTAAAGAGCAAATAATCCTTTTTACTGTAAATAACAGCCCCCGTAGTTACCATTTCTGTATATAGCATTGATTTTTTAGTTAGTAACCGCCAGAAGAACCTGCAGTGATCATCACTCAAATCCAGCATGGGAGCAGTACAAAATGTATTATCAGTATATTTGTTCATATTTATTAATCTAAAGTTAAGTTTTTTTAATTATTAATTATTATTTTTTTTTTAAGTCTGTATAATTAATAAGGATCGTCAAATTTTTATTATAAAAAGATTGTACAGATTATTGCGGATTTTTTATACTCTCTTTTAAAATAGTTAATCAATATTCAGGAAGAATTATGTTTAAATTTATTTTTATTGTTGTAGTAACACTTGTGATCATCAATTTTACTTCAGATATTAAAGTACAGGGATCATTGTATAAATCTGAAGATAATGTTTTCTCTATTCAATTTCCAAAAGCTGAATGGAGAAAAGAACCTATATTTTACATGCACTGCCAACCGGAAAAAGGATCAACTGAATCAACCTGCCGATTCACGAAGGAAGCTACCGACGGTGATGAAAAACTTGAACACTTTGAGGGTTTCTAGTCAGATTGCTCTCATTTGGTAAAAACCATATACCTGGTTAATAATCAACCAGGTATTTTTTTATTTATAAATGAAATTAACTCTATTGGTAAGTTTGATTACCAGTTCGTATGGAATAGTACCTAGAATTGCCGATATTTTTTCGACAGGCAACCCTTCTCCCCACAAAATAACCTCGTCACCGATTTTATCATTACTGTCCAATCCCAAATCGATAAACATCATATCCATGCATACATGTCCTGCAGTTCCGACAATTCTGTTGTTTACCAGCACAGGTGTACCATTTGGAACCTGTCTTGGATACCCGTCACCGTACCCCATGGCTACAATACCTATTCTGGTATCACAAGGCGCCTCATAGTAACATCCGTAACCTACCTTATCTCCCTTTTTTACAGTCCTTATGGCTATGATATTACTTTTAAGCGTCATAACAGGCTTTAATCCCAAATCTAGACCTGTCTTATCATCATAAGGAGAAACACCGTAAAGAATAATACCTGGTCTAACCCAGTCGGTATGCGATGACGGCCAGGTAAAAATACCTGCTGAATTTGCCAATGCCGTCGGACCTGGATGTTTTGCAGCAAAATCATTAAATATTTTTATCTGACGATTGGTATAATCATCCTTTGCCGGTTCATCGGCACAGCAAAGATGAGAGATTATACCTATAGGTTTAGCAATATTGGAGCAATGTTCCATTCTGCTGTAAAAAGCTTCTGCATCCTCTGGATTAACACCAAGACGATGCATGCCTGTATTCAATTTCAGCCACGCGCTGATTGGAGACGGAACGGAAGCGGTCTCTATCTGTTCAAGTAATTCAATACTGTGTACTGCCACTGTAAGATTGTTTGCAACCAGTACCGGAACATCTTCCTTATTAAAAAAGCCTTCCAGTAAAACAATCGGTTTTGTTATCCCGGCACTGCGTAATGCCAAAGCTTCTTCAATTCTTGCCACTGCATATGCATCCGAATCCTTTAACGCCTTAGAAACCTGAATCAAACCATGACCATAGGCATTTGCCTTAACAACCGAAATAATTTTTGAATTGGGAACTTTGGATTTAACAACATTAAAATTGTGAACCAATGCCTTTAAATTAATTTCCGCTCTAACTGACTGCATACAATTTTACCTTCGATTATTCTGAAGCTCCATTATCACCGTATTCCTCATTCAGATTCATAAATGAGGAATATTGACCTTCAAAGATCAATTTTACAGTACCTATAGGACCGTTTCTCTGTTTTCCAATTATAATCTCTGCAATACCCTTATCCTTGGACTCCGCATGATAGACCTCATCACGATAAATAAACATAATAAGATCGGCATCTTGTTCAATTGCTCCCGACTCACGCAAATCAGAGTTCATTGGTCTTTTTTCTGTACGTTGTTCCAAACCTCGGTTTAACTGAGACAACGCTATAACAGGGACGTCAAATTCCTTTGCTATACGCTTTAACGCGGCCGATATTTCACTGATTTCATGCTGCTTATCATTCTCGAAACCCGGAAACTTCATTAACTGCAGATAATCAATCATTATCAAGCTTACACCGCCGTATTCCTTATAAACCTTTCTAACCTCGGCGCTGATCTGCATCGGTGTCAGACCACCTCTATCATCTACAAAAAGAGAATCACCTCGCTGGCGCATCAGCGAAATTACACTTGCCGCTTTACTGAATTCTTCATTGGTAAATTCACCTTTATTGATTTTGTTCATCTCAATACGGCCTAGAGAACTGATAAGACGAATCATCAGCTGCCACGACGGCATTTCCAGAGAAAACACCATTGCAGGATACTTAACCGCCGGATTCATAAAAACGTGCTGCACCAGATTCATTGCAAAAGTTGTCTTACCCATGGCAGGACGGGCTGCAATAATAATCAGTTCCCCTCCATGAAATCCCGAAGTCATGGAATCAAGTTTGGTATACCCGGTTGCAACACCTGTAATACCGCCTTTGGTATCAATATTAACTTTTATTTTATCAATGGCAAGATTGATCAGATTTTGAAGAGACTGGGGACCGTTATCCTCACTGGTGTTTTCCTGACTTAACCTCTGAAATTTCTGCTGTGTCTGTTCAAATACATCATTTATATCCACACCGACACCTTTTCGTATGATTGCAACGGTCTCAGAGCAAATATTCATTAACTTTCTTTTTAATGAATTATCACGGACAATTCTTGCGTAAGCTTCGGCTCCGGCAGGTGACGGCACAATATTTGACAATTCAATCAAATAACGTTGTCCACCGATAACATCCAATTCCTTGTTATCTCTCAAATCGGAAGACAAAGTAACAAAATCGATTAATTTATCCTGTTCATGAAGACGTGCACATGATCTGAAAACAGCCTGATGCCGAACATCAAAAAAATCCTTGTCATTGAGCAGAACAGCAATTTTTTCCCAGACAGGCTGTTCCTCGGATTCCAGCATTAAACTTCCCAAAACTGATTGTTCAGCCTTAAAATCATGCGGAGCAGAATCATTACTTGAAATTAAATCCGGATCAACATACTTACTTGTATCAAATTTTCCATCGTCTTGCATAGCATGGTCCTACCCGATTTATTTTGCGTGATTTTTTTAATGAGAACAAAATGAATGGCGCACCCGGAGGGATTCGAACCCCCGACCAATCGGTTCGTAGCCGAGTACTCTATCCAGCTGAGCCACGGGTGCGTAGAATATGATTGATTTCGGTTGTGAATAGTATCACAAAAAGGATTAAATTATCAATAAAAAATACATAATAAAAACTAAATTATTGTTAAAGCGATACAGTTCGATGAAAATGTAATCTAAAATCAAATGTAATAACTTAATAGCAAAAAACAAATGGAATTTTTATGAATATAGGCATATTGGGATTTGGCGCAATAGGTAAACTGATACACAGCTGTTTAATACTTAAACAGGAATTAAATGTAACATATATAGATGAACGACATTATCATAACAGGGAAAGTACACAGTACATTCTTAAAAGTGTTGCAACAGGGGAAGAAAAGAATATTTGTGCCCGTCGATGCACAGAGACGGATAAACTTGATCTGATAATTTTATGCACCAAGACATATCAGACCAGAGATGCTATAAGCACCATTAAAAACATAATCAGACCTACTGTACCGATTGTTATTCTGCAAAACGGCATGGGAAACGATATTATCGTAAGGCATTGTATTAAAAATCCGTATATACTGGCCACAACCGACTGCGGAGCATATGTTGGTGATCATATTCTGTTTGCGACAGCATTCGGACCTGTAACATATGATCAGAAAAACAGTACAAATACGGATTTAAAAAAACTTGGTACTGATTTAATAGCGTGGGAAGCAGCAGACTGCATTAAGGAAAAGCTGTTTCGAAAACTTGTCATAAATGCAGTAATAAACCCTGTTACCGCTATCTATGACATAAAAAACGGGGAAATACTGCAGCATAAGGAACTTTGTGATTCCGTAATTGCGGAACTGTATCAGATTTCAAAATCGGAAAATTACAGATTTTCACAGGAAGACTTAAGCAAGTTCGTTTATCAGGTTTCAATAAAAACTCAAAATAATTATTCATCAATGCACGAGGATCTTAAATATCACCGTGCTACAGAAATAGACAGTATTGTCGGCTATTTACTAAATAGGGCAAAAGAATATAATATTGAAGTACCTAGATTAAAATCACTGTATGATCAATTGAAAAATCTTGAATAAATGGAGAGAATATGGATTTAAATACCGTCAAAGCCTTAATTGTTGTAGCTCATGGCTGCGAAGAAATCGAAACAATTGCAACTTATGATTTGCTGAAAAGAGCACATTTTGATGTAAAAATGGCCGCTTTGGAAGAAGTGAACAAACCGATTATTGCAGCCCACGGATTGTGTTTCTATGCAAATGTTGAATTGGCAAAAGTTTTCGACGAGGATTTCGATATCATTATCCTTCCCGGAGGACTTCCTGGTTCCGAGTATTTGAGAGACAGTGATTTACTGCTTAACAAATTAAAGAAACAACAGAAAGATCATAAATGGATTGCCGCAATATGCGCAGCTCCAGGTTATGTTCTCGGCACTCATAATCTGGTTGGCAATGCAAAAGTTACAAGCTATCCAGGTACTGAAAAGCTTTTCAAAACCGGGACTTATGAAAATCAGGGCGTAGTTGTTGACAGTGAAAATCATTTAATTACGGCTCAGGGTCCCGCTTTTGCAAATGCTTTCGGACTGGCAATAATTGCTAATCTGGAAAATATTCAGGCAATGAATTTAGTTGCCGAAGCCGCTTTAATCAACACACGCTAGGATGTTGTTCCAAATGATTATGCAGCAATTAATCTCCACAAATGAAAGCTGATTAATCATTGAAAAAAACAGTAAAAAATCATGCAAAATCATCAGTTTTGTCAGATATGCATGACTGGTGATTTTTCTTTGTGAAGTTGTTAAAAGATCATTAATAATTATATGGAAAAAAAATAAAATTTATATAAAATACCCTCTAACAAAAGAGTTTAAATCATAAAAATAAATAAAATAAAAAAGAATTACGGGAGAAGTCAAATGGGTTTTTTTGATAAAATTACAAGCATGTTTGATAAAGGAACTTCTGGCGATGATCCTTTACACAAGGTTACCAAAGAAGATCATGACAAAGCGATCATAAAAGAACGCCCTGATTTATGCATCAGCATTAAGGAAGCTCCGCAAAAAACAAATGTCCAGAAAGATGGTGCAAGAGATATTATTTTCTCAGGATGGCAGATCTGCAATGTTGAAGAAAGAGATTCCAATCCTGCTCACAATGATCGCCGTCTTGGTTATCTGAAACTGTTCAAAACCAAAAATGATAAATTTGTGTGCCAGCGCATGACCTTGATTGACGATGAAGAAAAACATTACGAAGCTTTGACTGTTGAAGATATTGTGGATATAAGAAATTTCTTCGGCACTGATACATTAGGCGTGGCGTTAATGCTTATGCTGGATCGTGTATCCAAGGAATGGTAGAAAAAGAATTACCAATTACAAAAAAAGCCAACAGATGTTGGCTTTTTTTGTTAATTCACGGTAAAAAATGAAAAAATCACAGCAAAGTTTATAAGAATGAATGCTATTTTTCCTTAGATGCCTGTATTTTCTTAATTACACTGGTTGTTGAGCAACCATCCTTAAAATTAAGGATCTGAACTTTGCCTCCGTTAGATGTAACTTCCGAATAACCAACAACTTCCTCTGCCTTGTAGTCTCCTCCCTTCACCAAAATATCAGGAAGAATTCTGCTAATTATTCTTTGAGGGGTATCTTCTGAAAACGGAACAACCCAATCAACAGAACTTAAAGAGGCCAAAACCTCCATTCTTAAATCCAAAGTATTGACAGGTCTTGTTTCTCCCTTCAGACGTTTCACTGATTCATCTGTATTTACAGCTACGATTAAACGATCGCCCAAATCCCTGGCCTGCTGGAGATACTGGCAGTGACCGGCATGAAGAATATCAAAACAGCCATTGGTCATCACTATCTTTTCACCCTTAGCCTTTGCTACATTAACCAGACGAAGCAGCTCATCTTCCGTTACCACTCCGAACCCTGCATGTGTATTATCACCGAGGGCCAAAGCCAGTTCATAAGGAGAAACTGTTGAAGTACCCAGTTTACCCACAACAATTCCAGCTGCCACGTTGGCAAGACGGCAAGAATCCTTCAGAGATACTCCTGCAGCCAAAGATGCACCCAGTGTTGCAATTACGGTATCGCCGGCACCGGTAACATCGTACACTTCCCTTGCGTTTGTCGGCAAATGAAGTTCAGGTTCATCGGGAGAGAACAAGGACATACCCTGTTCAGATCTGGTAATCAGCAGTTTGTCAAAACCGAAACGATTAAGCATGGAATAAGCGGCATTCGACAGTTCCTTTTCAGAACATGTTTTTCCAGCCACAGCTTCAAATTCGGACATATTCGGCGTCAGTAATGTAGCACCGCTGTAACGTTCAAAATCAGTACCCTTAGGATCAATCAGCACTGGTTTATTCTTTTTTCGTGCAAGTTTAATGAATGTCTGCGCATAAGCAAGAACACCCTTACCGTAATCTGACAAAATCACAACATCACAGTCATCAAGGCATTCCTCAAAAGTAGCAAAAAGCGGGGCAGGATCAACCTCATTGAATCCCTGTTCAAAATCAAGACGAATTAATTGCTGATTCCTGCTTAAAACTCTTAATTTGGTAATGGTTGGAAAATTCTGTACCGGAACAAATCTGCAACTTACATTTTTGGTAGTTAATGAATTCATAAGCACCGTTGATTCACGATCAACACCAACATATCCGATTAAAGTGCACTGCGCCCCTAGACTGGATATATTTAATGCGACATTGGCAGCGCCTCCGGGACGGGATTCCTTCTGATCAACTTTTACAACAGGAACCGGAGCTTCCGGAGAAATTCTGCTGGCAGATCCATAATAATAGCTGTCCAGCATAACATCACCAACAACCAGGACTTTTGCTTTTGGATATTTAGGAACTTTTAATTTCATTTCAAACTACCGCTTTTTAATTATTTGTCAAAACAAAGAAACAGGCCAAAGTTTTCCACAAAACCTTGTTATCAATTTATTCCTTGTCACCTTTAAGACAATGCTCTTCATTTTTTGATTCAGACTGAACTTTTTCAGTTTTTTTCTGTTTTTCAAGTTCATATCTCGCACGTTGCTGCGCTTCATCTTTATGAATATCCTGAATCACATCGGAATAATAACATGGATCATCTTCATTTGGTCTTGTCATAAATCGTCTGTGAAGCCACATGTACTGCTCTGGCGCTGTATTTATAGCATCCGCCATTATTTTATTGTATATGGAGGCATCTTTTTCCAAATCACCTGTTGGAAAATTTTCAATTTTCGGTTCAACTACCAGTAAATACTTGTAATGATCGGTTCTGATTGCATAACTTGGAATGCAGACAACATTCTTAATTCTGCCCAATGTTGAAGGAGCTGTAACGGTCGGACAATCGGGAACAGCCATGAAAGGCACAAAAACCTTGCTGTTGGTGTGATAATCCTGATCCCCTGCATACCATATAGGATTTTTCTGCTGCAGAGCCTTGATTATGCCTTTGATGTTACGGTGACTTACCATATACTTGTTGGTTCTTGTTCGGCCTTTAGTCTGTTCCCTTTCGATAACCGGATTTTTATTCGGTTTATAGACACCTACACCTGGATGAATCAAACCGTACATTCTGGCATGAAGTTCCAAATCAAGAAAGTGACAAGTCAAAACCAACTGTCCGTATTCCTTGTTATCGAGTATGTTTTTTACGCTCTCTTCTGAAACCTCCATGTGCTTTATGATTCTTGCATCAGACCAGTACCAAGCCATTCCGGTTTCAAAAATAGCGCGTCCCATGGATTTAAAATTGTCTCTTACCAGTTTTTTTCTATAGGCTGCACTCTTTTCCGGATAACACAGCTCCAGATTGCGCAAAGCTATTTTTTCACGTTTACGCATAAACATCTGCATGAGACAACCACAAAAATCACCAAGAATATAAAGACATGGCAACGGCAGCTTCACTATCATACGCAATAATAAAAATGCGCATCTGACGGGCAGATATTTCAAAGAGAAAATACTCGGATACAAAGAATTATTTTCTTTACTTTGTTCAGTCATTTTACCAAATATCTTTTCTGCGACGATGAGGACGAGGCAAATAAACCAGAATAACTCCGGCCAGCAGACCGAAACCAACCAGCAACGCACCTACCTTGGCCCAACGTATCTGCTTTTCCTGTTCGGAATTTTCTATTTTGTTGGTTAACTCGGAATTTTCTTCTGTAACTTTGTCCAATTGTGATTTCTGTGCTGCAAGCGTCTTTTTGGCTTCCTGCAGTTCCGATGTTACTTCATTATATTTGATTTTTAACTCTTTGAGTTCCCTTGCCTGTTCCGAATCAATATTCGCAAGTTTTTGATTTAACTCTTCATTGGTTTTCTTTAGATCCGCAATTTGTATTTTATAACTTGGATGAGCCTGAATATCGGATACAGCAATCCATCTCTGGCGACCTTTTAAATCCTCTATAAAATAAAAATCATTTTTCTTGTCTAAAACCTTTACAGGATCTCCGGCTTTAACACTGCCTTTTAAAGCGGAACTGCGACTAGGATTTGATCTTAAATAATAATCGCCGTCATCCCTTACATACATGATTTTTGCCTGAACTGCCGCAGCGGCCGTCATATTTTCTGTTTTTACCTGATCTGTCTCATTTATTTTTGCCGCATCACCTTCAGCGTAAGCAACTGAACTCACACCTGCAATAAACAGTAGCGGCAGAATCTTTTTCAGTACCACTTTAATACCTTCTTCCAAATATTCTATAAATCATTAACAGTGTTTATTATACTGATTTTTAACTAAATATCCAAAAGCCAAATTGTAAACCAGAAACAAGTTAAACCATAAAACAGGATGCAGTTTTAAATTTACACTCTATTATTTTTTTGAGGAAATTATTTTTTATGGTTAATCTGTGCGTAAGATAACAATATTAAAAATCAAAAATAGATGCTGTTAGCGTTATTGCAGATCTATTATAGAAAAAAAAATTTATTTATGTTTTTATATAATACAAGAAAAAAGATAATGATAATCAAATTAATCCGAATTAAAATGGAGGTTGCTCATGTCGACCGAATATGTACTCACAAAACTCAACAAAACCCGCCAGCTGGTGGCAGGCAAACTGAAATCAATTGATTCCATGCTTGACGCAAGGGAGGAACTTCTGCTGAAATATTGTACATTGCTGGATCCAAGGGTGGAAGGAACCGAACAGGATTTGCCACAGCAAAAGAAAATTTCAGATTTCTGCAATTTACTTATCGATTATATGTCTCAGGGTCACTTTCATATATACCCAAGAATTGTGCAGATTATGGAAACTGTTTCAGGCAAAAGACTTTCTATTGCACAGAGAATTATTCCAAGACTTCACAATACAACAGAAGCTCTTTTAACATTTGATGATAAGTATGGTGAGAATGCTGATAATACAGATCTGAGAGATTTTAAGCAGGATTTAAGCAAACTGGGAGAAACTTTGGAAATAAGATTCAAATTGGAAGACAGATTAGTTGTTGTATTACAGATGCTTGATGATATACTAGCAAAGCCCAATAAAAAGCAGAAAGATTAATTAAACCCTGTTAAATAAGGATTAATTATGAAATTAGAACAAGAAAGAAGAAGATTTGAAAGAGTTTTATTTGAGACACCTGCTAAATTGATCGATTTGGAAGGGGAATGGCCTACCAAAGTTCTCGATTTATCATTAAAAGGCGCATTAGTGGAAATTCCTGCGAATTTCAATCGAAGCCTTGGAGAGTCATTCCTTCTCGAAATTGCACTGAATTCAGACATTATAATCAGTATGGACTGCACCATAGTATATCAGCGCGAGAAATTTATGGGTCTGCAGAGTAACTTTGTTGATTTGGAAAGCATCACTCACCTGAAAAGAATTATAAGTTTCAACTCCAACAATTCTCTCGATTTGCTGGAAAGGGATCTTTCAAATCTGATATCAAACGATTAATCAAAACAATTTAAATTAAATCAATAATTTGAGATATGGATGTTACAGCAATGATCTCCATATTTTCTATTTTTTTATGCGGTGCATTATCCTTTGGTACTATAGCTCTGGTAAAACCGTGTTTTGCTGCCTCAGCTATGCGTTCCTGTCCTGAAGGTACCGGTCTGATCTCTCCTGAAAGTCCAACTTCTCCAAAACAGATTGTATTTCTCGAAATCGGACGATCCTTATAACTTGAAATTAATGCGCACAGCAACGGTAGATCTGCACAGGTTTCCTCAACCTTAACTCCTCCGACTACATTTATAAAGACATCCTGATCGTACATTTGAATTCCTGCATGGCGATGAAGAACAGCCAGGAGCATGTTTAAACGATTGGAATCCGTGCCTACCGTCAGTCTTCGAGGATTAGGATTCTGAGTTGCATCCACCAGCGCCTGCAATTCTATCAGCAACGGTCTGGTTCCTTCCCAGATAACCATAACGCAGGAGCCTGAGCAGATATTTTCCGAACGATTTAAAAATATCGCCGATGGATTGGATACTTCTCTCATACCGCGATCGGTCATGGCAAACACACCGATTTCATTTACAGCACCAAAACGGTTTTTCAGGCACCGCAAAGTTCTGAATTTGGAATTACTGTCGCCTTCCAGCAATATCGAACAATCAACACAATGTTCCAAAACCTTGGGTCCGGCCAGAGTTCCATCCTTTGTTACATGTCCGACAATAAAACAGGCTATGCCCTGAGTTTTAGCTATTCTGGTAAGCATGGCTGCCGACTCCCTGACCTGACTCACACTTCCAGGAGCTGATTGAATAAAAGAAAGATGCATAACCTGGATGGAATCTATAACTAGTATCTGCGGTCTGGTATTTTCAATAAAGGAACAGATATTTTCGATTGAAGTTTCCGAAACAACATTAAGATTCTGTGTATCAAGTCCTAGACGGCATGCTCTCATGGCAACCTGCTGTAAAGATTCTTCTCCTGTAACGTATAAAATATTGTAGTTTTTGGATAACCTGCAAACAGTCTGCAGCAGCAACGTACTTTTTCCTGCTCCTGGATGTCCGCCTATAATCATTGCTGCTCCGGGAATAATACCTCCGCCGAGAACCCGATCAAATTCTGCAAAAGTTGTGGTATATCGCCGGTGCTCTTCCAATGAAACTTCACTTAATTTCTGAACCTTGGAAGTCAGAGCACCGGCAAAACCAAGACGATCCTGATTATTTACATTGCGGGAACCTGTGCCGGCCGGCATGGCTGGAATTCTGAATTCTCTGATGGTATTCCATGCGCCGCATTCATTACATTGTCCCTGCCATTTCGAATACTCAGCTCCGCAGTCAGAGCATACGTAAGCTATTTTCGCTTTAGCCATATACATTCCTAACAAAAAAGATCTCTTACAACTGCTGATATTTTAAGTTAAATTTATCAGGCATGATAGTATTAAAAATTCTTCTGCCTTTAAATAAAAAACCGAATGGTCTAGTCTTTCCCTACCATCCGGCTTTTCAATTTCATACCATCAGTCCCTGCATAAACAAACGCGGAGACCTACCGGTATTAGTGTCTGAAGTGTCTCATTCCGGTAAACACCATTACCATATTGTGTTCGTCAGCAGCATCAATTACTTCCTGATCTCTGATGGAACCGCCCGGCTGAATTACGCACTCAATACCGCATGCCGCAGCGGCATCAATGCCGTCTCTGAACGGGAAGAATGCATCTGATGCCATTACAGAACCTTTAACCTCAAGATTCTGTTCTTTTGCTTTGATTCCGGCAATTTCAGCAGAATATACACGACTCATCTGACCGGCACCCACACCTATAGTCATGCGATCCTTTGAGTAAACAATTGCATTGGACTTAACAAATTTACATACCTTCCAGCAGAATAACAGTTCTTCAAGTTCCGCTCTGGTTGGCTGACGCTTGGTAACAACCTTTAATTCGTCAACTGTTACCATTCCCAAATCACGATCCTGTACCAAAAGACCGCCATTTACGCGCTTGCAATCCATTGAAGGCTGTTTAGCCTGCCAGTAACCGCATTCCAACAGTCTGATATTCTTTTTCTGTGCAACAATTTCCTTGGCTTTTTCACTTACCTTAGGAGCAATAATAACTTCGCAGAACTGATTCTTGATAATCTGATCTGCAGTGGCTTCATCCAACTCACGATTGCAGGCAATGATACCTCCGAATGCGGAAGTTGAATCAGTCTTGAAGGCTTTTTCATAAGCTTCGTGAAGATCTTTTCCCAGTGCCACTCCGCAAGGATTTGCGTGCTTAACAATTACACATGCAGGTTCTTCAAACTGCTTTACGCATTCCAAAGCAGCATCGGTATCGGCAATGTTATTGTAAGATAAAGCCTTGCCCTGAATCTGAATTGCAGTAGAAATATTTGCCTCCTGATTATCTGCTTCCACATAGAAAGCAGCCTGCTGCTGCGGATTTTCACCGTAACGCATATCCTGCTTCTTTATGAACTGGAGATTCATTGTTCTTGGGAATTTTGATTCAACTGAACATTCATCCTGAATACCATAACTTTTAACCTTGGTGCCGAAGTAGTTTGAAATCATTCCGTCATACTGAGCAGTATGTTCAAATGCAGCTATAGCCAAATCAAATCTTGTTTCATAGGTTAATGATTTATCATTCTGATCCATTTCTGCAATAACACGATCGTAATCCTTTGCATTAACCACAATAGCAACATCTTTATGATTCTTTGCCGCAGCTCTAACCATGGTAGGACCGCCAATATCAATATTTTCAATAGCCTTCTCAAGGGGACAGGCAGGATCTGCTACAGTTTTTGCGAATGGATACAGATTTACAACAACCAGATCAATCGGCTTAATACCATGCTGTTCCATAATCTGATCATCAATGCCGCGACGACCTAAAATTCCGCCATGAACCTTTGGATGAAGAGTTTTTACACGACCATCCATCATTTCAGGAAATCCTGTATAGTCACTAACCTCTATTACATTCAATCCTGCTTCCTGCAATAATCTGGCAGTACCACCTGTAGACAATAACTCTACACCTCTAGCATTTAATGCTTTTGCAAAATCAACTATACCGGTTTTATCGGATACACTTAGTAAAGCTCTGCGAATTGGACGACTATTCATTATTGATAACCCTTATTTATGAATGAAATAAAACTTGTGTCATTTTACCACTAAATGTGATTAATTTCATATTTTTTACTGTTTTATAACGTTCATAATCCATGATTGCTGTTTTGAAAATTTATCAAATAAGTCAGTTAATCACATCAGCATTTTTACGAAATCAGAAAAAATTAATAAAAACAAATCAAACTGTTTATTATATGAACAAAACAGTTCATGATAATCATGTTTTTTTTCAAAAACAGAACTTAATAATGTACGTTTTGTCAAAAACTACAGAAAAACGTTATTACTTTCTATTTTTGTAAGGAAAATAAACATGAACATAAAGAGTCTATTAATTGCTGGAGGAATCTCTCTTTCTTTATCATTTGCAGCTCATGCCTCAGTTTTGGATCATGGCAATATGATTATAGCCCATCAGCCTCATGCAGACTGTCATAAAGGCGATAGACACTGTCCTCCTCATGAAAACAAACCTGCTCCAATTCATCATGATGCAAATAAAAACTGCGGTCATAACGGAGAATTCTGCACTCCAATTCATAGCAGCCACACTCCTGCACCGAAACCTCATCATGCCCCAGCTCCTGCACCGAAGCCTCATCACGCTCCAGCTCCATCTCACGGCAAACACCACAAATGCAAGCCTCATGATAAGCATTGCCAGAAAATACATCACAGTCAGCATAAAAAATGTGATCCAAGAAAAAACAAACACTGCAAACATCATAAATAATATATTGATCTGACTGAATATTTTCAAAAACACAGGACCAAAGATCCTGTGTTTTTTTATCTGATATTTCAACTGTTCAAAAAATAACAAATCAACCGTATATTTTTACTGTTTACATCATAGTTTTGAACTCTATCAATATTTTTGTGTCCAAGCCTATGAATGAGAATATTTATTTAGTATAAATTAATCGTGTTTATTTATCTTGGTAAATAACTCACTTTAAAATAATGTTTATTGTTTAGGAAAAAAAGCATGAGTATAAAACATTTATTATCAGTTCTAGGTCTGACATTGTTCTTGTCAACATGCGCACAAGCTTCAATTCTAGACTCAGGCGACATGATCATTGCAGGACATCCGCATCATCATTGTCCTCGTGGACATCATTGTCCGCCACCACCACCACCTCCTCCACGCCATCACCACTGTGCGCCGGGTCATCACTGCCCTCCGCCTCCTCCACGTTACTAACGGATGGCAAGAGTATAAGGTGGTATGATTAAAAATTGAGAATTACGACAGTAAAAGCATAAAACCGGAAATTTCAGTTTTATGCTTTTTTTCGGAACAATGAGCACCTGATATAAAATCAATCAACGCAGAGATTTTACAGAAAAACGAAATTTGAAATATATATTACCTGCATTATTTTTTAGGTAAATAATTATACGGATTTACCGCCTCTCCTCTGTAACGTATTTCGAAATGGAGATTTACACGATCAGAGTCTGTATTGCCCATTTTTGCAATCACCTGACCGGCCTTAACTTTTTGAGTTTCCTTTACAAGTAACTGATCATTATGAGCATAGGCCGATAAGTAATCATCATTATGCTTAATAATAATTAAATTACCGTATCCGCGCAGTGCATTACCGGCGTACACAACTTTTCCATTTGCTGCAGAAACAATATTCTGGCCCTTTTTACCTGCTATATCCAAACCTGAACTATTTTTGCTGGCGAAATTCCTTACAATTGTTCCATTTGTAGGCCATTTCCATGATAATTTGGACTGTTTGTTGTATTCCTGACGGGAATTGTTAACAACTACCGCCTTTTCATTTACTTTAGAGTTTTTGCTTTCGGTATCCGAAGGTTTATTGGCAGCAACCACATTACTGTTAACAGGTTTGACTTGAGCAGGAGCTCGATCATATATACTCTTTTTGTTATCAAGTATAATTAATTGCCCAAGATTAATAGTATATGGAGGTGTTATCTTATTTATTTTTGCCAGCTGGTCAATTGATTTGTGATGTTTGCGTGCTATGGAATAAAGTGTATCTCCAGATCTTACACGGTACACATTTTTAGAATTCAATCCCTTTATTTTAACTGTAAGAATATCTCCCGGATGAATTATTGACGTTTTCAAATCAATATTATTGATTAAAGCAAGTGTTCTGTAATCCATTCCATTCATAAATGCAATGGAAAACAGGGTGTCACCCTGCTTAACCATATACTGATCATCGGAGAGCCGTACAGCTCCGGACTTAGCACCGTTTCCATTCACGAAACTTCTTCGATACTGTGTGCTCGTGGTAGAACAACCTGCAATAATAATTGAAGAAACAATAAAGAAAAGTGCTAATTTTTTATTCATTTTCCTAAACTAACGATCCAGTTACTAATAAAACTTATAAATGATAATAGCAATAACAGCCAGTATGATACAACCCCAGCCTATCCAATCTATATATTTTCCAATTTTGTCAGCCATTTTTTCACCAAAAATTCTGATAACACCGGCTTCTATATAAAATCTTGTTCCGCGGCCAAGCAATGAAACGAGAAGGAAGGTATAAACTGAAATCTGGGATGAAAAACTCCACAAATCAACCCCGTGCGACGCAGCAATCACACCTGTTGTGATGGCTATAACCTTGTAGGGAATAGGAGTAAAGGCTCCTATGGCGACAAACAGGATACCGAATTCCTCAAACCAGTTTTCGATGGTCGAAACATGATGCAAATATCCTAATTTTGCAAACAAAGGCTGAATAGTGCTGTCCCAAAGGTAAAATCCCAGTAAATAACCGATTAAAGCACCTAAAACCGATGAAATCGTTGCATAAAAAGCAAAACCCAAAGACTTTTTAGGTTGAGCAAGACACATCGGCAGCAAAATTGCCTCCACCGGAATAGGCCAGAAAATAGACTCGATAAAACTGTTGATGCACATAAAAAATTTGGCATAGCGGTGTTTGGATAATTTTAAACAGTAGTCATAACAGGCTTTTAATAAAGATTTTTTTTCTGTACAGGCTGTTTCTGCAATTGTTTCGTTGGTCATAAACTATGATGTTTCTCCAGTAATTAATGGCACAAAATTAATATTACCTAATGATTTTTTTACTATTTCACCGTTTTCTTTTTTATCGATCTGAACAAGACGCTGCTGGCTGGTTCCAACAGGAATAATCATACGTCCACCGGCTTTGAGCTGTTCCAACAGTGCCTGCGGCACATCATTCTGCGCAGCGGCGGTTACTATAATGGCATCATACGGAGCATAGGTTGCCCACCCCAGAGAACCATCCGAACATATGGCCTTAAAATTATAAATATCCAGTTTATACAATCTTCGAATACTGTCCAACTGAATATTCTGAATACGTTCAATCGTGTATACCATATCAACCAGGCGAGACAGAACCGCAGTCTGAAATCCGGATCCCGTACCTATTTCCAAGACTTTTTTCGGTTTAATTTCATACAGAGCCTGTGTCATCTTGGCAACAGTTATCGGCTGTGATATGGTCTGCCCGCTACCTATAGGTAAAGCAACCGAGGTTAAAAGACTGGAATTAAGACTAATCTGATCTATAAATTTTTCACGAGGCAAATTCATTGCCTGCAACACTTCATCGCAAACTTCAATTTTCTCGCCAAGTTCCCGCAACCACGGTGGTAACTGTTTAACTGCCATAAACTAACTATTCTTTTGATACCAAAACACAAGCCTCAGCGGCAATACCTTCCTTTCTTCCAGTGAAACCGAGCTTCTCTGTTGTTGTAGCCTTTACATTGATATTATCAATATCGGTCTTCAGATCTTCAGCAATTATACATCTCATCTGCTGAATGTGCGGCAGCATCTTAGGGGCCTGTGCAATAATGGTAATATCGGCATTAATTAAAACAAAACCCTTTTCTTTAACTTTTTCATAAGCATCCCGTAAAAGAATTCTGCTGTCGATATTGAGAAAACGATCATCATTATCAGGATACAGTTTGCCAATATCTCCCAAGGCAACAGCGCCCAGCAACGCATCCGTAAGAGCGTGCAGAGCAACATCTCCGTCAGAATGAGCAATCAGTCCCTGCTCATAAGGAATCTTAACACCGCAAATGGTTATAGGACCATCACCACCGAATCTGTGTACATCAAAGCCATGTCCAACTCGAATCATATTTATCCTTTTATCATTGAATTTATTATAAACTCGGCCATCTTCAGATCGGCCGGCTGCGTAATCTTAATATTGTCGCTGCGGCCTTCCACCAGCAATGGTTTAAAACCAGCAAACTCCATGGCAGAAGACTCATCGGTAACAGCAACACCCTCGGACAAAGCTCTGTTAATTGAGTCAATAAGCTGTTCACGTCTGAACAGCTGAGGTGTTAATGCATGAAACATCAGGGAACGATCTTCTGTTTTCTGAATTTCCAACAACTGATTGGTTCTTTTCATTGTGTCACGCACCGCGCATCCAAGAATTCCACCATCTTTTCTGGTTGACTCTTCAATTAATCTCGTTAAATCATGCTGAGACAAACATGGACGGGCCGCATCGTGAACCAAAACCCACTCGGTTCCTGCTTCAGCAAGGGCATTCAGAACAGAATTAACGCGTTCCTCCCCTCCTTCCACAATCTTCACTTTTGGATGAGATGCCACAGGCAAAGTGCAGAAATACGGATCGTCCCTGCGAATCGCCACAATAACTCTGTTGCAGTATGGAGAAGCCAACAACGTCTTAACTGTATATTCAAGAACTGTCTGATCAAATATTTTCAGATATTGCTTCGGGACAGAACTTCCCATTCTCTTGCCGATTCCTGCAGCAGGCATAATCATATCAATAGAGAGCATTATTTTTCTTCTTTTTCCATTATTCTTACAAATGTTTCGTCACTTCTTATATATCCAAGTTCGCGACGGGCGGTCTCTTCCATGCTTTCATGACTCTGCAAAAGATCTTCAACCTCAACCTGCATCATATTGTTTCTTTCAGCAAGGGCTTCATTTGAAGCCTCCTTTTCGGAAATTTTCAACTGATAATACTTGTAATCCATCCAGCCGTTTTTACCGAATCCCAAATAGTAAAGTGATGCGCAAAGCACTATAAACAATACAAAAGTAAATAACTTCATAATAAAATTTAAATGACTCTAATAGCAAACATATCTACAGGATTTTAGAAAACAAGTGATTCATGACATCTTCAAATTGAAGTTAGTTTATTATTTTTTGCACTAAAAATCAAATTTTACGACCTTTAAATAACGGATATACCATCAAAAGAAAGCCATGACTGTTGTCACGGCCATGCATGTTCCGAAGCAGTTAATACTGCCGGGAATAAACTAATTCCAGTAATCTGTTTTGCATTTCAATTTGATATTTTTTGCCTTGAATACCGGATTGACACCTTTACGTTTCTGATCTGCATAATCTTTTAAAGTCAGAATAACATATCTTGACAGACACAGAATGCATATTACATTGATGAAAGCCATACAACCCATGGTCAAATCTGCGACGTTCCACAATAAAGCACTTGGCAAAAGAGTCCCGATCATAACAATAACAGTCGCGCAAAGACGGTAAAGCATCATAAAACTGCGGTTTGGTTCTTTTCTGAAAATATAAATAAAAGACTTATCAACATAAAACAAATTGCCGATTATTGTTGTAAATGCAAAAAGAGTAATAGTCAAAGCAACAATAATATTTCCATAATCACCAAATGAATGGTTGGCCACTGCAAGCACATACGGAACACCGTTAAGATCCTCGCTTGGTTCAACTCCGGAACTTAAACACATCAGTGCCGTAGCAGTGCAGATTACCATTGTGTCAAGAAAAACCGAAAACACCTATACCAGTCCCTGTTTAACAGGATGACTGACATCTGCACATGCCGCAGCATTGGGTGCAGTTCCCATCCCTGCCTCATTACTGTATAAACCTCGTTTTATACCATACATGATGCAGCTTCCGGTAAATCCTCCCAAAATTGCATCCAAATCCGTTACATCTCTGAGCATTCTCTGAAACATGGCAGGTACATAATCAAGATGATTCAATACTACAATCGCAGCAATAATAATGTAAGCCAGCCCCATCAGAGGAACAAAAAAAGTTGTAAATTTTATTATGCGATGTCCGCCTCCAAGTAAAACATATCCAACTGTTACAGTAAGTATGATTCCTATGTACATAGGGGATGTTTCCCTGTCATAGAAATCAAAACCGCTGAATGCATCCTGCAGGTTGTAACTTGCAAGCATATTAAAACCAACCATAAAAGTTGCTATCAGACTGAATATAAACAATAACGGAACAAGCCTGTTTCCTGCTAGATATTCTATATAGTATGCAGGACCGCCGTAACAGCCTCTCTGAGAAGATTTTTTGAATATTTGAGCCAATACTGTTTCTGCAAATGCTGAAGCCATACCGAGTACGGCAATCAGCCACATCCATGGAACAGCTCCGTATCCGCCCATGCAGATTGCGGCCGAAACACCAACAATATTTCCTGTGCCGACACGGGAAGCTGTTGATACCATCAGAGCCTGAAATGACGATACACCATTCATGTCGGACTTTTTTTCGAAAATTACTTTAAAAATCTCAAAAAAATATCTGAATTGAACAAACCTTGTAGATACGCTAAAGAATAGACCACAGACCAGCAACATGGCTATCAGTAACATTCCATACAGAAAATTATTTACAATTGTTACAAAATTATCTAATAAATCCATTTGTTTCCAAAATTAACACTAGTGGGAAGTTTTACAAATAATCAAGACAAACACGATTTCACATACTGCGAGAATTTTTTACACACTTAAAACAACAAGGGGCATGTATTCAACATGCCCCCATAAACACTATAAAAATCTAAAAGATTAAGTTAACAGATTAGTTCTGACCCTTAACAGCCTTTCTTCCTGCATATGGAGCTTTTTCTGAACCTAATTCTTCTTCGATACGAATTAACTGATTGTACTTAGCCATACGATCTGAACGGCTTAATGAACCGGTCTTGATCTGACCAGCTGCAGTACCTACAGCGATATCAGCGATAGTGCAGTCTTCGGTTTCACCGGAACGGTGAGAAATAACTGCAGTGTAACCAGCCTTATGAGCCATCTGAATTGCATCGATGGTTTCTGTTAATGAACCGATTTGGTTAACTTTAATCAGAATTGAGTTAGCGATACCCTTTTCAATACCTTCCTTCAGAATTGATGGATTGGTTACGAACAGGTCATCACCAACCAACTGACACTTGTTACCGATCTTGTCAGTTAAGTACTTCCATCCATCCCAGTCGCCTTCAGCCTGACCATCTTCGATAGAAATGATAGGATACTGATTGCATAAATCTGCAAGGAAGTCAGCCAGCTGATTAGAAGTAAAATCTTTTCCTTCAGCCTTCATTCTGTATAACTTGGCAGCTTCATCATAGAATTCAGAAGAAGCACAGTCCATAGCTAAAGTGATGTCTTCACCAAACTTGTAGCCGGCATTTTCAACAGCTTCCTTGATGGCAGCCATTGCGTTAGCTGTACCAGCTAATTTAGGAGCATAACCGCCTTCATCACCAACTGTAGTAGGTTGACCTTTAGCCTTTAATACCTTTGCAAGTTCGTGGAATACTTCTGCACCCATGCGGATTGCTTCACGAACAGTCTTTGCGCCAACCGGCTGAATCATGAATTCCTGCATATCCATTGACCATGCAGCGTGAGCACCGCCGTTGATGATGTTCATCATTGGCAATGGCATTGAGTAAACACCGTGAGTACCGTTGATGTCAGAAATGTGTTCATACAAAGGAACCTTCTTGGTAGCAGCGGCGGCTTTAGCAACAGCTAAAGAGATAGCAAGAATAGCGTTAGCACCTAAATTCTTCTTGAATGGAGTACCATCTTTGTCTAACATTACTTTATCAACAGCGCGTTGATCAACAGGATCCATACCTACGATTGCTGGTCCAAGGATTTCATTAACATTCTTAACAGCCTGTAAAACACCCTTACCACCGAAACGTGATTTATCACCATCACGTAATTCTAATGCTTCACGAACACCGGTAGAAGCTCCAGATGGAACTGCAGCACGACCCATGCTGCCGTCATCCAAATATACATCAGCTTCAACAGTTGGATTTCCACGAGAATCAATGATTTCACGACCAATTACTTTAACAATCTTAGCCATTTTTTATCCTTCAAAATAAATTAAAATAAAAATACAAAAATAAACCGTTCTCTATCAGTTATTATAATAGAGAACACTCTCAAAATTAACCATTTAATTTACTTAATTTATAATTCTTTGCAGCTTTTATAAAACCAGCAAACAATGGATGACCATCACGAGGTGTTGAGGTAAATTCAGGATGGAACTGAACTGCCACAAACCACGGATGATTCGGATTTTCAATAATTTCCACCAGTTTACCGTCAGCCGAACGGCCTGTAACCTTTAATCCCATCTCGGTCAGCTTGTCAACATACTGATTGTTAACCTCATAACGATGACGATGACGTTCGTAAATTTCTGGCTTTCCATACAATTCACGAACCTTTGAATTTTCTTCCAAATGACACAGCTGAGCACCTAATCTCATGGTTCCGCCGAGATCTGAATTTTCAGAACGATGTTCGATTTCGCCCTGTTCATTCTGCCATTCAGTAATCAGAGCAATTACAGGATATGGAGAATTCTTGTCAAATTCGGTTGAATTTGCACCTTCCAGTCCTACAACATTTCTTGCGTATTCAATCATTGCAACCTGCATACCCAGACAGATTCCAAGATATGGAAGTTTGTGTTCTCGCGCATACTTAACCGCAAGAATCTTTCCTTCAATGCCGCGATTACCAAAACCGCCAGGAACCAGAATGGCATCAATATGTTCAAGAGCTTCTGTTCCGTTCTTTTCCAAATCCTCAGAATCGATATATTTGATATTAACATGAACCAGATTCTTCAATCCGCCGTGTTTTAATGCCTCGTTGACAGATTTGTATGCATCAGGCAGTGAAACATATTTTCCGACCATACCGATGGTTATTTCACCAACGGAATTTGCTTCCTGGTAAATTACCTGTTCCCATTCCGACAGATCCGCTTCCTTGCAGGAAATTCCCAGACGATCAACAACATACTGATCCAATCCCTGAGATTTCAGCAACTGAGGAATCTTGTAGATGGAATCAACATCCTTTAACGATATAACAGCCTTTTCAGGAACATTACAGAACAAGGAGATTTTCTTCTGTTCGTTTGCAGGCAGGGAAATACTTGAACGGCAAATCAGCACATCCGGCTGAATACCGATCGACAGCAGTTCCTTAACGGAATGCTGTGTAGGCTTTGTTTTCACTTCCTCTGAGGTCTGCAGATACGGAACAAGAGTCAAATGGATAAAAACAGTATTGTTTCTGCCAATATCAGCCGCCATCTGACGAATAGCTTCCAGGAACGGCAATGATTCAATATCACCAACGGTTCCTCCAATTTCAACCAGTGCAATATCATGGCCCTCTCCGCCGGCCAGCACACTTTCCTTAATCTCATTGGTAATATGAGGAATTACCTGTACAGTAGCACCCAGGTAATCACCATGACGTTCCTTTCTTAAAACTGAAGAATAAATCTTTCCGGTAGTATGGTTATTATTCTTTGTCATTTTAGTGCGTATGAAACGTTCATAATGACCCAAGTCCAAATCTGTTTCGGCACCGTCTTCTGTTACAAACACCTCGCCGTGCTGAATCGGACTCATTGTTCCCGGATCAACATTTATATACGGATCCAGTTTAATCATTGTTACCTTAAGACCGCGAGCTTCAAGAATTGCTGCAAGAGAAGCGGCAGCGATACCTTTACCCAGGGAAGATACTACACCACCTGTTACAAATATATATTTAGTTGTCATATTGAACCAATCTTTTTATGAAAAAACCATGCTCCGGCTCTATTGCCGCAGAAAGCAACAAAGCTTTGTCCTGATGCCGGTTTAAACGTACACAGACCATGCACAGGCATCAGACGGATCAATTAATTTAAAAACATAATATACCAAATTTAAGGCATATTGACAAAGATTTTTAAATCCGGCAGCAGATTAAATTATAAGCGTTTTGCACTTATTACATTATCAACCTGATTAAGTTTTGAGATAATTCTGGTTAAAGCGCTTATGTTGTAAACTTCCATATTAATATCAATATTGGCAGTCTGCGTCTTAACATTCGATTTTGACTGAATACCCAAAACATTAACCTTTTCATTGGCAATTACTGTTGTAATATCCCGAAGCAGTCCTGGTCTGTCCGAAGCCGTTATTCTCACTGTTATGGTATAACCTTGAGAATAACTTACAGCCCATGAAGCCTCGACAATACGTTCCGGACTTTTCTTTTTCTGATCAGCCAGTTTGGAACAATCCAGCCTGTGTATGGTAACACCGCGTCCCTGTGTGATAAATCCGGTGATATCATCTCCCGGTACAGGGCAGCAATTCTTGCACAGGTGAATAAGAAGGTTTCCAACACCATTAATAATAATATTATTGGAACTCTTTGCCTTTTCGCCTGAATTTGACAGAACGCTGTTCTTCTCAAATCTTTCAAGAATCGATTGATCCTCATCAGCAGCCGTCTTGTTTCCAAGTTCCAGGAAACTTATCAGCTGATTTATCTTGATCACGCCAGAACCGATATTCACCATCAGATCGTCAACATTTACAAGATTATGCCGCTGGCAAGCCTGAACAAGATACTTCTGAAGTTTTTCCTTATCAAGAATAACCCCGTTACGTTCAAGTTCGCGCTCAAAAATTTCACGTCCTGCAATAAGATTCTTTTCACGTTCAAGCCGTTTAAACCATGCCGCCACCTTCGATCTAGCTTTTGAGGTTTTTAAATATCCATTGTTCGGATTCAGCCAGTCCCTGCTTGGATTAGGTTCCTTCTGTGTAAGAATTTCCACCTGTTCGCCGGTCTGCAGCTGATATGTAAACGGTACAATTTTTCCGTTTACCTTTGCTCCGATGCAGCGATGACCGATATTGGTATGAATGCTGTATGCCATGTCAAGAGGAGTAGCACCAGCCGGCAAGTCAACCACATCACCCTTGGGAGTAAACAGATACACACGATCCTCAAACACCTGAGTTCTGAATTCATCTACCAGAGTGCCAGACTCAACCATATCCTCCTGCCATGACAGCAAATGCCTTAACCATGCTATACGCTCTTCATAGGCAGTATCGTTTGACTTGCTGTTTTCCTTATATTTCCAGTGTGCCGCGACTCCAAGTTCCGCATTCTGATGCATTTTTTCCGTGCGGATCTGAATTTCTACAGGTTTACCGCCGTCGCCCAGAACCACGGTATGAATTGACTGATATCCGTTAGGCTTAGGGTTTGCAACATAATCATCGAATTCCTTCGGTATATGATGCCAGTGAGTATGGACTACACCAAGGGCTGCATAACAGTCCGACAGTTCCTGTGTAATTATGCGAACAGCGCGGACATCATACAATTCGGAAAAATCCAAATTCTTCTTCTGCATCTTTCGCCAGATACTGTAAATATGCTTAGGTCTGCCGTAAACCTCCGCCTCAATACCTGCGTGTTTAAGCAGTTCCTTCAGTTCCTGAACGAAATTATTGATATACTCTTCACGATCAATGCGCTTTTCATCCAGTTGCTTTGCAATCTGACGATAGATATCAGGGTGCAAATATCTGAATGATAAATCCTCCAATTCCCATTTAAGCTGACCGATTCCCAGACGGTTGGCCAAAGGAGCATAAATTGCCGAAATTTCCTTTGCGGTCAGAACTCTGGTTTCCTCATCTGCGTTCTTTACCTCGCGAAGGTAGGCGATACGCTCGGATAACTTAATAACCACCGCACGAATATCCTCCACCATGGCAATAAGCATGCGGCGGACATTATCAATCTGATTGTCGGTAACCTCATCCCCCATATTCTGCAGAAACCGGATTGCCTCCATGTCAATTGCACCTTTCATGATTGATACTATCAACTTTGGAAAATCTTCTTCAACCCGGGATATGGACAATAAATTTTCAGTATAATAATTATAAAGAATGGCAACCTGCAACGTTGCAAGATCCATGTGAATGGTAAGCAGAATACCTATCATCTCAGCACTTCTGCTCTGCAGTTTATGAGTAACATTCGGATCATCGCTGAGTTTGGTACAATAATTAAATGTGTCGACAAGAACGGTACGATCTGATTCATTTATTTGATGAAGACTGTTTATCCATACATCAAGATCAAATTTTTTCTTACTATGAGTATCTCTAATTGCGACCATTAGTTAAATTTTCCTTAATATGCTTAAACTAAGAGCAATTTTAATTTTTTAACGCAAATTAAATTATCTAAAAATTTAGTCTATAAACTTGTTTCACATTATTACATGTCTAGTATAGACAAGATTAACCTCACTTGCTAATACTTTTTACATTATCATTTCAAAGTTAATCCGACTTAACAAATAATCAGAATACATATGGTACTATTCCAGCTGTTTCAGCCATTCCGGAGCCTGTTTTTTGGCAATTTCCAGCAAATCATCGAGTTCATACAGTTCTGGCTCTATATCCTGGATTTTCGCTCCGTTCCTGAGACTGGCTTCAATGATATTGCAGATTTTCTGAATTTTGACCATTCCGCTGTATGCTGCACCGCCTGCCATTTTATGAACCACTTTAACCAGCTGTTCAGAGGTCAGTGATCCAGCCTTGCTGATTGCATCCTGTGTAGGAACAACTGACTCCATAAACATTTCAAGCATCTCCCTGGCCAAATCCTTTTTACCCGATACATGCTTTAAAGCCAGTTCAGCATCACGAATCTGAGGATATTTTTCTGACAGAAAATCATCATCGGTCTTATCCACGTGTTCCCTTTCTATTTTTTCCAGCGAACTGCTGTTTTCCAGAAGCTTAACAAGAATGTTTTCATCTATAGGCTTTGAAATATATTCGTTCATTCCCAAATTCATCAGACGTTCACGTTCTCCCGGAATTGCCAATGCGGTAACCGCAACTATCGGTGTCGACTTATTCTTGCCGTTTTTATCCTCCCTGATTTTTCCAAGAGCGGTTATACCATCCATGACCGGCATCTGTATATCCATAAAAATCAAATCATAAACATTAATACGGCACAGATTTACTGCCTGTTCACCGCTGGTGCAACTGTCAACTCCTGTTACCCGCTCCGCAAGCAATGTACTGATTAGTTTCAGATTGGCCGGATTATCATCCACTGCCAGAACCTTCTTGTTCAGTTTTGCAATGACCTGTTCATTCTCGGATACAGGTTCCTCACTGCTGTTCTTTATCTTGTCGAAACATGACAGCAGTCTTTCATCAGCTATCGGTTTGATTATTACATCCGATACACCCATCTGTTTAATTGAATTATTGAATTCACTGTCATGTGAATTTGAACATACTATAACAGGAACATCAACAGAGACCGCTTCCACTTTGGCTTTAACCTCTTCAAGATCTTCATGGTTATGAACACCTATTAACACTGCAAACAGATTGTCAACCGAAATACTCTTTACAGCATCCACCGATGCCATCACATAAACATTCATATCCCAGTCTCGCATCATTTGGGAATATGTATCCCTCGCCCACTCGCAGTCATCTATCAAGAGAATATTCAATCCCTTCAGACCCGCAATGGAAGGATTCCTTTCATTTGGCAAAGTTGCGGGCTGAAGAGGGATTGTTGTGGTAAAAACAGATCCTTTATTAATCTGGGATCTAACGGAAAGACCTCCACCCATCATGGTGACTATTTTCTGAGTAATCACCAGACCAAGACCTGTTCCGCCGAATGTCCTGGATATTGAATTATTTGCCTGAATGAAAGGTTTAAAAATACGTTGCTGCTGAGAAGGACTTATACCGATACCGGTGTCTCTGACAATTATTTCAATCTTTACCTCATTGGCATTGTTATTTACTGCAGGCTGTTTAATCAGAAGCATTGTCACATTTACAGAACCTTCCTCGGTAAATTTGACCGCATTTGACACAAGGTTTGTCAGTACCTGCTGCAGACGCAAAGGGTCGCCTACCAGCAGATCCGGGATGGCATAATCGATTTTGGCGGATAAATCTATATCCTTTTCATGAGCTATAGGTGCTATGATCATCAAAACCTCATTGACTGTATCCCTTATGCTGAAAGGGATTTTTTCCAATGTGAGCTTTCCTGCCTCCAGTTTTGAAAAATCCAGAATATTATTGATGATGCCGAGGAGATTTTTTGCTGAACGTTCTATGGTTGATAAATATTCATGCTGAGTTGCTGTCAGTTTGCTCTTGAATAACTGTTTTGAAAATCCGATGATACCGTTCAATGGAGTTCTTAATTCATGCGACATATTTGCCAGGAACTCTGTCTTTACTCTTGCCGCCTCCTGCGCCCGTTTCTTTGCCAGATCCAGTTCAACATTCTGAATCTCCATCTGTTCAAGAGTCTCTCTGAGGTCGGCTGTGGACTGATCTATACTCTGCTGCATTTCATTATGATATTCTGCAATAGATCTCGCCATTCCATTAATACCTGAACGCAATCGTTCCAGTTCACCGTGCATGCCTCCGGTAATTCTGGTATCCAGCTGACCTTCCTTGATGCAAGCAATAGCCCGGATCATTCTTTTAATGGGTTCCACAACCTCTTTAATAAGATTGAACGCAAAAATAAGAGCCAGAATCATACCGATTAAAATTACAAATACCGCTAAAACCGCATCCTTATAAAGAAGCATCAAAGCCTTTGATTTGTTTAATTTCATGCTGACATAACCAACAATGCGTGTTGGACTGTCTGTGGTTTCAATTTTTGAATAACCTGGAATAATTCTCGCAACATCAAAATTGTCAATCACTTCTGAAAATATCGGTGTTCGTAAAATAATGGAATCATTATGGAAATGTACTGATGTAATCGGCGATAATTTATTGTCGAAAGGCTGTTTCAATTCCGAAAAATCATGAACATAACGCGATGTTACAAACAGATTACTGGCAAGATCGAAAACTGCAATCGTATCAATCAGACCAGAATTATTACGATGCGCATAATTGACTATTTTTCTTACTGTATCAAGCCTTTCTTCCCCCAAAGGACCTTCAATGGCGAGTGTCAGAGGTTCAATTATATTGGTACCCTTTTCAACAAGATTCTGTTCAACCAGATTATACCGATTGAATATATAGAATCCCGAGAAAAACAAACCGATAACAAGTACCGGCAGCAGATTGTACACTATAACACGAGATCTTAATCCATATCTTTTAAAAGCCATTTACGTCGAGATCCTTATATCCGGCATGACAGGCATCTCTACGAGAGAGTGTCATGCAGCCAATTACCTTTCTTGCCCAGGAGAATTCATTAACAACAAGATTTCTTTTCAATACAGGTGAAATAGAGCAGTAAGAACACAGATACTTATTTGTATTTTTCCATCAGTTCAAGTAAATCGTCTTTTGTAGCCCCGTTTACAAATGCGTAAACAAGCAAAGTATTTCCATCTCTAGACACAATCGTTTTGACCGGAACCTGAACATTCCTTACTTCCATATTGCATTCCACTACAGCCTCATTTTTATCGCCGGAAATTTTTGGTTCATCAGAACACGTTTCCTTCATACCACTGGCACTTTCCTTAGCTATATCCAACAGATCCATTTCCTCTGTAATTTCCGTTTGTGAAAATGTAATGGACTTATTTTCCTTTGCATTGGCAAAGGCATAAAAACCATCATTACTTCCTAAAAATTTCCAATCGTCTGATAAAGCAAAAACTGAAGATGATATACATGCACTTAAAAACAAACATTTGACAAGTTTTTTCATTTTTATTCCCAAAATTTCCAAAATCAAAATGCATAACGCCACTCCTATTTTAACATGTTAGCGGTGCTATTTAATATTCATCAAGAATTAAAATCCTTGTTCAGTAACAGAATAAATAAATATCTGCATAAAGTTTCGCTGTAAAACAGCAGATTTCGAAGCATCGAGTCTGAAAACCTGCTAAGAAATACATTTAGACAATCAAATGCCATGAATTTATAAAATTATGAAATAATATCAACGCAATTATTTTACAGAAACTTTGGTTTTAGCTGTAAAATCAATATAATTTACAAAACATTCAAATTATAACTGTTCCATCATATTAAGGTAAATTCTTATGGTAATGTTCTTCAAGCCTCAGAAACCTCAGGTAGATCGCTATTTCGATCTTAAAATAGAATCTTTAGACGGACACTGCATCGGAGTCGGAAAAAAAGATGATCGCATCTGGTTTGTACCCAATACCATGATTGGAGACGAGGTCAAAGTCGAAAAAAAGGAAGCAGGAAAAAAAACAGGAACAGCAATTGTACAGAAATTTTATAAAAAATCAGAACAAAGGTGTGCCGAGAAATGCATATATACCAGTAAATGCGGTGGCTGCAGCTGTCAGTTCATTCCCCATGAACAGCAGATCAAAGCCAAAATAGACGGATTAAAACAGATTTTTTCAAAAAATGTAAATATAAAATTACCGGATCCGGACAGCACCATTATCAAATCTCCTTATCACTACCGTCGGACCTGCAGACTTTCTACTTATTTTGACAACAAATCAGATTATCTTCATCTAGGATTCAGAGAAAAAAATTCACATAATATTATCGATATAGACAGTTGCGCTGTATTAAAAGAAAATTTATCGGATTTAATCAATCCTTTAAGAGTTTTTTTAAATACACTGTCCACAAAATATACCGTTGGACATGTGGAATTAACTTCTGCTGACAACGGTGTTTTTGTATTGATACGTTTTGCACAAAAATTCCCAGGAGAACCAGACATAGAAAAATATAGACAATTCTGCATAAAACATAACATCAACGGTTTTATTCAAACAGATGATTCACTGACTAAAATATACGGTACAGAAAATCAGGCAGAATACACTGTCAATAATATAAAATACCTTTTCAGACCAAATGATTTTATTCAAATCAACGAGGAAATAAACCAGGAAATTATCAGTCAAGCAGTTTCCTACCTGGATCTTAAATCGTCAGAAAGCGTTATGGATTTATTCTGCGGAATTGGAAATTTTTCACTTCAGCTTGCAGCGAGAGCAAAACAGGTTTGTGGCATTGAAGTTGTAAAAGATATGGTTGAACAGGCATCAGCCAATGCCAGGATCAATAACTTGAGCAATACCAAATTTATTCGATTTGACCTGAGCGAAAATCTTTCTAACTGCAGAGAGTTGTTTGAAAGCTATGATGCAGTTCTGTTAGATCCAGGAAGAAAAGGAGCAAAGGAAATAAGCGAATTTCTAGGCAAAAGTAAAATAAAAAAGATTGTTTATGTCTCATGCAATCCGATAACAGCAACAAGAGATTTCAAGATTATATGCAATCATGGATTTAAAATCAAAGGTTGGTCAATATTTGACATGTTTCCACATACAGAACA